>JAIYAJ010000130.1 GCA_027489105.1 Zymomonas sp. | reverse complement strand
GGGTCGGCGGTTCGAGCCCGTCACCGCCCACCAGATCAGCGTTGCGACGCCTCTCCTCAGGTTTGGTCAGATTGTCCACCACCCGCGCCGATCAATTGCTCGTGGATCGCGGCCTCGTCGAGAGCCGGTCGCGGGCGCAGGCCATGATCCTCGCGGGGCTGGTCTTTTCGGGTGAGCGCAAGATCGAGAAGGCGGGGCAGGCGATGAAGCTCGATGCGCCGCTGGAGGTGCGGGGACGCGATCATCCCTGGGTGTCGCGCGGGGGGATCAAGCTGGCACATGGCCTTTCCCATTTCGGCTGGTCGCCGGAGGGCGCCGTCGCCATCGACGTCGGCTCGTCGACGGGCGGCTTTACCGATGTGCTGCTCACCGGCGGGGCGTCGCGCGTCTATGCTGTCGACTCCGGGACGAACCAACTGGCCTGGAAACTGCGCTCCGATCCCCGCGTGGTGGTGCTGGAGCAGACCAATGCGCGGCACCTGACCCCCGGGCATATCCCCGAGCCGATCGACATCGTCGTATGCGATGCCAGCTTCATTTCGCTCGCCAAGGTCCTGCCTGCGGCCTTGTCGTTCGTGCGGACCGGCGGTCGGCTGGTGGCGCTGATCAAGCCGCAGTTCGAGGCCGGCCGCGAAGAAGTGGGCAAGGGCGGGGTGATCAGGGATGGCACCGTGCATGAGCGCGTTTGTGCCGAGGTCCGGGCGTGGATAGAGACGCAAGGCTGGGCCGTGGAGGGAATCGAGCGCAGCCCGATCACCGGCCCCGAAGGCAATGTCGAATTTCTGATCGGCGCGGTTCGCGCCGGCGAGGAGCAGAGTGATGGGTGAGATCGCATCAGCGGGCCAGTTGCGGATGTCCTGGATACGCTGGGCGCTGGTGACGGTGCCGGCGATCGTCCTGCTGGGTACGGTGTCCGGCCGGGGGTCGGGAGCGGGCATGGGCAATCCGTGGTACGACATGCTGGAAAAGCCGGCGCTGATGCCACCCGGCTGGGCGTTCGGCCTGGCCTGGACGATCCTCTATATCCTGATGGGCGTTGCCTTATCGATGATCCTCAATGCCCGTGGCGCGAAGGGCCGCGGCGTTGCGGTCACGCTGTTCCTGATCCAGCTGGGACTCAATCTGGCCTGGTCGCCGGTGTTTTTCGCCATGCACAGGATCATGCTGGCCTTCGGGCTGATCCTCTTCATCTTTCTGTGGGCGTCCGCCGCGACCTGGCTTTTCTGGCGGATTCGGCCGGTTGCGGGGATATTGATGCTCCCGTATCTCGCCTGGCTGATCTTTGCCGGGATGCTCAACTGGCAGATCCATGAACTCAATCCGAGTGGCGGCGCCCTTGTTTCCAATGGCGGCACCACCCAGATAGTCATAGAGTGACGCCGCCCAGCGCGGCTTGACGAGGAATTGATCATGCAGTCCGAAAACCGCCTTTTCGACGATTTCGTCAAGCTGATGAACGGCGCGGCGGGGACGCTGGCCGGTGTTGGCCGCGAAGCCGAGTCCGCTTTCAAGGAGCGCACGCGCGAGTGGATCGCGGGGATGGACTTCGTCAGCCGCGAGGAATTCGAAGCGGTGAAGGCGATGGCCGCCGCCGCCCGCGACGAAGCCGAAGAGCTCAAGGCCCGCATCGCGGCGCTGGAAGCGGCGGCCGGCATGGCGAAGCCCTGACAGCTATCCACAGCTTTATGGCCCTTGCGGGTTGAATTGCATGGCATTCCGAGCCACGGAGTGACCCTCTGGTGGGCAACGGAGTATAGCCCCTGATGGACGTCGATGATTTCGAGTCCGCGCGAGACGCAAGCGCGCCGATCGATATGCTCGAACATTATTTCTCCGCGCGGGGATGGGAATATCAGCGCGCGGGGGACGAAGAAATCGTCGCGCAGTTCCAAGGGAGCTGGGCGCAGTACGAACTGCGCGCCGTGTGGCGCGAGGAAGATCGCGTCCTGCAGTTCCTCGTCTTGCCCGATATTCGCGTCACCGCCGACAAGCGTGGTGCGATGTACGAGACGATGGGGCTGATCAACGAGCAGCTGTGGCTCGGCCATTTCGAGATGTGGACAAGCTCGTCGATGGTGCTGTTTCGCCATGCCGCGCTGCTTGACAGCCAGTCGGGCGATGCCACGCTGGGCCTGGACCAGGCAGAGACGCTGATCGAAGCGGGCATCGACGAATGCGAGCGCTTCTACCCGGTGTTCCAGTTCGTGCTGTGGAGCGACAAGACGCCGCAGGAAGCGATCGCTGCGGCGATGATCGATACCCAGGGCGAGGCCTGAGGCCATGGCGGGGGGCAAGAGCCTCTGGCTCGTCGGCGCCGGCAATATGGGCGGTGCGATGTTGCGCGGTTGGCTGGCGGCCGGGTTTGACGGCAAGATCAGCGTGATCGATCCGTTCGTTGCGGACGTGCCGGACGGTGTCGATCTGCTCCGTACGCTGCCCGCCGACGGAGACGGTCCCGACATTCTCGTGCTCGCGGTCAAGCCGCAGCAGCTGGATGCCGTTACGCCGAGCTTCGCTAGCAGGCAGCGTTCGCCGCGTTTGTTGTTGTCGATCCTCGCGGGCGTAGAGACGCGCACGCTGAGCGATGGCTTTGGCGCGGCATCGACCGTAAGGGCCATGCCCAACCTTCCCGTTTCGATCAGTGAAGGGGTGACCGCGCTCTATTCGGCCGATGCGCCGCCGGCTGTGCGCGACGAAGCGGCCGCGCTCGTGGCGCCGCTCGGGCTGGTAGAATGGATCGACGACGAGGGGCTGTTCGACGCCGTCACCGCTTTGTCGGGTTGCGGACCCGGCTTCCTGTTCCGTTTCATCGAGGCGATGGCACAGGCGGGCGAGGCGCTGGGCCTGCCTGCGGATCAGGCGCTGCGGCTTGCTACCGCGACGGTGAAGGGATCCGGCCTGCTCGCCGCCACGTCCGATGAAGGGCCGGACGTGCTCGCGGACCGCGTCGCCAGCCCCGGCGGCAGCACACGCGAAGGGCTCAACGTCCTCGACGCCGATGACCGGTTGAAGGCCCTTCTTCGCGACACGCTGGCGGCATCGGCCCGCCGCAACGCCGAACTGGCGGCGGCGGCGCGCAAGGCCTGACGTCAGGCCCAGTCGAGCGGCTTTTCCTGCACGGCGTCGACGAAATTGGCGCAATCGAGGCGGCAGCCCAGCATCTCTCCCAATGAAGCGAGGTCTGGATCGAAGATTTGGGCGAGGCTGGCGCGCGTTTCGGCTGACAGGACGGGACGGGCGGGCATCTGCCAGAGCCGCTTGACGCGATCGCGGACGGCCTGTGGGATCATTGTCCGGCGGATAGCGGCCAGCAGCGGTTGATCGATGATCCGGTCGCGCAGGGGATCGTCGCGCAGGCGCTGGCTCGATGCGTTGCGCGACGCCAGATCGGCTCGCCAGGCGACCGGTCCCCGATGGCCGATGAAGGCGGCGGCGCGCTCCAGTTCCTGTTGCGGTTGTGTGGCCAGTCGCTCGGCGAACATCGGCAGGATCGCCTGCTTGCCGAAGGCGGCGATCCACGGGCGCAGCTGCATGGCATAGCGACCATAATCGACGAGTTCGGGACGTCGCGCAATCGCCTGCTCGATCGGTTCCGCCACGCCATTTTCCAGCCAGAGATGGCTGTAGTGCGAGATAAGCCGTTCAATCGGATGGCGCATGAGGTAGATCAGGCGCGGCGCGGCGAGTGTTTCCCGGGCGCGGGGCACCGCCAGCGGCAGATCGGGCAGCTTGGTGTAGTGGGTGCTGGCTTCGCCCCGGACCGCGTCGGCGGGCGCTGCCGTGAAGAGGCTGCTATACCAGTCGATTCCCCGCAGCCATTGCTCGTCGTCGCTGAAGAAATTGGGTTCCTTCGGTGTGGACATGAAGATGCCGGGCTGGGCGGCGAGCTGCGCCTGCAGCGTGCTCGTCGCGGCCTTCATAGCGCCGATGATCAGGAAATGGGGCAGCCCGGCGTCGGTCAAGCCGACACCCCGCGCGACCGATACATCAGGCCGCCGGGGCCATAATGATAGGTCAGAAAGTCGAGCCAGAGCCGCGGTGGATCATGGCGCGGGCGTCCGCGCATGGCGGCGATCAGGCGGCCGAGCGGGTGGGCGATCAGCCACAGCAGATTGGCGAGATGGGTCTTGGCCACCCCATGGCGGCGCAGGAAGAAGCGCGCGCGCGAGGCGAACCAGTAGCGGGGGCGGCGCTTCGGGCGCTCTTCGGTGAAGCCGGTCGCCTGACCACCGAGATGGACGATCGCGCTGTCGGGGACATGCCAGGCCTCGAAGCCGGCATCGGCCGCGCGCGCGCAGAAATCGGTCTCTTCGAAATAGAGGAAATAGCCGCTGTCGAAGAGGCCGATCGCCTCAAACACCGTGTCACGGATCATCAGGTTCGAGCCTGACAGCCACTCCGCCCGGAACGGTTCATCGGACAGCGGCAGCGCCACGTCATAGCGCGAGAAATGGCTACGCAGCGGCCCGAAGTCGAGTTCGCACAGAAACTCGCTCAACGGGCTGTGGAAGCGGAAGGCGCTGTGGCGGATCGACCCGTCGGGGCGGAGGCAGCGGCCACCGGCGAGGCCCGCGCCCGGATGACCTTCGAGAAAGTCGGCCAGCGTCGTCGAAGCGCCGGGTTGCGCAATCGTGTCGGGATTCAGCAGCCAGGTGAGGCGCGGGAGTGCGCCGTTGGTGGCGCGCTCCCTGTAGTCCAGCAGGCCCGCATTGTTGCCCGCAGCGAAGCCTCCATTGCCGGGGAGCGCGAGCAGCCGGCAGCAGTCTCCGGCGCCCAGCCTTGCGATTCCCCCAGCCAATTCCGTTGCAGATCCGTCGCCCGAGCCATTATCGACGATGCAGATCTCCACATCACCCCGCGCGCGGACCTCGGGCAGCAGCGCTTCGAGCGCCTGCAGCGTCAGCGCGGCGGTGCGATAGTTGACGATGAGCACCAGGATCGGTGCGACCGGCATGGCTCGGCGGTCCCCTATGCCATCACCGCTCGGTATGAGCGGGGATTGCCGAACAGATGCCCGGCAATCCCATTCATGACAATCGCCCGATCGGGTTCAACCGAAGACGCGCGAGAAGATCGTGTCGACGTGCTTGAAATGATAATCGAGGTCGAACTTCTCTTCCAACTCGGTCGGCGACAGCGCGGCGGTCACCTGCTCGTCGGCCTTGAGCAGTTCGAGAAGCGACAGGGCGCCGTCCGACTCCCATACCTTCATCGCGTTGCGCTGGACGATGCGATAGGCATCCTCGCGGCTGATCCCCGCCTGGGTCAGCGCAAGCAGAACGCGCTGCGAGTGGACGAGGCCGCCCATACGGTCCAGATTCTTCTGCATCCGCGCCGGATAGACGAGCAGCTTGTCGATCACCCCGGTCAGCCGCGCGAGGGCGAAGTCGAGCGTCACCGTCGCGTCGGGGCCGATCATCCGCTCGACCGAGCTGTGGCTGAGGTCGCGCGCGGGACACAGCGCGACATTTTCGAGTGCTGGCGTCACATAGCCGCGAACCATGCGGGCGAGGCCGGTCAGATTTTCGGTCAGCACCGGATTGCGCTTGTGCGGCATCGCCGACGAGCCCTTCTGCCCCGGCGAGAAATATTCCTCGGCCTCGAGCACTTCGGTGCGCTGAAGGTGGCGAACCTCGGTCGCAAGCCGCTCGACCGACGAGGCGATCACGCCCAGCGTTGCGAAATACATCGCATGGCGGTCGCGCGGGATGACCTGGGTCGAGACCGGCTCGACGGTCAGGCCCATCTTCTCCGCGACATAGGCTTCGACGCGCGGGTCGATATTGGCGAAGGTGCCGACCGCGCCCGAAATGGCGCAGGTCGCGACATCGGCGCGCGCGGCGATCAGGCGCTCGCGGTTGCGCGCGAATTCGGCATAGGCCTGGGCGAGCTTGAGGCCGAAGGTGACCGGCTCGGCGTGGATGCCGTGGCTGCGGCCGATCGTCGGGGTCATCTTATGCTCGATCGCGCGGCGCTTGAGCACCTCGAGCAGCTTGTCGAGATCGGCGATCAGGATGTCGGATGCGCGCGCCAGCTGGACTGCCAGGCAGGTGTCGAGCACGTCGGACGAGGTCATGCCCTGGTGCATGAAGCGCGCCGGCTCGCCGACATGTTCGGCGACGCTGGTCAGGAAGGCGATGACGTCATGCTTCACCTCGGCCTCGATCTCATCGATGCGGGCGACGTCGAAGCTGCCCTTCTCCCAGATCGCCTTGGCGGCGTCCTTCGGCACCACGCCCAGCTCGGCGAGCGCGTCGGTGGCGTGGGCCTCGATCTCGAACCAGATCTGGAAGCGGGTTTCCGGTTCCCAGATCTTGACCATCTCTGGGCGGGAATAGCGCGGGATCATAGCCTGTCCTTGTTCGAGTGCCGATATGCGGGCGCGCCTAGCAGAGGGCGCTGCGGGCGGCAATCGCGCGGCGGACCATTCACATCAGGCCACGGCTCCTGAGGCTTGTCTGCCCCTTGGTGCCCACCACGATATGGTCGTGGATGCTGATCCCCAACGGACGGGCGGCGGCGACGAGTTCCTGGGTCAGGGCGATGTCCTGCCGGCTCGGCTCCGGATCGCCCGAGGGATGGTTGTGGACGATGATCAGCGCCGCCGAGCCAAGCTCCAGCGCGCGGCGGATGATTTCGCGCACATGCACGGCCGCCTGGTCGACCGACCCTTCCGATACCAGCTCGTCGCGGATGAGGACATTCTTGGTATTGAGGTGCAGGACGCGCACGCGCTCGACCATGCGGTGCGCCATGTCGGCATGGAGATAGTTGGCCAGTGCCTGCCAGTCGGACAGGATCGGGCGATCCTTCACCTCGCTGCGAAGCAGGCGCAGGGCGGCGGCTTCGGCGATCTTGATGCCTGCTATGGCTGCATCGCTGACGTCCGCCCGGCGCAGCGATTCGGCGTCGGCCGACAGCAGCGGGCCGAGACCCCCGAATTCGTCGAGCAATTTCCGGGCGGTGGGCTTGGTGTCGACACGCGGGATCGTCAGCGCCAGCAGATATTCGACCAGCTCATGGTCGAGCAGGGCATCGGGGCCACCCTCGATCAGCCGCTTGCGCAGCCGCGCGCGGTGGCCGCTCGCATCGGTGGCGGGATCGGTCGTCGGTCGGTCCATCCGCGACAGGCTAGCGCAAATCTCCGCCGCCGCCAGCCCGTGGCGTGCAGTCGACGTCAGACCATCCCAAGCCTATGGAAATCATGGATGTGGACCAGTCCGACGGGGCGATCAGGATCGACATGATCCATGACGAACAAGGCAGTGATCTTGTTGGTCGTCAGGATCGACAGCGCATCCTCCGCATAGGTGCCGTCGGGCACCGTCTTGGGCCCGCGCGTCATCACGTCGGCAGCGCGGCTGGTGAACAGGCGGTCCACATTGCGCCGCAGGTCGCCATCGGTGATCGTTCCAACCAAGCGCCCATCAGTATCGACGACCCCGGCAATGCCCAGGCTTTTCTCGGTCATGACGACGATCGCATCGCGCATCGGCGTCGTTGCCCCCACGAGAGGCAGCCGGTCTCCGGCATGCATGATCTCGTTCACCGGCAGCAGGCGCAGCCCGATCGAACCGCCCGGATGCAGCCGTTCGAGCTGTTCGCGGGTGATGCCGCGCCGTTCCATCGTCGCGACTGCCAGCGCGTCGCCGAGCGCGAGCATGAGGGTGGTCGAGGTGGTCGGGGAGATGTTGACCGGGCAGCTCTCCCGGACCGGCGGCAGTATGATCGGGACGGTCGACCCTTGCGCGAGCGGCGAATGCCGCTGTGCGCTGATCGCGACGATCGGGCAGCTGATGTCGCGCGCATAGTCGGTGATCGGCCGCAACTCCGGCGTGGCACCGGAATTGGACAGGGCGATCAGCAGGTCGCCGGCCAGGAGCATGCCGAGATCGCCATGGGCCGCCTCGCCCGGATGGACGAAGATGGCCGGCGTGCCGGTCGAGGCGAAGGTCGCCGCCATCTTGCGCGCGACATGCCCCGACTTGCCCATGCCGCTGACGACCACGCGTCCCCGGGTCGCAAGGATCAGCGACACGGCATTGGCGAAAGTCTCGTCCAGCGCATCACGCAGCTGGAACAGCGACCGTGCCTCGAGGTCGATCACCTGTCGCCCGCTCGCCAGGATCGCCGCCGTTTGGGCGTGCCTCTGCGGCGCGGCCAATATCTGTCGGGGCAAGGATGCCATGTGCGTCAGGGCTTGATCGCGAACCAGGTCGGATAGCGCGAGTTCCAGCTATCCTCCTGGCAGTCGATCACATGCAGTTCCAGCCCCTGCTCGGCGCAGAAAGCATTCACGGCCTCCACGACCAGCGGCCATTCGGGGGAGTAGTCGTCGCCGGAAAAGACACCGCCGGGCTTCAGCTTCGGGAACCAGTCGCGGAAGGTGGCTCCATTGAGCTGTCCATCATGGGCATAGCCATCGACATAGATGAAATCGAGCGAACCGTCCGGGAAGAGCGGAAGCGCCTCGTCGAAGCGCATCTTCAGGACGCTGTTGCGCTCCCGATAGGGATCGAGCCGCATCACCGCTTCGCGATACTGGTCGATCCCATGGCCACGGTCGCCGGCCCACATGTCGATGCTGTAGAGATGCGCGATGTGCGGGAAGCGCAGCAACCGCTCCGAAAAATCGCCTGCCGCGACCCCGAGTTCGACGCCGACGCCGTTTTCCGCGAAGAGGGACGCGACATCGTCGCGGCGTTCGAAACCGGCCGTCAGCGACTGAATCGCTCGGCTGAACTGCGGCGTATAATGTGCCGACCAGCGCACGGGACCGGTTGCGCAGGGCTGTGACCGATATTCCTGACCCTTGATGTAGAAGGTGAGCGCGATCGTGTTGCGATCCCGCTCTTCGGCACCCAGGCGATCGACGCTGTGCCAGCTCTCTTCGGTGCGGACGAAGGCATAGCCGCTGTTGGGCAGAAAGGCATTTTGTTTCAGGCGCTCGAATGCCTCGCCCGACCGGCGGTGGAAGACGGTGCCGAGGTGGGACTGGCTCTCGTCCTGCGGCAGGTAGAATTGGAGCGTTGCCACCTTGGTGGCCGCGTCCGGGTGAATGCCGATGCGGTAGCCGGGCTTATCGCGATAGAGGATCGGGACGGCCACCAACTCGGGAATCTGGCCGTCGAAACGATCGGCCAGCGTTCCGCCGAATTTGGCGGTAATCGCGGCGGCGATGCGCGGCGATGTGAACACCTCGATCATCGCCTCCCAGAAGGGCTGGTCATCTTCGGGAAGCCGCCACAGCGTCTCGTGCGTGAGGTCGAGCAGCAGGCGGGTCACCTGGCCGTACTCGTCTATGGCATCGGGATGCTCGATCGGGTCCAGCACGCCGTCGTCGGGCAGTCGCGATAGCAGTTCACGATAGACCGATGCGGGCAGCAGATCCTGGACGTAGATGTTGCCGCATGGGTCGTCGTCGAGATGGGCGGAGGCGATGCGGGCAACGATCCCGTCGATGATCTGATCGGTCGTAACCAACGCATCTTCGGACTCGGCCGGATCTGGCGATGCGGTAGGCAAGGCGCGGGCCCGATAGGCTTCGGGATCGCGGTGAAAGAGGAAGTTGAGCACGTCCCGCGTTTCGGGCGTGGCGAAGGCGGCGTTCTGTCGCTTATGGACGAAGCGCAGGCCGGCGCTCTCCAATATCTCGGTCACGGCGGCCACCTGACGCTCGTCACTGTCGATCAGTTCGATCGAGACCGATCTCACACGCGGATCCGCCAGGGTGCGGCGTGCGCCTTCGACGATCGCGAGTTCGATCCCGTCGACATCGATCTTGATGTGGGTCGGAACCTCCATCCCGAAGTCGGCGACAAAGCTGTCGATGTCATAGCCGACCATGCCCTGGCGAAAGGCGGGATTGAAGGCATTGCCCCGGAAATCGAGCGCGGCCCCGAAATTGCTCATCGATGTTCCGACATCGAGGCTGGCGAGGTTCATCTCGCTGACCGACTTGCCGCTGGCGAAGGCCAGGCACAGCGGGGTGACGAGATGCTGGACATCGTTCAGCGCGATGGTGGCGCAGAGCTGACCATAATTGGCGAAGTGCGGCTCGAACGAAAATGTCCGGATGGCCCGGGCCGCCGCGTAGATCGAATAGATGCCGACATTCGCGCCGATGTCCCAGAAGAGATCTCCCGGCTCGAAACTGTCGATCCATTCGATCGTCTCGGGCTCCTTTTCGAGAAGCGTCGCGAAGCGCCATCCGGCGCCCTGGCCGAAGTAGCGGATGAGATGGCCATGGGCATCGATCGCATGGACATCGGCGATATCGAAGCCGTGAACGGGGGCATTCATGCTCGTCTCCTCACGCGGCCCGCAGCCGCTGATTCTCATGTTCCAGATCGCGGGCCCAGGACGCGAGACCAAAGCGCCGGACGTCGACCTGACGCCAGAACAGGCCGGGATCGCGCTGCCACAGGTGAAAATGCGCGAGCGCATTGGCGCATTGCGATCCCATGTCGATGACCTCGGCCAGTTCCTGCAGATAGAAGGGCAGGGGGTGACCGTCGGGGCCCATCTGCGCATCATGGGCGCTGGCGGCTGCCTTGAGCGATGTCTCCATACCCTGCCGGAAGCAGGCGAGCGCGGTCTGGGCGTTGCCCGCCGCGAGGTGCAGCCGTGCCTCGTAGAAGGCGGCGGCGATGCTCTTCGTCGCCAGTAGCGGCGAGAAATCCCACCAATTGGCTTCGGCGGCCTGCCGGTACCAGCGCGCGGCGTCCTCGCGTTTTTCGCTCAGTTCGCTCAGGCGGCCGGCGAGAAAAGCCAGCGAGATGCGCCAGCGCCGGACGTGGACGGGCGTCTCCGAGGTGACGGGCTGGCCTACATAGGCTTCGATCGGCGGGAGGATCACTGCGGCCAGATCGGCCCGGCGCATCTCCAGGATGCGATAGCCGAGCACTGCGATTGCCGCGCCGCGGTCGGCGGAGTCGGGGCGCGAATCCTCGATCACGCATTCGGCCAGGCGGGCGAGCTTGACCTCGTGATTCAGTCGCTCGCCCATCTGGACGAGCGAGCGATAGAGCCACGGATTGTCATAGGCCGAGCCGAAATCGACCAGCGCCGGCGGGGTGCCGTGCCGTAGCGGATAAGCGGGATTTTCATATTCCAGCGTGGCTTCAGCACCGAGCAGCGGGTTGGCCGAGGCGACCATCAGCAGCCAGTCGACATCGGCCGCCTGTTCGGCCGGTATCTGCAGCATCATGTGCGGCCCCCGGGCATCGGGGCTTGCCGCGCATTGGGCGTAGCGGACCTCCGGGAGCAGCCATTCGGATACCGCGTCGTCCATCGCGTCCCAGTCGCGGGGGCGGCTGCCATCGCCCCGGTCGCGCCGCCATCCGAGCACGGCACGGCCGTCCGGTTTCAGCAGGCGGGCATAGTCCGCCACGCGCGACTGCCAGCCCTCCGGGGCTTCGGCGTCGAAGGCGATCACCAGGTCGATCGACTGGGCCGGGACGGCGTCGAGCGCAGGTCCCGTCGTCTCCCAGCGGGAGTCGCCATGTGCGCCGGCAAACAGCACCGATCCGGCGCGCGAGAGCGCAAGGATGATTGCGGCGGCATCGTCCGATCCGGCGTCGTCGATAAGAACGCGGTCACCCGTGCGGACATGCGTCGCGGCCATCGCAAAGCGTGCGATCACGGCGTCCGCTTCGAAGCCCCGGTCGAGCCAGCCATCGCGCTGACCACTGTCATGCTGCCAGTAAGTGAGCGCGGGCAGGCAGTCGGCGGTCCAGTCGCCATATTCGTGCAGCATCATCGACGCCGGGTGACGTCGCCAGCCATGCGCGAAGAGCTGCGCCTCGAGCGCTTCGCGCGGTTGGCCGGTGCTGTGCAGCGCGAGCGTTCCCGCTCCGGCGAACGGGGCGATCGCGCTGGCAAAGCTGGGCCCCGCGCCCGAGCCGGCCCAGGCCAGATAGCCGGCATGAGCCGAGTTGAGAGAAGAGGATTTCGCACCCGGGGCGGCGATGCCGCAGCCCATCAGCGCCAGTTCGCAGGCGAGTTCCGGATGGGCCGCCTGGTCGATCTCGATCACGCAGGGGCCGAGCCGCTGCACCAGTGCATTTGCAATCTGAATCGACACGCGACACTCCTGACAGCCGGCCTGACCGCCGGACGCGAACCAGGTTCCGCCCGGGTCCCGGAAACGAGCCGGTGGCGGAACAATGCCGGACGGCGGAAGGTTTGGACCCTGTCGTGGATAGAGGGAAAGCGTTGAGGGTTGGTTAACCATGTTTTCGGGGATCGATCCCCACCCGCGCGTGCGACGCTCTGTCGCCAGCGGGGTGACGCCATCGTCCTGAACGACTAAGCCCCGCGCTATGGAGGCTGCGTCGCCGCGCAAGAAGCATGTCCTGATCGTGGCAGGCGCCAGTGCCGTGGCACTGGCGACCGGTGGCGTGTGGCTGTGGTCGGAGCGGACTCCGATCGCCGCTTCCTACATCGATGCCATGTTACGCGAGAAGGGCGTGGCCGCGCGCTATCGCCTTGCGAAGATAGGCGTGCGGACCCACCGGATCGAGAATGTCGTGATCGGCGATCCGCGCTCGCCCGATCTGGTGGCGGACTGGGCGGAGGTCGAACTGGGCTTCGGCTTGCGCGGCGTCCAGGTTCGCGCGGTCGACGCAGGCGGGCTGCGGATCAAGGGGCGGTTCGTCAGCGGAAAGCTGTCGCTGGGTGCCGTCGATCGTCTGTTGCCGGAAGGGCAGGGCCATGCGCCATTCGCCTTGCCCGCGATTTCGCTGACGGCTCGGTCGGTACGGGCCGATATCGCGAGCCCTGCCGGGCTGGTGTCGCTTATGCTCGATGGCGCCGGTCGTCTGGACGACGGTTTCAGGGGGCGGGTCACGCTTTCCGCGCCGCGGTTGGTCGCGAAAGACTGCGTCGCAGAGCAATTGGGCGCGGCGTTGCAAGTGACGACGGCGGACGGAGCTCCCCGCCTTTCAGGCCCGCTTCGCGCCTCCACGATTGATTGCGCCGGTGTCCGGCTGTCCGACGCCATGGTGGAGACCGATCTGCGGGGCAGTTCCGATCTGACGCAGTGGCGGGGGATGTTGAAGCCGACCAAGGGGACGGTCCTTGTCGGTCGAGCGCGGATCGGCACGCTGGGTGGTCAACTCGCCTTCACGGCCGGACGTGCCGGCGTGGCCGGAGACGCGGACCTGCGCGCCGGGGACATCACCATGGCACAGGGTAATGTCGGTGCGTTGGGGGTGCGCGGAAAATACCGCGTCACCTCGCGCGGCGATGCGGATTTTGATGGGCAGGTGAGCGCATCGGACGCGCGTCTTTCGCCGGCTTCGACTACTGCTCTGGCGGGCATGGGCGCAAGTCTGGACCCGCTTCCGCCGGGACCGGTTGTCGATGCGTGGGCACGGGCTCTCGCAAGGGCGGGGGCTGAGGCCGATGTGAAGGCCGATATTCGTGCGAGCCTGGGCGGCGGCGAGGCCGAACTGCGCGTTCTTCGCGTCGCCGCCGATAGCCGGAGCGGGGCGAGGCTCCTCCTCCGCCCGACCGGCGCTGCCGGCATCGGATGGAGCCGTTCCGAAGGCGTCTCCGCCAATGGCAGTCTCGAACTGTCCGGCGGCGGCCTGCCGCATCTGCTGGCAACCGCGCGCCAGACCGTTCCGGGTGGTCCGTTGGAAGGCTCGGCGAGCATCGCACCCTATCGAACCGGTCAGGCTTCGCTGGCCTTCGATCCGATCGCCTTCACGCGGGATCGCCGTGGCATAGTCTTCGTCACGACCGGCGTGCGGATGAGCGGTCCCCTCGCTGACGGTCGGGTCGACGATGCTCGTCTTCCCCTGCGGTTCACGATCGGTGAGCGTGGGGCAATGGTCGTGAACAGCGTCTGCGCGCCGCTCAGTTGGTCCCGCCTCGCCATCGCCGGCACGACGATCGGTCCCAGCCGGTTGCCGCTTTGCCCCGTCGGTGGCGCGCTGTTCCGCCGAGCCAGCGAGGGCGCCATCTCAGGTGGGGCGATCGTCCAGGCGCCTCGGCTGCGCGGCACGATCGGCGGGCAGCCGCTGTCGATCGAAGGGCGAACGCTGACCGCGTCGGTTGGTAATCCGGGCTTCCGCCTCGATAGCCTTGCCGTAAGGCTGGGCGACAAAGATGACCCGACCCGGCTCGCTATCGGCCGGCTGGACGGGCGCGTCGACGCCCGGGGAATCGCGGGCAGCTTTGCGACGCTTTCCGGGAAGCTCGCATCGGTGCCCCTGCTCATGTCGGAAGGCGAGGGGCGCTGGCGCCTGGCCGGTAGCCGCCTCTCGGTAGAGGGGGGCCTGCAGGTCGCGGATGCCCAGACCGTGGAGCCCCGTTTCCACCCGCTGCGATCGGACGATGTCCGTCTGGATCTGATCGGCGGCAGGATATCGGCGAAGGCGACGCTGAAGGAGCCCAGGTCGCAGGCGACGGTGACCCGCGTTGCGCTCAACCATGATCTTTCCACCAGCCGTGGCGGGGCGGAATTGTCGGTCGATGCGCTGACCTTCGGCAAGGGGCTCCAACCCGAAACGATAACGCCGCTCACCTTGGGCATGATCGCGAATGTCGAGGGCAGCGTCGCGGGCACGGGGCTGATCGAATGGCGCGGCGGCGAGGTCACCAGCCAAGGCGCTTTTTCGACCGAGAAGCTCGATTTTGCGGCTGCCTTCGGTCCGGTTACCGGGCTCAAGGGCACGATCCACTTCGTCGATTTGCTCGGCCTGGTGACCGCGCCCGACCAGAAGGTTATGCTGGCTGAGGTGAATCCGGGCATCGCCGTCACCAACGGCCTGATCCGCTATCGCATCCTTCCTGACCGGCAGCTGTCGATCCAGTCGGGCGACTGGCCCTTTGCGGGCGGTACGCTGACGCTGGAGCCGAGCATGCTCGACATGGCGCGGCCTGTCGCCCGCGGACTGACATTCCGGATCGACGGCCTTGATGCAGCGACCTTCGTTCAGCAGCTGGAGTTCAAGAATCTGGCGGTGACCGGCAAGTTCGACGGCGTCCTGCCGATCATCTTCGATTCCTCGGGCGGGCGCATCGAAAATGGCGAACTGCGCGTGCGGCCGGGCGGGGGAACCCTGTCCTATGTCGGCGACGTGACCAACGCCAATCTCGGACGCTATGCGCGCCTGGCCTTCGATGCGCTCAAGTCGATGCGCTATGACCGGCTGATCATCGATCTCAACGGACAGCTCGACGGCGAGATCGTCAGCCGCGTCCGCTTCGACGGGACCAACGATCGGCCCGAGGAAACGGCTACGCGGAATGGGATCATGGGACGTCTGCTGGCGCCGCTGACGCGACTGCCTTTCCGCTTCAATATCACGATCACCGCGCCGTTCCGGGGGCTGGTCAACTCCGCCCAGACCTTCGTCGATCCCTCGCTATTGCTTCGAAACGGCGCCACGGCCGCGCCCGAACAGACCCGTCCGGCATCGGACGCTGTGATCGTTCCGGTGCCGGCCCCCATTCAGCCCCCCATTCAGCCAAGGTAAAGCGGGAGCATGTCATGACCTTAGCCAGATTGACGAGCGGGACGCACGGTGCGAGCGTCCCGCAATGACAAGGATGAAGACGATAGCGAACGGCCGTATCGCGGCGATGGCGACCCTGGCGTGTGGGCTGATGCTCGCAGGCTGCATTCAGGTCGCCGCACCCGACAAGCCGATCGAGATCAACCTGAACGTGAATGTAAAGCAAGAGGTGGTGGTCCGGCTCCAGAAGGATGCCGAGGACTTCATCGCCAACAATCCGGAGCTGTTTCCGCAATGAGAAAGATATTCGGTACGGCCATTGTCGCAGCTGCCGCCCTGGCGGTGGCCTCGCCGCTGCTTGCGGCGGATCCGGTCGTCGAGCAGGCCCTGTCGGCCGGTGCGGTCGGCGAGCAATGGGACGGCTATCTCGGCTTCGTCTCGGCGCCATCGTCGGATCTGAAGGCGGCGGTCGACGCGATCAACATCAAGCGGCGGGCCGGCTACACCCAGATCGCCGCGTCGCGCAACGTGACCGTCGACCAGTTCGCCCAGACGACGGCCTGCCAGACGCTGCGCGCGGTCAAGCCGGGGCAGGCCTATAAGCTGAAGGACGGCGCCTGGAAGAAGCGCCAAGGCTCGGAGTCGATCACCCCCGATTATTGCGGCTGACGATGGGGACGCGGTGGGGTTTATCCGCCGCGATCCGGCTATTGGCCGGAACAGGGTCAATAGGGTCATCAAAATGTCTCTGCCTGCGCGCTACCCGCCCAAGGCCGGAACGTGCGGCAATGGAAAGGCGCTGGGAGAAGCGGTCGGGGATTATCTCGCCCGCCCGGTAACTTAATCCCGTCTCGCTCGTTACAGCTGTCGTGCCGTCCAGGTGCGACATCAGGCGGGGATTATCGACCATCGTGGCAAGCCTATCGGACCAGCCGTCTTCCGCCGCCCTGTCGCTCGCCGAGCGCTATCGCCGCGCGCGGCAGCTGAGCGTCGATCTCGTCGCCGGCCTTTCCGATGCCGACGCCACCGCCCAGTCGATGCCCGATGCATCGCCTGCCAAATGGCACCTTGCCCATGTCAGCTGGTTCTTCGAGACCTTCGTTCTGCGTGACTATGTCTCGGGGTATCAGCTGTTCCACGATCGCTGGCCCTTCCTGTTCAACAGCTATTACGAGGCCGAAGGGGCGCGCATCGAACGCGCCAAGCGGGGCCTGCTCACGCGCCCGTCATTGCGCGAGGTGATCGCCTATCGTAGCTGGGTCGACGAAGCGCTTATGGGCGCGCTCGATCGGCTGGCACCCGAGCAGATGGCCCTCGTCGAACTCGGCCTTCATCATGAGCAGCAGCATCAGGAACTGTTGCTGACGGACCTGAAGCATCTGCTCCACTGCAACCCGCTCGGCCCATCGGCTTGGCCGCGACCCGCTCCCTGCCCTGAGGGAAGCGTCGACGTCGCTCCGATGCGCTGGATCCGCTACGAGGGTGGGCTGGTGAGCGTGGGTCATGATGGGCCCGGCTTCGCCTTCGACAACGAAGGTCCGCGCCATCAGACTTTCCTGCGGCCTTTCGCGCTGGCCGATCGGACTGTCACCAACGGTGAATGGCTCTCGTTCATCGAAGACCGTGGCTATGCGACGCCCAATCTCTGGCTATCCGACGGCTGGACCTGGGTGAATGCCGAAGAGGTGCAGGGCCCGCTCTATTGGCGACGGGTCGAAGGAGGGTGGGAGCAGTTCACCCTGTCGGGTTGGCAGCCGCTCGACCTGTCGGCGCCCGTCACCCATATCAGCTTTTACGAGGCCGACGCTTTCGCCAGCTGGGCGGGGGCGAGGCTTCCGACCGAACAGGAATGGGAACTCGCGTCGAGCGCGCATGATCCTGCGTCGGGCGTGCAGCTCGATCTGGCTGGAGCGGTCGGCCCCTGTGCCGATCGCAGTGGCGCGCCGGCGATGTTCGGCAATGTGTGGGAATGGACCGGCTCGGCCTATCGGCCCTATCCCGGCTTCCGCACCGCCCCCGGCGCGGTGGGCGAGTATAATG
>JAIYAJ010000452.1 GCA_027489105.1 Zymomonas sp. | reverse complement strand
GTTCCTCCTCCCACGGGAATTTCCCGATCGCCGGTCACGCCACCCTTGCAATCTTCCGCCGCCCCGGCCATAGCGCCCTGCGGCTCGCGGACTGTCAGGGTTCGCCAGCCCGGACGTGCGCCACGGCGCGCGTTGCGGACAGGTGGCCGAGTGGTTGAAGGCGCACGCCTGGAAAGTGTGTATAGGGGCAACTCTATCGCGGGTTCGAATCCCGCCCTGTCCGCCAATTCACTCAGTATTTCTCTCAGTTTCGCAGGAACGCGCAGGCGCCGGTGGCGCGTCGTCAGCTCACCTCGCCGGCGACGTCACCCAAGGCGCGATGTGCCAGTCGATCTTGATGCTTTCGGCGCAGGAGTTGTCGAAGCGGCGCTTCGGGTTGTCGATGAAGGCCACTCCCATTTCGCCGACGCATGGCTGGTAGATCAATGCGCCATGCCCCGCCTCGGGGATCATGAAGGCCTGCGCGTTCGATAGATTTTCGATTGCGGCCTTCGCCCAGCTTGGCGGGGTCTGGATGTCGAACAGGCTGCCGAAAGACAGCGTCGGGATGTCGGATTGCACGGGCACATGCCAGTTCTCGCGAGGATGCGGCCTGAACTGTGCGCACGCATCGAAGAAGCCCTTGGCGAGCTGATCGGTGAGCGCGCCGATGCGCGGATATTTCATCGTGGCGATCGTGGCCTGATACCCCTCGAAGCTGGAGCGGGGCACATCTTCCTGGCAGGCGTACACATCGAGGAAGAACTGGTTGAAAAACGGCATCAAGGATTTGAGGCTGTCGCGCCGGATGATGGTGAAGGACCCTTGCAGCTCCTGCTGATTCATGCCTGCGATCAGTCTTGAAAGCCGCGATCTGGCCGCGCCATCGGTGTGTTTGTCGACAAAGCTCTGCAAGATCGCTCTGTCGGGCTGGGCGGTCTGCATGGCCGTGTAGTCAGCCAGAACCGACTGGGCCTTGCTCCTGTCCGCGCGCAGGACCTCCCTAAGCGCATTGGACAGCTCCCGATCGAACAGGCGCACCAGCGGGCCGAGCGCGCGAAGATTTTCGTCGGCGTCCCGAAGAGCGGCGACCGCGCGGGCGGACCCCGAGGCCGCGCGAGCCGTGATGGCGACATTGTCGAGAATTTGCTGGATCAGAGCCTGCTGGCCGGCATCAAGCCTGCGGGCGGCCATGAGCACCGCCGCATCGTCCGGCTTGGGCGTGTCAAACTTGGCAGCCATCAGGAGCTCCACCGTCGGCATCTCCTTGCCGCGCCAGAGCTCATAGATGAAGGCCGGTATGAACCGGGTGATGGGCGCTGAATCGTATTTCCCATTGCGCGAAATGATCGGCGTAACAACGGCCTCGACGGGCACCTTTTGCCCCTGAAAGACGATTTCGCCCTTCGCAGCCTTGTCCAGAGTTTCATTCAAGATGCGGCCAAGATCGGGATACGCGAGGCTGCAGGCCCTGTCGGCCGCGCATTGATCGACCACGATCTGCGTGGCCTCGTCATTCTTGAGCGCGAATGCATTGTAGAGATTGATCCAGGACGGCGCTACACCGTCGATGATGACCGAGCGCACCCCCTGCGGCGCGACGCGCATCACCTCGAGCGCCAGTTTGGTGCCGTAGGAAATGCCGTAGAGATTATAGTCGCCATAGCCGAGCGCCTTCACGACCAGCGGCACGTCGAGCGCGTTCTGCGTGGTGTTGTAGAGGGCGAGCGGCACGCCCTCTTTGTCGAGCTCGGCGACGCATTGCCTGGCGAGCGCCGGCAGCGTCGTCGCTGGATCGGGGCGCACGATGTCATAGGCATTGGCCGCAAGCATTTGCGTGCAGCTTGTCGACAGGCCGGAGATTCCAGCCGAACGCTGATCGAACATCACGACGTCGCGCCGATCCCGCCACGGCCGAAAGATGCGCTCGATTAGGGGAATCTGCGCCACGGCGCTGCCGCCTGGGCCGCCCTGCAGGTAAATGACCGGATCAACTTCGGGAAAACGCGACGTCGCCTTCAACACGGCGAACGCCAACGGTATCGTTCTGCCGCTTGGCTTTGAACGATCTTCCAGGACTTTCACCCGGCCGCAGAGCAGGCTCACGCCTTCGATTTCATGGGCCGGCAAGGGACTGGGGCATGGCTCGACGCTGACGACAGCGTCCGACTTGGCTGCCGCGGCGCGCAATGGCGCAAATGGATCAACCTCTGGCGCGCCCGAAAGGGCTGCGATCAGGGCTAGAATTTGCGCATGGTCCATGTCGACGCTCCCCGCGCACACGATAACCGGTCCCCTCGACTGAAATCTACCTTAGCGTTTGGTTGCAACGCCACACTGATGCTGACTGCATCATACGCTGGATGGACAAAGGCAAATTCCGACGCTCTCGCTTCTCGACAGCGCAAAGATCAGCGGAGCTGTCGCCACGATTACAATAGGTTATGCAGGAACCGGAGCGGAACTCCCGCATCCGGTTTCCGATCCCCCACCATTTTCGCTGACCTTGTATCGACTGCGACCGGCTACGTTCGAAGATGGCCTCTCAGCCGGTGACCTGATTGTTTGAATCAACTCAGCGTCCGGCGTTCGTCCAACTTCATCGCGATTTGGTCGACGCTGACTAAAAGATCGCGCGGCGGAGCTGCCACCGGAATGCCGCAGCCATTGTCGCTGTCATTGGCGCCCAGGCGTCCTACTGCGAAGTCTGCCAAATCCGGCCGGAGCCCTCCATCGCCCAGGATGTGAACTGCCTTGGCGCAGCCGGCCTTTTCGACGCCGGCCTCGACAGCGGCGCGCGCCGCGACCTAGGCTTTTGCGCAAGCGGGCCCTTCGGCGGCATCGGCTGGTGGCTCCGTCTCCGGGGCGAACGACGGTCACGGCAAATTGTAGCGCCGGGCGGCTTCGCATGAGGACCGAGTTCGCTATGTATCGGCGGCAGGAGTTGCGGACATTCGCGCCGCGTCCGTGGTTGGAGCCGCGGCGACAGCCGCAGCAGATGGCTCGCGCGACGAAGGAGGGACTGCATTGACCCACGATCCAATGAGCCGTCGTGACTTTATGGCGATGGGCCTTGTCGCCGGCGGCGCTGCGCTTCTGACGGGAGCGCCAGGCCTCGTCTCGCCGGCACGGGCGCAGGCCCTTGCCCCCACGCCGACGATGCGGGGCGGCGCCAACAACTACATTCCCGGCGCCGCGATCGTTCCGCGCATCGGCAAGGGCGGCTTCTGGATGTCCGGCACCGTTCGGCGGGCCGGCGACGGGGCGCCTCTGGCCGGCATGCGCATCCAGATCTGGGCGCACACCACGGAAGGTCGCGAGGACGAGCCGCACAGCCACGGGGCGACGCTGACCGGTCCGGACGGCGTGTTCCGGCTCGAGATGCCCCAGATCGTTCCGGCCTTCGGGCAGGCTCACGGGCACCTCGCCTTCGAAGGCGACGGCTTCAGGACTGTCTTCCTGCGCCCCGTCATGGCCAGCGCGCGGGATACGAGCCTCAGCGCCCACTTCGTGCTGCAACCGGCCTGAGCCTCGTGACGTCATCGCGCGCGGCGTCCGCCCGCGCCGTCCTGGTCTGGGCCGGTCTGGCGATGGTCATCAGCGTGCCGCTCGCCATCGCGGCCGCGAGCCCGCTGCTGGCCTGGCGCGATCCGGTGTACATCGCGTCGGGCTTCGCCGGCATCCTGGCGCTCGGCCTCGTCCTGCTGCAGCCCTTGCTGGCGGGGGGACGGCTGCCGGGCCTGCCTGCGAGGCCTGGCCGGCTCATCCACCGCTGGGCGGGCGCCGGGCTGGTCGTCATGGTCGTCGCCCATGTCGGAGGGCTTTGGCTGACGAGCGCGCCCGACGTGATCGACGCGCTGCTCTTCCAGTCGCCGACGCCGTTCTCCGTCTGGGGCGTCATCGCCATGTGGGCCGCGTTCGCAGCCGCCTTGCTGGCGATCCTGCGAGGCCCCCTGCGCATCCGTCCGAGGATCTGGCGCCTCGGCCATTCGGGCCTTGCGGTGGTGATCGCGGTCGGCAGCGTGATTCACGCGATGCTGGTCGACGGCGCGATGGGGCCATGGTCCAAGGCGGCGCTCTGCCTTCTGGTGCTCGCTGCCCTGATCAAGGTTCTGGCCGATCTGCGGACATGGAAACTGGTCAGGCGGCCCAATGCGTGAACCAGCGCTTCGCTGCGGGCGACACCTGCGATAGAAGAAGCGGCCGGCAGCTTGGCAATCCGGCCAAGGCTGGCCGCCATCGCCGTAGTTCGGCAGCCGGCTCGGCCCCGACGCCAGCCTGCGAACCGACATGCCGGCAACCAACGCGGCGCGTTGTGGTTCAGTGGTCGAACGGCGCAGCCCGCTTTACGGTCGCCGCTCTCATGTCTGAGGATTCCATGCCGTCGATCGTCTCCGTCCGCAATCTGAGGAAGACCTATACCTCCGGCTTTGAGGCGCTGAAGTCCGTCAATCTGGACATCGAGGAAGGCGAGATCATCGCGCTGCTCGGCCCGAACGGCGCCGGCAAGACGACGCTGATCTCCACCATCTGCGGGATCGTGCAGCCGAG
>JAIYAJ010000400.1 GCA_027489105.1 Zymomonas sp. | reverse complement strand
CACTGGCTCAACGCGTGATGATGAGAAGGTGGAATGGGAAGCGCTTCTTCCTCGGAACACTCCGGCAAGGCTGAGAGCGGCAGCCATGCTGTGCTGCTGGACCGAATCGAGACGAGGACAGCGACCGTCGGCATCATCGGCATGGGCTATGTGGGCTTGCCGCTTGCCTGTGCCGTTGCGGCAGGGGGGTACCCGGTCGTTGGCCTCGACGTGGATTCGAAGAAGGTCGATGTCCTGCAGCGCGGTGAAAGCTACATCCTGCACATCACGCCCGAGATGATTGCCGGCATGCGCGGGACGGGGCGCTTCAGCGCCAGTTGCGACTTCGATCGTCTGGCGGATTGCGACATCATCCTGATCTGCGTCCCCACGCCACTCAACCGGTATCGCGAGCCGGATCTGTCTTACGTCCGCCAAACCGCGGATGAGATCGCGAAGAGGCTCCGCCCCGGCCAGTTGGTCGTGCTGGAGTCAACGACCTATCCTGGTACGACTGCGGAACTCATGGCGCCGATCCTGGGAGCAACAGGACTTCGTTCGGATGTGGATTTCTATCTCGCCTATTCGCCAGAGCGCGAGGATCCTGGAAACCCGCACTTCACGACGACGACCATTCCAAAAATTGTCGGCGGCGAAGGTCCCCTGGCGCTGGATCTAGCTGAGCGCTTCTACGCTTCCATCATTACGAAGGTCGTTGCGGTTTCGTCTTCCTCGACGGCGGAGGCCGTGAAGCTGACGGAGAACATCTTCCGCGCGGTCAACATTGCCCTCGTGAACGAGTTGAAGGTCATCTACGACACGATGGGCATCGATGTGTGGGAAGTCATAGAGGCCGCGAAGACAAAGCCGTTCGGCTTCATGCCCTTCTATCCCGGGCCCGGGCTTGGCGGACATTGCGTTCCGATTGACCCATTCTACCTGACCTGGAAGGCACGCGAGTTCGGCATCAGCACCCGCTTCATCGAACTGGCAGGAGAGGTCAACCGGCGCATGCCGGATTGGGTCATCGACCGGCTTGCACGAAGCATCGACGAGCGCACAGGGCGCGGACTGAACGGCGCGCATGTTCTTGTACTTGGTGTAGCCTACAAGAAGAACATCGCCGACCTGCGTGAAAGCCCATCCCTGTTCCTGATCAGCAGGCTGGAGGAACGGGGCGCGCGGGTAGCATTCCATGATCCGCTGATCCCCACGATCACGCAGACACGCGACCATCCCGGTCTTGCCGGACGGCAATCCGTGCCTTGGGATCTTGCAAAGATCGCGACCTACGACGCCGTACTGATTGCCACTGATCATGATGCGGTTGACTATCGAGGCCTTGCGAAAATCGCGACCTTGATTGTGGATACACGCAACGTATGCGTCCGCCAGGGCATTGCAGGGCAGAACATCGTTCGAGCATGAATCGAACGGTCTGGCGAAGAATTCCCGAGACGCCATCGTGGCGGCTTTCATCGCAGGTTGCTTCGCAGCCTGTCAGCAAGGGGTACGCCGAAAGATGGGCAAAGGATTTATAGGAATGTAAGCTTTTGCCGAGACTTTTTTCCTTGACCTTTTTTGCCGCTCATGCTAGATGCAGCGGTATCATCGATAAAAGAACGTCTTCCTCAATCGGAACCGATTTTATTTCAAGCGGTTGGTGATCGCACCGCCAGCTCGGATCCGTTTGCCAGTCGATGAACGGAAGAGAGAAGGCGGACTTTTCCGAAAGCTCTTTCGCCCTGACTGCTTAGCCTCTGAAAATTTCTCGGGCACCAGCACTGCTGAGCTGGCCGCAAGCATTTGCCGAATCAGTTTGAACCGGGCACCCGAATTGCTGGCTCGGAAGGCTGCCGATAATCTGTGCGGCAATGCCACGAAACTGGCACTTGGCCGGATTGGGCCTCCCTGTCCGTCGGTGAAGCCACCCCAACCCAACAACACCACATTGGAGATCGTGCGATGAGCTTCATCACGCAAATTCTGCCCGGTGTCCTGACGGGACCAGGTCGGCTTCTGGTATCGGGAGGTGCTTTGCGCAGCCCTGCACAAGGCCTGCGAGCACAGGTAACCAGCCGCGCGACGGCATTGGCTGCCAGTGGGGCCGAATGGGTCGAGTTCACGTCAGACCAGCCGCGCATCTACGGCGCGGCAAGGCGCCTGCTGATCGAAGGACAGCGCACCAATCTCAGCACCAACCCGCGCTTCGAAGGTGCAGCCCCTGGTATCGTCGGAGCCGGCGGCAGCCTGCCGTCCGGGCACACGGTGTCCGGTGCCGGAGTGACGGTCGAGGTCGTCTCGCTGGGGACGCAGCTAGGTCTTGCCGCGTGCACCCTGCGGTATTCGGCAGCCTCGGCGCCGGCGACCATCACGCACGCTTTCCCCGCCAGTGGAGCGCTAGCCGCGAACGAGCAACTGACCTGCTCCGTCTTCATGCGGCTGGCCGGCGGCTCTCAAGCCAACATCAGCAGCATCGTGATCGCCAGCTCCGGTTCGGTGGCGGTTCCGGTAACCACCACGATGACGCGCTTCTCGACCACGCGCACCTTCACCACGGGTG
>JAIYAJ010000059.1 GCA_027489105.1 Zymomonas sp. | reverse complement strand
GCCTGGATCGACGGCTTGCGATAGGCGGCGCTCGCCACCTGCACGTCCTTGGGCAGGTCGACCACGACCGGGCCGGGGCGGCCCGAGGTCGCGATGTGGAAAGCTTCGTGGATCACGTCGCCGAGCTTGGCCGGATCCTTCACCAGATAATTATGCTTGGTGCAGTGGCGGGTGATGCCGACCGTGTCGCACTCCTGAAAGGCGTCGGTGCCGATCAGCGGAGTGCCCACCTGGCCCGTCAGCACCACCAGCGGGATCGAATCCATCAGCGCGTCGGCGATGCCGGTGACGGCGTTGGTCGCGCCGGGACCCGAGGTCACGAGCACCACGCCGGGCTTGCCGGTCGAGCGGGCATAGCCTTCGGCCGCATGCACCGCGCCCGCCTCATGGCGCACCAGAATGTGGCGAATACGCTTCTGCTTGAACAGTGCGTCGTAGATCGGAAGGACCGCGCCGCCGGGATAGCCGAACACGACCTCCACGCCCAGGTCGGTCAGAGCCTGGAGCAATATGTCGGCACCGGTCATCTCGGCAGTCATGTCACGTCCCCTTGTGCGCCGCAGCGCGCTGGTTGAAGCCGGGCTGCCTAAAGACAATAAACTATGCTGTCAACGCCTCTGCGTGTAACTTAATTGCTATTTTGTCTATCGTTGAGTTATTGAGTTGCGTTTGAACGGTGGGCCAGTGGGCTGGCGGCTGGTGGCGGAACCAGGTGTACTGGCGCTTGGCATATTGCCGGGTCGCCGCCTGACCCTGGACAACCATCGTCTCGCGGTCGATCCGGCCTCCCAGCCAGTCCGCAATCTCGGGCACGCCGATCGCCCGCATCGCAGGCAAGTCGGATGAAAGTTGCCGCGCCAGCAGAGCTTCTACCTCCTGGATAGCCCCCTGTTCCAGCATGGCTTCGAAGCGCCTGTCGCAACGCTCGCGTAGCCAATCGCGCGGCGGCAGGAGGATGCGGGCGGCAATCGAGACGCGATCGGCGATCCCGCCTTCGAGCCGCCGTTGCCAGTCCGACAGGGATGTTCCTGTCGACCGCACGACCTCCAGCGCGCGGGCGATACGGCTGCTGTCGTTCGGATGTAGATGGCCCATTGCCGGGTCCTCACGCAGCAAGCTGGCATAGGCTTCGTCTGCGGGCAGGGCGCGGACCTCGGCTCTTACACCAGGATCGATATCCGGAACCGGCGCAATGCCGAACAGCAATGTACGCAGGTAGAGCCCGGTGCCGCCGACGAGGATCGGCAGCCGGCCCTCGGATGCGGCCTCATCGATAGCCGCCTGCGCGTCGGCAGCCCAGTCGGCGGCGCTGCACGCGGTCGCGGCGTCGCGATAGCCGAACAGCCGATGCGGCGCGCGGGCTTCCTCGGCGGCGTCGGGGCGCGCAGACAGGATGCACAGGTCGGCATAGACCTGGCTGGCATCGGCGTTGATCACGACGCCGTTGGACAGTTCGGCCAGCCGTACCGCCAATGCGGACTTGCCGCTGGCCGTCGGCCCCGCAATAAGCGCGACCGGAATCGTCGACAGGGAATTGCTTGTGTTCATCGCCACCTTGATAGCATCCGAACGGCTCGCCGCAGGGGATATTTCCGCAGCCGAGGACCACATCCGCTCGGCCGGCGCCACGCCGACCGGCCAGCTCTGGCTCGATGAGGGCGTTGCCTGCGATATCCGGTTCCAGGGCGATGCACCGGCGGTTCGCACCGCGCTGGAAGGCGCGATCGGCAGCGTGGACGTCATCGTCCAGGTCGAGGCCGAGCGGCGGCGGAAGATGCTGGTGGCCGACATGGATTCGACGATGATCACGATCGAGTGCATCGACGAACTGGCCGACTATGCCGGGATCAAGCCGCAGATCGCCGAGATCACCGAGCGTGCGATGCGGGGAGAACTTGACTTCGAGGGGGCGCTCGATGCTCGCGTTGCCCTGCTCAAGGGGCTCGACGCGTCGGTGATCGATCGCTGCCATGCCGAGCGGGTCGTGCTGATGGGTGGCGCGTGCGAGCTCGTGCGCACGATGCGGGCGCACGGCGCCGACTGTTATCTCGTCTCGGGCGGGTTCACCGCGTTCGCCGACCGCGTGGCGGCGGACATCGGTTTCACTCGCGCCCTGTCCAACGTGCTGGAGATCGTCGATGGCAAGCTCGCGGGCACCGTCGCACGCCCGATCGTGGGGGCTGCGACCAAGCGGGAGACGCTGCTCGCTGAAGCGGCGGCGCATGGGATCGCGCCGGACGCCTGCCTGGCGGTGGGCGATGGCGCGAACGATATCCCGATGATCCAGGCGGCAGGCCTGGGCGTCGCCTATCACGCCAAGCCCAGGACGGCGGCAGCCGCCGGAGCGCGGGTCGATCATTGCGACCTGACCGCGCTGCTCTATGCGCAGGGTTATGCCCGCAAGGATTGGGTGATCTGAGCCCGGAGGCTCAGGGCGCCACGGCGAAGCAAGTGGTGCCGGTCGCCTTGACGGCCGCACAGGCCTGCTGCGCGGCGGCGCGCGAGCCGAGTGGTCCGGCCTGGAGCCGGGTCAGCGTCTTCACCGGCGTGTAGGTCGGCGTCAGCGCCTTGAGACCGGCCTTGGCGGACAAGGACGTCCAGGCGTTGCGCGCTGCATCGGCGCTCGAGAAGGCGCCCAACTGGATCTTCCACCCGCCGCCGGCGACCGCGACCACCGCTTGTGGCGCACGGACGGCAGCCGGGGCCGGAGCGGCAGGACGCGTCGCAACCGATTTGACGGGGGTGGGGGCGGGCTCGCTGGCCGGTGATGCGGCAACGCTCGGCGCCGTCCATGGCGTCGACGGCGCGGCCTGCGCCATCACGGGTGCGGGCGTCGGAGCGGGCGGCGGGGCCGAGGGCGGGACGCTGGCCTGACCGACCGGCGCTGGTACGACCGTGGTCCGCATCGTCAGCGGCGTTCCGGCCGGGCCGGTGCCGTCATTGGTCCGCAACATCGCGGTACGCTCGAGTTCGCGCGCGATTGCCAGTCCGGCCTGCTTCTGATTGTCGGGGATGACCTGTTCCATCTGCATCAGGCTCTGGTTCGCAGCGCCGATATCGGCCGCTTTCGCGCGCATCATGAAAGCATAGGCGCGGGCCCAGTCTTTCGGCAGCAGGTCGCCGTTGAAATAGGCGGTGCCGACGACATATTGCGCACGGCCTTCGCCCCGGTCGGCGGCCTTGCGTAGCCAGGTCATCGCCTCTTCGCGTTGCCCGCTCTGGAACAGCATCAGCCCAAGCAGGGCCTGCGCCTGTTCATGTCCGGACGCGGCAGCCTTGCGATACCAGGCCAAGGCCTGGGTCTGGTCGACGGGTACGCCGCGGCCGAGCTTATAGGCCTGTCCAAGGTTGAACTGCGCATCGGGTTCGCCTGCTTCGGCCGGACCGCGCCATTCGGCGATCGCCTTGGGATAGTCTCCCGCCTTCCAGGCTTCCACGCCTTCCTTGACGCCGGCAACGGCCGGAGCACCCATCGCCACGCCGACCAGTGCAAGGCCCAGCACAAAGCTCTTCATCGTCAACCGCCCCCGATTTCCTGTCGGCATCATCCAAGCTGCTGATAGCGCGAGATGCCGGCCTGTCGATAGCCCCCGCTGTCGGCTTTGCGATGCTCGCCGTCGCATTAACCATAGCTTAGCGTGGGCCCTTTAGCCTTCCGGCCGACTTCCTTGGGCAAGGATGACGGAGCATGACGGCGACGAGAGGAACGGCTGGGCTTGGAGCGATGTTACTGGCGCTGCCGAGCACGGCGAGTGCGGCAGTGCCTCTATCGGAGGTGGCTGCCGATGCGCCCGCGGCGGCATATGCATCGCAGCGCCTGCCCAGCGTCGACCCGCAGCTTCGCGCCGCCGAGGACGCCGTCCTGAGCAACCCGCAACACGCGCCATCCCGTCTGGCTCTCGGCGCGGCCTATCTGGCGTCGGGTCGTTTCCTGTCTGCCGAGCAGGCACTGAACGACGCTCTGTTGCTCGATCCCGATGCGGCGGGCGCGCACATGCGTCTCGTTCTGGTGCAGATCGCTCTGGGCAAGAAAGCCGATGCGCTCGCAAGGCTCTCGGCAATGAAAACGGCGGGACGAGAAGCGGACATCGGTCTCGCGCTGGCTCTGGCGGGGGATATCGGAAGAGCGCACGGGTTGTTGTCGGACGCTGCGCGTGACGACCGGGCGACGCCGCGCCTTCGCCAGAATCTCGCCTTCGTCGAAGCGTTGGCCGGCAACTGGGCCAGCGCGGCTGCGATCGCCGCTCAGGACGTGCCTCCCGAGCAGATGGCCGACAGGTTGCGTCGCTGGGCCACCATCGTCCAGCTTGGCGAAACGCCCGCATTTCAATTGGGAGCGCTGGTCGGTGTCCTGCCGCAGGCCGATCCGGGGATGCCGCCGGCGCTGGCCTTTGCGGATCGCACGACGGAAACGGCCGCTTTCGCCTCATCCAATGCCGTGGCACCGTCCCGGCCGGTTGCCGACGCTCTTCCCGAGCCCCAGCAGGAGCCGGCCCGTCCCGCTGCTTATACCGGGCCACCCCGTATGCGCGGCGTGCGGTCGGGCGAGGCCGATCCGGAGAGCCCGCCCTTGGTCGCTGCTCCCGTCCGCACGGGAGGCCGGTCACTGTATCGCGCCGGGTCGCGCCGGGGGATGACCGTGTCGACCCGCGCCAACCGTTTTCCGGTGCGGCTCGCAGCGGTCTGCGCGTCCGACGCCACGCCTGTGCTCGGTCGCGGGCGATTGCAGAAGATCAGCTTCTCCGGTAGCCCGCGTCGCATCCGCAAAGCGGGCCCCGAACGATCAGCCTAGGGCGACCCCGCCCTTGATCGTCCGAAGCACCTTGCCCTGAACGGGAAGCCCGTCGAAAGGCGTGTTGCCAGCGTGCGAGGCCATCGCATCCGACGAAATCCGCCAGGGCTTGTCGGGATCGAACAGGATCAGGTCGGCCTCGGCCCCCACCGCCAGCGATCCGCCGGGCAGATCGAGCAGGCGCGCGGGCGTTGCCGACAGCAGCTCGATCAGCCTCGGCAGCCCGATGCGGCCGTCCCGAACCAGCGCCAGCGATAGCGACAGAAGCGTCTCCGCACCCGACATGCCGGGATCGGCATCGGCGAAAGGGAGGCGCTTCGCTTCGGGGCCCAGCGGATCGTGGCTCGAACAGAGCAGGTCGATGGTACCATCCGACAGCGCTTCCAGCGCGGCTTGACGGTCATCCTCGGAGCGGAGCGGCGGGGAAAGGCGCGCGAAGGTCCGGAAGCCGCCGACTGCGATGTCGGACAGCAGCAGATGCGCGGGGCTGATCCCGCAGCTGACCGGCAGGCCGCGGCGCTTTGCATCGCGGACGAGATCGAAGGCACGCCTCGTCGTCAGCTGGCGAAAATGAATCCGCGCGCCGCTCTGTTCGGCGAGCATGATGTCGCGCGCGACCGCCATGGCTTCGGCAATGGCGGGGGCGGCGGACAGGCCCATGCGGGTCGCATATTCGCCCTCGGTCGCGACCGTGCCCGCCGCCAGGCCGCTATCCTCGGCATGGCTGACCACGAGCAGGTCGAGTGCGCGGGCGTAGGACAGGATGCGATACATCACGCCCGAATCAGCGATCCAGCGTCGTCCGGTGGCCACGGCGCAGGCACCGCCCGCCTTCATCAGGCCCATTTCCGCCATTTCGGAACCCGCCAGCCCCTTGGTCGCGGCGGCGAGCGGATGAATCCACAGGTCGGGCTTACCCGCAGCGGCCGCGCGCTGGACCAGCGCCGCATGGTCGAGCGGTGGCGACTGATCGGGCATCAGCACGGCGCGCGTGATGCCGCCGGCGGTAAAGGCCTTGAGGTCGATTGCGAAGACGCCGAGATCTATCAAGCCCGGTGCGACGTGCGCGCCGCCCGCGTCGATGCGCGGAACATCGATGGGGCATTCGAACAGACCGACCGCCGCGATCCGCCGGTCGCGGACGAGGATGCCGCCATTGGTGATCGTCCCGGCGGCGGGATCGACGATGCGTGCGTTGAGGATGGCGAGCGAGCCGGTCATGCCCAGCCCTCCACGCCACGCCGTTTGCGGGTCAGGACGTCGAGGCAGGCCATCCGCACCGCCACGCCCATCTCGACCTGCTCGGTGATCGCCGAGCGGGTCGGGTGATCGGCGACGCTGCTGGTGATCTCGACCCCGCGGTTCATCGGACCGGGGTGCATCACCAGCGCATCGGGCGCGGCGCGTTCGAGCCGTTCGGGCGTGAGGCCGTAAAGTGCATGGAACTCGCGCGGAGACGGCAGATAAGCCCCATCCATCCGTTCATTCTGCAGGCGGAGCATCATCACCACATCGGCACCGTCGAGCCCAGCATCGAAATCGCTGAACGGGATCGCGCCCATCCGGTCGATCGCGGCAGGCATCAGCGTTGGCGGCGCGATGACGCGGACTTCGGCGCCCAGGGTGGTGAGTGCGAGAATGTTCGAGCGCGCGACTCGGCTGTGCAGGATATCGCCGCAGATCGCGACGATGAGCCCCGCGATCCGGCCCTTGCGGCGGCGGATCGTCAGCGCGTCGAGCAGGGCCTCGGTCGGGTGTTCGTTGCGCCCGTCGCCGGCATTCAATACGGGGCAGTCGACCTTGTCGGCGATCAGCTGGACCGCGCCCGACGACTGGTGCCGGATGACGATCATGTCGGCGCGCATCGCGTTGAGCGTCATCGCGGTATCGATCAGCGTCTCACCCTTCTTCACGCTCGACGCGCCGACCTGCATGTTGACCACGTCGGCGCCGAGGCGCTTGCCGGCGATCTCGAAGGACAGCAGCGTCCGTGTCGAATTTTCGAAAAAGGCATTGATCAGCGTCAGGCCGGACAGGCGATCGTCATGTTTGCTGGTCGCGCGGTTGAGCGCGATCCACTGCTCGGCTTCGTCGAGCAGGAACAGGATCTCGTGCGGCAAAAGCCCGTAAATGCCGGTGAGATGGCGGTGCGGGAAGGATACAGACATTAAAGCCGCGCCATAGGGCAGGGCGGGGACGATCTCAAGCGGGCTTTGGGGGCTGCTCGTGCCTCAGATCATTGCGTCGATCGCGCCCTGCAGGATGTAGGAGGCCGCCAGCTTGTCGACCAGTTCGGCCCGGCGCGCCCGGCTGGCGTCCGCGTCTAGCAGGGTGCGCGTGACCGCCTGGGTCGACCAGCGCTCGTCCCACAGCAATATCGGCAGGTCCATCGCCTCGATATTGCGGGCGAAAGCGCGGACCGACTGGGTACGCGGCGAATCGCTGCCGTCGAGGTTGAGCGGCAGGCCGATCACGAGTCCTGTGACCAACTGCGCCGTCACCAGTTGCCGGAGCTTGGCCGCGTCGACGGTGAACTTGGTCCGCTGGATCGTCTCGGCGGGGCTGGCGATCGTCCAGCTTGCGTCGCACAGCGCGATGCCGATCGTCTTGGTGCCGACATCGAGCCCGGCGAGGCGGCCACGAGCGGGCAAAGCGTCACGGAAGTCGAGGGTGGAGCTGGTGATCATCGGCCGAGATAGGCCGCGCTGCGCCGCGCCGCATCCGCGCGGATGTTGGCCCAGAACAGCGCATAGTCGAACACATGATAATTGTTGCCCGGCATGACGAAGCGGTCGAACCCCTTGGGTGGCGCACCGATCAGCAGCACCCCCGACGGATCGCAGCGCGCGCCGACGACGCCCGGCTTCACATCTGCGCCCATATAATCGCTTCTCGGGACGAGAGCGCCGATATTGGCGGCGGGAGCGGCTGCGCTGTCGGGCAAGCCGGTCAGCGGATTGATGCAGATCATGGCCGTACCCTTGCGCGGCGCGCCGGTCAGACCGATCGAGGACTCGAAGATCTGCCGTATCTGGCGGGGTTCGGCCGGTTCGGCGAAGCTCTGCCACGACAGGATGCAGCCGGCCTCGTCGGCGCGGGTGCAGGCCGGAAGGCCAAGCGCGGGAACGTCCGCCTCTACCGAGATCGGCCAGCCAACAAGATAGGCGGCGACGATGCGCTTGGCGATCGGCTTGCCCGCGACCTTGTCTTTCAGCAGCCGCATCAGGTGCACCGTACCCTGGCTGTGCCCCGCGAGCAGGATCGGGCGGTTGGCCGGCAACTGCGCGAGAAAGGCTTCAAAGGCCCGCTCGACATCGCCATAGGCCAGGTCGAGCGCCTTCGCCGCATCGGGCGCGTCGGTCATGAAGGTACCGAGCGTCGCCGAGCGGTATCGCGGCGCCCAGATCGCGCCCATGCCGTTGAAAGCGCTCGCCTCGCTCCACGCAAAGACGCGCAGCCACTGGCGCGATTCGGCATTGGCGATCGGCGCGTTCCAGCTGGCCTTGCTGTAATAGGTCGTCGGCGGGACGTAGAACACCGCGACCTCGGGCCTGCTCGCGGCGGGCGCGACGCCTTCGGGCAACCAGCGCGCGGGATCGTCGGGCAGGTCGGGGCGCGAAAGCCAGGCAGCGGCGCTGCGATAATCAGGGGCCGGGCCGGCCGCCGCCGCATCGAAGCGCCCGCCGGGCACGAAGGTCATGCGCAACAGCTGGTCCTGGAACAGCGACCAGGTCAGTCCGGCGGCCAAGGTGAGCACGATCAACCCCGCGATCAGGTAGAGGAAACGGCGAGCGAGCAAGGACGGCTCCGTCTGCGAGTGCGACATCAACGACGATCGGGGCAAGTGCGTAGCGGGCAATCGCGCATGCGTCCAATGGGGATCGTGCGGGCAGCTGAGGGAGTTGGTGCGCCCGTTTCGGTCGCGATACGTCATGCCGCCCTTGCCGCCGCGCGGCCCGGATGCTAGCCGCGCGGCCATGTCAGTCGATGCCGCAACCGTCCGCAAGATCGCGAGCCTGGCGCGGATCGCCGTTACCGACGGCGATGTGGAAGCCATGGTTCCCGAACTCAACAACATCCTGGGCTGGATCGAGCAGCTTGGCGAAGTCGACACCGATGGTGTCGATCCGCTGGCCGCCGTCATCCCCAATCATCAGCGCCTGCGCGCCGACGTCGTCACCGATGGCGACATTCGCGACAAGGTGCTGGCGAACGCGCCCCAGGCCGAACATGGCTTCTTCGCCGTTCCGAAGGTGATCGAATAATGAGCGCCATCACCGATCTGGGCATCGCCGGCCTGCGCGACGGCTTCCGCGCGGGGGAGTTTTCCGCCCGCGAGGTCGCCGAGGCGTTCAATAGCGCGGTTGCGAGCGCCAAGCCGCTCAACGCCTTCATCATCGAGACGCCTGACCACGCCATCGCGGCGGCCGAAGCGGCTGATCGCGCCCGCGCGGCTGGGGAATTGCTCCCGCTGTCGGGCATTCCGCTGGGCATCAAGGATCTGTTCTGCACCGCCGGCTATCAGACGACGGCGGCGAGCGGGATGCTCGAAGGCTTCGTGCCGCCTTATGAGTCGACGGTGACCGCCAAGCTGTTCGCGGCGGGCGCGGGCATGCTCGGCAAGCTCAACCTCGACCAGTTCGCCATGGGTTCGTCGAACGAGACGAGCGCCTTCGGCAATGTCGTCTCGCCGTGGCGGCGCAATGACGGCGGCAATGCGCCGCTCGCGCCCGGCGGTTCCTCGGGCGGTTCCTCGTCCGCGATCGCGGCGCGGATCGTGCCTGCGGCGACGGGCACCGACACCGGCGGGTCGATCCGTCAGCCGGCGGCCTTCACCGGTATCGCCGGGATCAAGCCGACCTATGGTCGCTGCTCGCGCTTCGGTATCGTCGCTTTCGCCTCGTCGCTCGACCAGGCCGGCGCGATGGCGCAGGACGTTCGCGACAGTGCGATCCTGCTCGAAGCGATGTCGGGTTTCGACCCGAAGGACTCGACCTCGCTGGACGTCTCGGTTCCGCGCTGGGAAGCCAATTTGTCGAGCGATCTCAGAGGCAAGAAGGTCGGTATTCCGAAGGAATATCGGGTCGACAACATGCCGGCGGAGATCGACGCGTTGTGGCAGCAGGGTATCGGCTGGCTGCGCGACGCGGGCGCCGAGATTATTGACGTGTCGCTGCCGCATACCCGCTATGCGCTGCCGACCTACTATATCATCGCGCCGGCGGAGGCCTCGTCCAACCTCGCGCGCTATGACGGCGTGCGTTACGGCCTGCGCGACCTGCCCGATGGCGCCAATCTGCAGGACATGTACGCGGCGACCCGCGCGGCTGGCTTCGGCCCCGAGGTCAAGCGGCGCATCCTGATCGGCACCTATGTGCTCTCGGCGGGATTCTACGACGCCTATTATACAAAAGCGCAAAAGGTCCGGGCGCTGATCGCGCGCGACTTCGAGGAGGCGTTCAAGCAGGTCGACGTGTTGCTGACCCCGACCGCGCCGTCGGCAGCCTTCGCGCTCGGCGAAAAAAATGCCGATCCGCTGGAGATGTATCTCAACGACGTCTTCACCGTGCCGGCCAGCCTCGCCGGCGTGCCCGCCATGTCCGTGCCCGCAGGGCTCGATGGGCAGGGGCTTCCGCTCGGTCTGCAGATCATCGGCCGCCCGCTCGACGAGCAGGGCGTCCTCAATGCCGGGCTCGCGATCGAGCAGCGCGCGGGCTTCGTTGCGCGGCCGCAGAATTGGTGGGCGAAATGAGCAGCTATCGTATCCAGGGCGCCACGGGTGAGTGGGAGGTCGTCATCGGCCTCGAGGTGCACGCACAGGTCGTCTCCAACGCCAAGCTCTTCTCGGGTGCCTCGGCGGTCTTCGGCGCCGAGCCGAACCAGAACGTCTCGCTGATCGATGCGGCGATGCCGGGCATGCTTCCGGTGCCGAACGAGGAATGCATCCGTCAGGCCGTCAAGACCGGCATGGCGATCGGCGCGCAGATCAACCGCTGGTCGCGCTTCGACCGGAAGAATTATTTCTACGCCGATCTTCCGCAGGGTTACCAGATCTCGCAACTCTATCATCCGCTGGTGGGTGAGGGCGCGATCACGATCGATGCCGACGAGAAGGCCGGAATCAAGGACGCCAAGACGATCGGCGTCGAGCGCATCCATGTCGAGCAGGACGCCGGCAAGCTGATGCACGACCAGCATCCCACGCGTTCCTATGTCGATCTCAACCGCTCGGGCGTCGCGCTGATGGAAATCGTGTCGCGTCCCGACATGCGTTCTCCTGCAGAAGCAGGAGCTTATCTCCGGAAGCTGCGATCGATTCTCCGCTATGTCGGCTCGTGCGACGGCAATATGGAGGAAGGCTCCATGCGCGCGGACGTCAACGTTTCGGTGCGCAAGGTCGGCGAGCCCTTCGGCACCCGTACCGAAACGAAGAACGTCAACTCGGTCCGCTTCGTGATGGCGGCGATCGAGACCGAGGCGAATCGCCAGGTCGACGTGCTCGAAAGCGGTGGCAAGATCGTACAGGAAACCCGCCTCTACGATCCCGACCGCAACGAGACGCGCTCGATGCGGTCGAAGGAAGATGCGCATGATTATCGCTACTTCCCCGATCCCGATCTCCTCCCGCTCGAATTGAGCGACGAGTTCATCGAGCGCTGCCGTTCCGAGCTTCCGGAACTGCCGGACGCGAAGCGTGCACGCTATGAGGGTGAACTGGGGCTGTCCGCCTATAATGCGGCGGTGATCACGTCGGACGTCGAGACCGCGCGCTGGTTCGAGGCACTGCTCGACGCGACCGGCAAGACTGGCCCCGAAGTTGGAAAACAGGCATCCAACTGGTTGATTTCCGACCTTTTCGGCGCGCTCAACCGGCTCGGCAAGCCGATCGGCGAAAGCCCGGTGACGCCGAAGCAGGGCGCCGAACTGCTCGGCCTCGTCGCCGACGGCACGCTGTCGGGCACGCTGTCGAAGCAGGTGTTCGAGATCATGCGCGAAACCGGCGACGATCCCGCGAAGATCGTCGAGGAGCGCGGGCTCAAGCAGACCAGCGACACTGGTGCGATCGAGAAGGTGATCGCCGACGTCATGGCGGCGAATGCCGACAAGGTCGCCGAATATCGTAGCGGCAAGGACAAGCTGTTCGGCTTCTTCGTCGGCCAGACGATGAAAGCGATGGGCGGCAAAGCCAATCCGGGCGTCGTCAACGACCTGCTCAAGAAGGCGCTCGGTTGACCTTTTGAGGGCGGACGGGCGACGCTCCGTCCGCCTCCCAACTGCAGAGTGGCGCAGTCTCCGCTCTGCGTTATGATCGGCCATGATCTATGGCGATCCCGGCTCCGTCATTCCGCTGAACCTTTCTGCGGGTAGCGGCGATTATCAGCTTTCGGTTCCGGACGGTCTTCCGCTCGCGCGTGAAGTCGCGACCGTCTCCACCCGCGCGGTGCGGGTCGACTGGAGTTTCGCCGGACCGTCGACCATGGCGATCGGTCAGGGTGACGCGCTGTCAGGCCGGATCCCGCTCGTCGCCAGCGGTCCTGCGGTGTCGGGGCCGGCGGGCATCAGGCTCAACAAGGACAGCTCGCTTCATTCCAAGCCGCTGGGACTGGACTTTCCGTCGAGCGGTGACCGGCTGAGTTCGCAGGCCCCGAGCCGGTTGCGCTGCTCCTTTCGCGGAATCGTCCCCCGGGCCGACGGGGCGCTGCTCTGCTATCTGATGGACTGGGGTGTCGGCGCGGTGCTTCTCACGACGCGCTATGGCTCCGACCAGCTCGAGGCGTTGATCACCCGCGACGATGCGGCCGAGGGCGGTTTCTTCAGCACGGTGATGCGCAAGCCGGGGACCGAGCAGTTGCTCGAACTCGAATGGCGCAATGCACCGGGCAAGCCGGGCGGCTTTCTGTCCTTCTTCATCGACGGCAAGCCTGCGGGTGGCCCGTTCCCGACGAAGATCAAGCCGCGCCTGACCCCGGCGATGGACCTGTGGGTCAATGCCGTGCTCGGCAATGCGCGACAGGCGGCAGACGGCATGGTGGTCAAGCAGATCACGCTGAGCTTTGATCGTCCTGTCACCAACCTGTCCTATCCATCTGTTTCTACGGGACCTTTCAAGGGACTGGATTTGCCGAAGCTCGTCGTTGACGCCCGAGCTGTGGCGCAGCCCCAGCCGCCGCGCACGCTGGCTTGGCGCGCACCGGACGGATCGGTCGGGACGATCGACATCACCATCGGTTCGCTCGAGGTGCCGGCGGGTGCGGCTTATAAGGCGGTGCTCGAGGACTGGTCGTCGGGACGGGCGGTCGATCACCCGAACGCGCTGGTCATGACCCGGCCCGCCGCCCAGAATTGCCGGTTCGAGGATGCGACGCTGGGTGCCGCCATGCCGGCCTGGATCGAATGCCTGCCACAAGGTCCGGTCCCCGTGATCGGCGGCATCGCCTATCGCTGCGAGGCGATCCGCAGCGGTGACTATGTCCAGTTCCAGTTCGGCTATGATTGGGACGACAGCGTGATGCCGGACAATCCCTTCGGCGATCCTTCGGGCCGCAACGCCTATATGGTCCCGCACAAATGGCGCATAGTCGACCGCGACGACCGGGTAATTGCGACGGTCGAGCGGCCCGATGGCGGCCCCCTCAACGGCCTCGACATCCCCCGCCATTTTGGCGGCCCCAGCGACGGGCGCGGCTGCGCGATGACCAGCAAGGAGCATCGCTGGTACCCGCACGGCACCGTGCGCTCGGGGATCATCTGGCGCAGCCGCGACCCCGGCAGCCATGATCAGGGCCTGATCCGCGCCTCGGTGCCGCTGCTCGACCTCAGCATCCCTTTCGGCAGTCATCTCGACTATTCGGTCAACGGCTATGACCTGCGCATCTTCAGCGGCGGCGCGGGCAATGAAGGGCAGGCCAACGGCTTCGGCAATATCCGCGTCATCCCGTGGAAGCAGAGCGATTACCGGACGATGGTCGGCCGGACGGGGCGGACGCGCGATCCCTATCCGAGCTTGCTCTACACGGCCAATTCGATGGCGGCGAATGCGGCGCTCTGGCTCGAATATACGCCGTTCAACATCCAGGGCCGCTCGCCAGTGACCGGTTCGGGTGGCATCCGGGACGATCGACAGATCATCTCGGAGCCCATCGTCTGGCACATGAACCTGCCCAATGGCCTGCGGCCGCATGACGGGACGCCCTGGCGGTCGATCGCGCTCGACTATCTGACCGGCTATGTCTCGGACGCGGTCCATGCCTTCGAGAAGGGCCGCAACGTGCCGTTGTTCAAGGGCAATGCCCGACGACCGATCAAGCTGCGCAACCATTATTACGGCCCCGGCGATCAGGGGCTGCCGGCGTCGCAGGCCTGGTACCAGCAGGGCGGGCGCGTTGCGGGATGGCTGCAGGGCGTCAACCCGCTCAGGGTATCGGTGCCCTATGCAGGCGATGCCCCCGACCGGCCCTATTTCGGCACCTTCCAGGTCGACAAGCTTCACGGCCATCAATTCCCCGGATGGGGCAGTATTTTGTTCCGGACACCCGAATTCGCCTTTCTCGGCCATCGTTTCTGGGACCAGAACCGCCTCTATTCGAACGACATCATCGGCGATCAGTGGCTGGCGCTGTGGTCTTCGCGCGAGGGGGCCTGGGCCTATATGCACGCCGCCCTGGCCTGGAAGACCGCCAGCGCCGGCTCCACCCGGCTCTACAGCCGCAAGGAGGTGCTCGACTTCGCGACCTTCGACTTCGAGGCCTTTCACGATCGCTATTATGCGAGCACGCCGGGCTTCCTGAATCCGCCCGACAATCTGATGCCCGAGGGGCGGGTCGACATGCGGCTCGCCGTGTTCGCGGCCGCGCCCCATTTCGGCATCGTCAATCAGGAGGAGGATCGGCTGCTCCACCAGCATGAGTTCGGCATCGGCTATTGGCTGACCGCGCTGGCAGCCGGCGAGAAGATGGGGTTCAATGCGGCGCTGCGCGAAGCTTCGCCCAAGGTACGGACGATCGTCGACTGGCTGATCCGCATGCACCGGATTCGCGTGGTCGGGCGGATCAACGAGGGCGCGTTGCACCCGCCGCTCGGGGGCACCGACTATATGCTCGGCATCTGGTCGGCCGACCATGTCCGCGCGGTGGGCGGCGACGTGTCCCGCCTGCCGCGCAGCTACCGCGATCTGGCCGGGCTGTGGGGGCAGGCGCCCAGCTGGGACGTCTTCATCGGTGATCAGGGGCCGATCCGGCGCGACGGGCAGTCGATGGACCAGCTGATCGCGGCCCCCTCCTGGCTGCGTTATCTGCTCGGCCAGGAGGGCGAGGACATCGTCGCCGCGCAGAAGACGGCCAATGGCTGGCGCGAACAAAAGAAGGCTGAAGAGCTGAAGCGCGGCGAGATGGCCGGGGAGGGGTGGTTCCACTTCCTGCAGGCGAGCAACAACCCGGCGCTGGCGGTGCAGCGCTGACCTCGGGCGCGGTCGTCATAACGCTGTCACGCTCGCCGTTCAGGACGTCTCCCGCCTATCGGGCGGGCATCGAAACCGCCTTGTCATGCGCCGGGTTGTACTCGCCTCGCATGTTGCTATAGAGCGCGCCGACCGGCGGTCCTTTTTTGCGGGCGTGGCGGAACTGGTAGACGCGCTGGATTTAGGTTCCAGTATCGCAAGATGTGGGGGTTCGAGTCCCTTCGCCCGCACCAGCTTCCGCCCTTGGCGCGCGAAGCGGGATCGACCAAGATTTTCTCGAGATAGAGGTTGGATGCGACCCATGCAGACTGTCGAAACGCTCAATGAGGGCCTGAAGCGCGCCTATACGCTGACGATCCCCGCCAATGATGTCGCCAAGCGCATCGAAGCGGAGATCAAGACGATCGCGCCGCAGATCCGCATGCCCGGCTTCCGCCCCGGCAAGGTTCCCGCCAACCTGATCAAGAAGATGCACGGTCCGGCGATCGAGCAGGACGTGCTCAACAAGGCGGTTCAGGACGGCGTGCAGCAGCTGCTGGCCGAGCAGAAGCTCCGCCCCGCGATGCAGCCTTCGGTCGAACTCGTCGACGGCGACTATGAAACCGGCAAGGATGTGGCGCTGAAGGTCGAGCTCGAAGTGCTCCCCGAGGTGCCCGCACCGGCGATCGAAGGCCTGAAGCTCGAGCGCCTGACCGTTCCGGCCGCCGCCGACGAGATCGACAGCCAGATCGAGCGCATCGCGTCGCAGCAGAAGCAGTATCAGGACGCCATGGAAGGCCATCCGGCCGTCGAGGGCGACCTTGTGGTCATGGACTTCGCCGGCAGCGTCGACGGCGTCGCCTTCGAGGGCGGCACCGGCACCGGCATGTCGGTCGAGCTCGGCTCGGGCCGCCTGATCCCCGGTTTCGAAGCGCAGCTGGAAGGCGTCAAGAAGGGCGAATCGCGCTCGCTGAACGTGACCTTCCCGGAAGATTATGGCGAGAAGTCGCTGGCCGGTAAGGCTGCGGTGTTCGAAGTCACCGTCACCGACGTCCGCGTTCCGGGCGAGACCAAGATCGACGACGAGTTCGCCAAGACACTGGGCCTGCAGGGCATCGACCAGCTGCGCGAGCTGGTGAAGGGCCAGATCGAGCAGGAGCTCAACGGCCTGACCCGCACCCACATGAAGCGCAAGCTGCTCGACCAGCTCGCCGCCGGCCACGACTTCCCGGTTCCGCCGTCGATGGTCGAGGCCGAGTTCGCTCAGATCTGGCAGCAGCTGGAGCATGAGGCGACGCACGAGGAAGACCCCGAGGCCGCCCGCGCCGACATGGAGAAGGATCGTGACGATTATCGCGCGATCGCCGAGCGCCGCGTTCGCCTCGGCCTGCTCCTGTCGGAGATCGGCCAGCAGAACGGCGTCGAGGTCAGCGCGCAGGAAATGCAGCGCCTGATCCAGCAGGCTGCCTTCCAGTATCAGCCGAAGGACCGCGAGCGCTTCGTCCAGTATCTGCAGCAGGATCCGATGGCCGCCGCCCAGCTGCGCGCGCCGCTGTATGAGGACAAGGTCATCGACTTCCTGTTCGGCAAGGCCGAGATCACCGACCGCGAAGTGACGCGCGAGGAGCTGGAAGCCGCGATCGAGGCCGACGACGACACGATCGGCAAGGGCCACGTCCACGGTCCGGATTGCAACCATGATCACGACCATGACCATGGCCATGCCGAACCGGCCAAGAAGCCTGCCGCCAAGAAGGCCGCTCCCAAGAAGGAGAAGGCCGACGAGGCAGCGGTAGAGGAAGCCGCACCTGCGCCGAAGAAGGCCCCGGCCAAGAAGGCCGCCGCTGCCAAGGCCGAGGACGGCGAAGCCGCTCCCGCCAAGAAGGCGCCGGCCAAGAAGAAGGCCGCTCCGGCCGAGTAATCCGCCGGACGACAGTCAGCGAAGAGGCCGGGCAGCGATGTCCGGCCTTTTTGTTTGGGTCGCTACCGGGCGAGGTGCCTGCGGTGGAGGATCGCCATCGCGAACAAAGCGAAGCCGCTCGCGATGGTCCAGACGAACAGCCGGTCCATGAACCAGGCGTGGATCGCGGTGTGCTGCCACAGCAGGCCGAGCATGGCGACGATCGCGAGGTTGGACAGGAGCAGATGCAGGGTGCGGGCACGGAGGGTCGGATGACCGCTGGCGAGCAGCAGGCGGGCACTCCACACTCCGAAGGCGATTGCGGTCGCCAGCATCGCGCCGGCCAGAACATGCATGCCCGCCGCGAGCGAATTGAGACCCTTGACCAAGGACTTGGCCAGCTTGACCGGACCGAGGTCGGGCTGCTGCTCGCCCATGCCGAGGCGAACGCCCAGCTGCGCGGCGCTTTCGCGGAAGGATTCGAGGCCGAAGACCGAAAGCGCCAATAGAAGTTTCAGGACCATGCAGGTCGCGACCGCCGCGCAGAAGGCGAACAGCGCTTCGACCACCTGTTCGGCGATCTCGCGCGGTGGGGCGTCGCGCAGTGCGAAGGGCAGCCCGCCGATGATGATGGCGAGGCCGAAGGGAATGCCGCCGGTCAGGAACTCGAAAATGGCCGTCGCAGCGCCGAACAGAGCGGCGGCAATAAGCGAGGTCCGGCGACCCAGCCCGCCGCGCGCGGATGCCATGGCGAGGAACAACAGATAGAGCAGAATGATCGCGTCCGACGGCGCATGGCTCAGCGACTGCCCGTAGGATTCGAGGCCGAACCAGCGCGACAGCGCGAGAAAGACGATCAGCCAGACCAGACTTTCGGTCGGCCGTCGGCCGCTGGCCAGCGCCAGCATCGCGACCATCAAGCCCGAAAGGACGAGCAGGGTCTGGAGGAGATGATAGGCGGTGCGAATCTGCTCCACGGACGCGAGCGGCAACAGATAGCGAACGAGCATCGTGTGGCCGTGGATATATTGATGATAGAAGAGCCCGGTCCGTCCGGCCTCATGGTCGCCTGAGGCATAGGCGCGCAGCGCGCCGCACATCGTCTCGTCAGTGCGCTGAACGGGTTTGACCGGGCTGACTGCCAGCTGGTCCGCAGGAGCCTGCTGGTCGATCGCCATGTAAAGGATCAGGCAGTCATTATACTGGTGCCGACCGATATCGGTGTTGCCGACGAGCCAGTCCTCATTCTGCAGCGCGGCCGTGGCGAAGGCCTGCCGGACATGGGCTTCGGCCAGAGGCAGCTCGCGGCCAAGGCTCGCGCGGTTGCCGAGCGCGAACAGCGCGAACAGCAGGAGACCGGCGACGAAGCCGACCCCGATGCCCAGAGCCCCCCGGCGCAGGATGCTTTCCGCCCGCATCGTCTTCAGCATCTATCAACCCCTAACATGCCACCATCTTGCCGATCGGTTACGGGAGCGCCAGTGATTTCAGGACCCTCTTGAATCCCCGGCAGCAAAGGCCGATGTTGGGCAGGATACAAAAACGAAGGACCAATTCATCCATGCAGAATCCGTTCGAAACCGGCCAATTCCTGAATCCGGAGTCTGGCGCGCTGGTTCCTGTGGTGATCGAGCAGTCGAACCGCGGCGAACGGAGCTTCGACATCTATTCGCGCCTGCTGCGTGAACGAATCATCTTCGTCACCGGGCAGGTCGAAGACCATATGGCTTCGCTGATCGTCGCCCAGTTGCTGTTCCTCGAATCGGAAAATCCGAAGAAGGACATCTATATGTATATCAACTCGCCGGGCGGCGTGGTGACGGCGGGTCTCTCGATCCACGACACGATGCAGTATATCCGCCCGCGCGTCGGCACGCTGTGCATCGGTCAGGCCGCGTCGATGGGCAGCTTCCTGCTCGCCGCCGGCGAGCCCGGAATGCGCGTGGCGCTGACCAATTCGCGGATCATGGTGCATCAGCCGTCGGGCGGTGCGCAGGGCATGGCCGCCGATATCGAGATTCAGGCGCGCGAGATCTTGCGCATGCGGCATCGCCTGAACTCGCTCTACGCAAAATATACCAAACAGTCGATCGAGGCGATCGAGGCGGCGATGGATCGTGACAAGTTCATGGAAGCCGACGAGGCCAAGGCCTTCGGTCTTATCGACGAGGTGTTCGACAAGCGTCCGAGCCCTGCCGATGAGGCAGCCGCAGCCTGAGCGCTGCGCCGTCTCGCACGGTGATGGCGAGGCGCGCCCCTCGATCGAAGGAGGGGCGCGCCTTGTTTTTTGCGCGGATTTTCCGGTCGGATCGACGTGAAGCCGGAGGACGGCTTGCCGTATCGGCGCTTGCGTGCTGGCCCAAGGTACCCATATCCAAAGGGAACCACCGGATTGATCATCGCTTCTTAAGGTGGTTGTGAGAAGGGGATGGACGTGTTTAGGATGCGACCGATCCCCAGTGGAGTCAGGATCTAGTTTATGACGAAGTTGACCGGCGGCGACTCGAAGAGCACTTTGTACTGCTCATTCTGCGGCAAGTCGCAGCACGAGGTTCGCAAACTGATTGCTGGCCCCACGGTGTTCATCTGCGACGAGTGCGTCGAACTCTGCAACGACATCATTCGCGAAGAGACCAAGGGCGCCCTGGTCAGCAAGAAGGATGGCGGCGTTCCGACCCCGCATGAAATCTGCGAACATCTCGATCAATATGTGATCGGTCAGGCCAAAGCCAAGCGGGTGCTCTCGGTTGCGGTTCACAACCATTACAAGCGGCTCAACCATGGCGCCAAGGGTGCCGAGGTCGAGCTCGCCAAGTCGAACATCCTGCTCGTGGGCCCAACCGGCTCGGGCAAGACGCTGCTAGCCCAGACGATGGCGCGTCTGCTCGACGTGCCGTTTACGATGGCCGATGCGACGACGCTGACCGAGGCCGGTTATGTCGGCGAGGACGTCGAAAACATCATTCTGAAGCTGCTGCAGGCGTCCGATTACAATGTCGAGCGCGCGCAGCGTGGCATCGTCTATATCGACGAGATCGACAAGATCAGCCGCAAGGCCGACAATCCCT
>JAIYAJ010000293.1 GCA_027489105.1 Zymomonas sp. | reverse complement strand
GACCGCTGCGAGCGGGAGGCCGCCGGTGCGATAGACGTCATTGGCAAAATAGCGCAGCCGGTCCTCGCCGGTCTCCACCGCATCGGCGCCCAGCGCCTGCCGGAGAGAGTGGATAAGGTCGGTCATTGCCATGCGCCCCGTGTCTAGCTTTTGGATATCTCATGCCATGCGACCCGGCGGAGCGGAACCGGTGGGGTATTCTATCCGGTCTGCGGACAGATATGGTTGGCTGGCTGAGACACCGGACCGCAGGCGCATCATGTCGCATCGGTTCGACGGGAATCATGATGACGACGGCACCCGAGATTATCGCTCTGACCATCGAGGCAGCGACGCCCGAGGCGCTAGCGCCCTTCGGTCAGATTGTGGGCCGGGTGCCCGGCGTCACGCCCATATCGGTCGATTTCTACAAGGGCGCTGTGAAGATGAGCTATCCGGCGCGCTTCACCAGCGAGCATCCCGTCGAGATCACCGTGGCGCAGATGGACCGTCGCCCCGGCGAGGTTCGCTATATGGAGCGGCATTTCCAGCACACCCAGGTGTTCATGCCGCTGGGCGGCAAGCCCTTCGTCGCGGTGATGGCGCCGCCATCGGAAGGCGATCTGCCCGAACTGGACCAGGTCCGCGCCTTTCTGTTCGATGGCAGTGCGGGTTTTTCGCTGCATCTCGGCACGTGGCACGAGTTCCCCTTTGCGGTACAAGACGGGACCGACCTCGTCGTGATCCTGTCGAGCCAGACGGGCTATGACCTGAAGGGCAAGGACGCGGTGACCGAGGAGGCGCATGGGCCCGACCTCGACAAGAAGGACATCGTGGCGCGCACGGGCCACGTCTTCCGTTTCGATATTCCGGAGTAGAATGATGGCCGATCGCATCAATCTCGACCGCAAGGTCTTTCCCAAGGGCAGCCAGCCTGTCGTTCTTGGTGATCAGACCACCGACGCTCTGGCGGGCATGGTGCTAGCGCTGCTGGGGGAGGTCGTTGTCCTAAAGGACCGGCTCGACGCCAATGAACGGCTTCTCAAGGCTGCCGGGCTGCATGGCCCGGCCGATATCGACGCCTTCTCGCCCGACGCCGATGTGCGCGCGCATCGCGGCGGCTATCGCCAGGCGATCTACGATCGGGTGCTCGGCGTGGCGCGCGACCGGCTGCTGCCCGAGGCGCTGGCCGAACACCAGGCTTATGAGGGCGAAGTCGCCCGCGTCGCCGCCGACTGATCTCCGGAGGAAATATTCATGTCCGAGATGAACCATCAGCATTTCGGCCACGCGGTCATGCCGCAGGCCACCCATGACGAGCAGGCGATGGAGGATCATTTCCTCGCCATGCGCATGTGGACCAACCGCAACCTCGATCCGCTCGATCGCCGCCTGCTCGATGAGGTGATCGTGCCGCAGATTACCGCCAAGACGGGCGCGCCGCCCAAATCCAGCGCGCAGGTGCGCCAGGCGCTCGAAGCGCATCCGTTCCACCAGCTCTGGCTGACCCTGTCGCTTTTCTATCAGGATCGCATCTGGCAGGTGCTCGACGGCGCGATCGATCGGCAGTTCGACGAATTGGCCGCCAAGGTCGAGGCGCAGGTCGCATCGCCCAAAGGCAGCTTGAGGCTGAATCCAGATCTCGAAATCCCGCGCTACATTGCCGCGATCGACCACCACCGCATGCCCGGCAGCTACACGGTCGACACGGCCGACAAGGATTTCCGGGCGGGTGCGCTCTATGATCGCTTCGCCTCGACCTATTTGCGCAACCTCAACGGCGGGTGGAAGAATGACGGGCGTGGCCACACGCTGGCGAGCCATGTCCATGATTTCTATCCGGATATGAAGCCCCGCCGAATCCTCGATCTCGGCTGCTCGGTCGGCCATTCGACCGTCGCCATCGCCCAGGCCTTTCCGGACGCCGAAATCCACGCGATCGACGTCGGCGCGCCGATGCTGCGCTATGGCCATGCCCGCGCCGAGGCGATGGGCGTCGCGATCCATTTCAGCCAGCAGAATGCCGAAGCGACCGACTTCGAGGACGGCTATTTCGATCTCGTCACCTCGTCCGCACTGATGCACGAGACCTCGGCCAAGGGCATGCGCGCGATCATGAAGGAATGCTTCCGCCTGCTCCGGCCGGGCGGAGTCATGTGCCATGTCGACGTACCGCCCCGGCACGAGCATCTGTCGCTGTGGGACCAGATGCGCTGCGACTTCGAAAGCCATTACAACAACGAGCCCTTCATGACCTCGCTGGCGCGGACCGACTGGGTCCAGGTCGCCGAGAAGGCGGGGTTCGAGCGGGAAGCGGTCGCCGCCGGCTATCGCAAGGGCACCTTCTTCCTGAAGCCCGAGCGGTCGGACTTCTTCACCGAGGGCGATCCGAACGGACGGACGCTGCTCGGCTCCTGGTATGCCTGCTCCGCGGTGAAGTGACATGCCGGTAGAGATTAACGGCCTGCTCAACCACAATATTTCGAGCGAGACCCATCCGCTGCCGTTCGAGACTTTCGATCCCGAAGGCATAGCGCGGATGGCGCGGCTCCATGACGAATGGGGCTATGACAAGGTGTTGGTCGCCAATGCGGCGTCGATGCCCGACAATTTCACCATTGCCGGCTATGTGGCGGCTCAGACCAAGCGCCTGGGCGTCATGCTGGCGCACCGGCCCGGCTTCATCCCGCCGACCATGGCGGCACGGATGCTGGCCACGCTCGACCGGCTCATGCCCGGCCGGGTCGGGGTCCACATCATCACCGCCGCGAGCGACGAGGAAACGCAGGCCGACGGCGACTATCTGAGCAAGGTCGAGCGCTACGACCGCGCGCGCGAATATATCGGCCTGCTCCGGCGGATGTGGACCGAGCAGGCACCGTTCAGCCATGACGGGGACTGGTTCCGCTTCACCAACGGCTTTGCCGTGGTCAAGCCGACCACCCCGCAGATCCCCGTCTATTTCGGGGGCATGAGCCCCGCCGCGCTCGCCGTCGCAGGGGAATGTAGCGACTGCTTCGCGACGTTGTCGGACACCGTCGAGGGCATGACCGAGGTGGTGGCGAAGGTTCGGACCGAGGCTGCGCGCCATGGCCGCGATCCGCGCTTTCTGATGTCGATCCGCATCGTCATCGCCGATAGCGAAGAGGCGGCCTGGGGGCGTGCCGATGCGATCCGTGACGCGGTCGCGGCCAATATGGGCAAGCTGGCCGTCAACGCGCCGGCGGCCAAGGCCGATGGCTTCCGCCGGACCGAGGCGCTTGCGGCACGCGGCGACCGTCTCGAAAAATGCTTCTGGAACGGCATCAACCAGCGGCGCGGCGGGCAGAGCAATTCGGGTGCGCTGGTCGGCACGCCCGAGCAGCTGACCGATGCGCTGATGGATTATTACAAGGCTGGGGTCTCGGCCTTCATCCTGCGCGGTTTCGATCCGGTCGAGGATGTGATCGCGATCGGCCGCGACCTGATCCCTTCGCTCCGCGCCGCGGTCGCGCATCACGATCTGGAACTGGTGGCCTGACATGCTGATCGATACGATGACCGCAGTCGTGACGCGCCGCAGCCTGCTCGGTGGGATCGGGGCGGGAGCAGGGGCTGCCCTGCTCGGCGCTCCGGCCGTTGCGGCCGGCGGCAGCGGACCGACACGGCCGCTCGACATCAAGGATCCCCGCGAGAACCTGTACGGTTTCGCCAAGATGTGGGGAACGATTGGCCCCAAGCCTGTCATCAGCGCCTATCAGGGCGTCCAATATGCCGTCGTGAAGGGCAAGCGCGCCAAGCCGCTGTTCGGTTTTCAGGGCTTCGCCAATATCCGCAACCTGATCCTGCCCGATGGCAGCGTGAAGGTGATGGGCAAGGAATGCGGCTATTTCACCGACCTTGCGAGCGGCGCGATCATCGACGTCTGGGATAATCCCTGGACCGGCGAGCAGGTGCAGACCTGGCCCTTCCTCAACGACAAATTCCGCGGAACGCTGGGCCTCACGCGCAAGGTCTATGAGGTCAACGGCAGCAAGACCGTCAACAATGATGCGCAGGGCGGCAGCGATGCCGAGCCTTTCCGGCTACCCTGGCAGGTCATCGGCGACCAATATCTGCTGGGTTGGGACTATGCCCATGAATATGTAAACCCGGTCACGCCCGAGGGCTGGCCAAAGGCTTCGTCGGGCCGGGTGGTCAATCCGTCCGAGCATTTCGTCCTCTACACCCCGCGCGCGGAGATCGACGACCGATCGGTCCTGTCGGCCCGTTATCAGGGCGGCTTCATGCGGCAGGGGCCGTGGTGGCCGTGGATGAAGATGGGCCAATCCGGCGTGGACGGCGTGCTGATCGGCCGCATGCACTCCTACAAGATCACCGGCACCCATGCGGACATCCCGCGCGCGGTGCTCGATCGCGTCGAAAGAGACCGGCCCGATCTGCTCGGCGAACCGACCGATGGCCCGGATGCCGGCGTGGTCGATACCTTCGGCAAATATGCGCGCGACATGCCGCCCGAGGTTTCGGGTTACAGGAAGCCCTGACGCATCAGTCGCGCGCTACGCGCTTGATGAAGGGCATCGCCTTGTCGAGCGCGCGGGCCGGGCAGTCGAGCGGCATCATGTGACCGCAGCGTTCGACCACCACAAGTTGCTTGTCCTTCGCGGCGACGAGCTCCAGCGCCTTGGTTCCTTCGCGATCCAGACGGGTCTCATGGTCGTCGGCCGACCACAGCAACAGCGTGGGGGCGGTGATCCTCGGCAGATCGTCGGGTGTCCGGCTCGTCGGGGTGGACTTTGCTGCTGCCATGGCGGCGCCGGGGACCTGCAGGACCCGGTTGTTGAGCAGCGTCCACTCCTCGGCCAGCGCGGGCGTCACGACCGTCTTGTCGGTCACGTTGTACAGCAAGATCTGCCGCCAATATTCGGGCATATGCCATCCCGGATGCCGGGCGTCGTCGGCAAGCGCGTCCTTGAGCGTCTGTGGCATGCTTGCCATGTCGAACCTGACCGGTCCGACGGCGATATTGTTGAGGATGACGCCTGTCACGCGCTCCGGACGCGCGGCGGCATAGGCCGCTGCAGGCACGCCAGCGCTCGACGTCCCGACGATGAGAAAGCGCTTGGCCCCCGCCATGCCGGCGAGTGCATCGATCACGCGATAGCGATGCTCGAGCGAATAGTCCGCACTGGGATGGGGGCCGGACAGGCCCATGGGCGACTGATCGTAGCGAATGACGGTGTACCGCCGACGCAGGCGCTCGGCCCACAAATCCCACTGACGCAGGCTGGCGAAGGAGCCATGGAGCAGCAGGATCGCCGGGCCATGCCCCTCGATCGCATAATGGACCGTCTCTCCGTCGATCTCGGCAAAGCGGGACGCGGGCACCGCATAGCGCGCCCGCAATTCGCTTTCGCTCGGGCTGGCCGGCGGAGGGGCAGAGGGCTCTACCACGGGAGCCTGGCCGGTCAGCGCGCCGAACGCCACCACTGCCGTCAACAATCGCCGCATCATAGTCGCTCCGCCTGCAGCCGCATGATCACATAGCGTCCGTTGTAATTGCACGAGGAGCCCTCCGCATGGTTCAGGTCGGTGGAGAAAGTCAGCTGGGAGAGCCCGAAAAATTCGTGTGATGCGGTCGCTTCATGCTCGGGATCGGCTTCATAGCCATAACGCAACCGCCAATTGCCGTCGGCCTGGCGCTCGAACTTCTCGGCGAAGCTCAGCGAGCGCGAGTTGCGACCGCCACTGGCGCCACCCTTGGTCGAGATGATGACGGCGGGCGAACCGTCGCGACGAAAGATCTCCATATCGGCGTCCCATTCGTAGAGCGTCGAGCCATCGGGTGCCAGGGTCGTCCCGTGCAGCGCCCACAGACCATAGATGTCCGGGGTCACCTTCATTT
>JAIYAJ010000240.1 GCA_027489105.1 Zymomonas sp. | reverse complement strand
CGCTAACCGCGCGACGGCCAGTCGGCCTTGCGGAGCTAACGCTCCGGGGATCCAAATCCCCAGGTCTTCCTCATTGGCGCGGGGTGGAGCAGCCCGGTAGCTCGTCAGGCTCATAACCTGAAGGCCGCAGGTTCAAATCCTGCCCCCGCAACCAAACTATAAAGGCCCGCCAGGCTCCCGCCCGGCGTGCCTTCGTTCGTCTCGGCTCCCATGTGCCGGTACGGCTCTCTCGAATGGCCGCCTCGCCTTCCAACACCAACCCAGAGCGTCTAAAAAAGGTGCCGCCCATAAGGCGACCGGACGGCCGACATCCGCATTGGTCCTGATTGCGTCAGGACGCTATTTGTCGCCAAGCACCCGATTGAGCCGGCCAATCGACACCACAACGAGAAAGTCCTGACAATGAGCGAAGAAGAGATCCAAAACAGCGAACCTACCGTGCCGTTGGCAAACTGGAGCGCGCCCGAACTGCGCGTGATCGAGCTGTCCGATCTGACCGAGCAGTTCAACGGTGGGGCCGGGGACGCCAACACCGGCAGCTGACGCGTATCAGGGCTTTCCGTTCGAGACCCCTTCCCACAAATCCACCTGCGGGAAGGGCGAGATTCGGTTATGGTCGCGCCATGATACTGTTTTCCTTTGCCTCCGCGACCAACCGATCATGAGTCTCTCGCTCTGGCATGGCCTGTTCGTGGCGCTGATCGTCACGATGGCGATGGAAGCGGTCGCCTGGGCCGTACACCGCTATGTGATGCATGGGCCGGGATGGATTCTGCATCGGTCACATCATGTGCGGTCTGGCGGGTGGCTCGAGTGGAACGATCTCTACGGCCTGTTCTTTGCGCTGATCAGTGTCGCGCTGCTGATGAGCAAGCCGCTCGACAGTCCGGGCTACTGGGTCGGCATAGGCATGACCCTCTATGGCGCATTGTACGCCGTGCTGCATGACGGGCTGGTACATCGGCGCCTGCCGCTGCGCTTCGATCGGATGAACGGCTACCTTCGCCATCTCGTCCGCTCGCATCATCTTCATCACGCCACCCAGGGGCGCGATGGAGCGGTGTCCTTCGGGTTCCTCTATGCACCGCCGCTCAAGGCGCTCGCCGAGCGGCTTCGCCATAATCGGCAGCGCCGCCGTGGATGATGTTTCGCCGACACGCGGCCTGGTACTCGCTACCCTCGTGCTCAGTAGCTGGGCTGCGCTGCACATCTGGTCGGTCTTCCTGATCGATATCGGTCAGGCCCCGCTGTGGCTGACGGCATCGTTGGTGCTGCTGCTCTGCTGGCTGAGCGTCGGGCTGTTCATCGTCGCCCACGACGCGATGCATGGCTCGCTCGCGCCGGGACGGCCGGCGCTGGGCCGCGCGATCGGCCGGCTATGCCTTTTCGTCTATGCCGGCTTTTCCTTCGATCGGCTTCTTCCCAAGCACATGGCGCACCATCGCCATGCCGGGACGGGCGAAGATCCCGATTTCCATGCGCCCGCGCCGCGCAGTCTGTTGCGCTGGTACGGGGCCTTCTTCCGTCAATATTTCGGTCTGCGCGAACTGGCGATGATGTCGGCGATGATCGCCGTCTATCTTTTTCTGCTCGGCGCCCGTTACGAGAATCTGTTGCTGTTCTGGGCTTTGCCTTCGATCCTGTCGTCGATGCAGCTGTTCTTCTTCGGCACCTATCTGCCGCACCGCGCCGGGGACGACTTCGTCGACCGGCACCGTGCGCGGAGCGCCGACGTGCCTGTCTGGGCTTCGCTGCTCAGCTGCTACCATTTCGGTTATCATCATGAGCACCACCGCTGGCCGCATGTCCCCTGGTGGGGCCTGCCGGCGGCACGCCGGCGAGCGGTGGCCCAAGCGGCTACGCCGTCAGGCGGCGGCGCGTAGCAGCGAGCGCGCAACGATCGCGAGTTTGCGCGGCGTCGATATTGCCACCCGCTCATCCCAGGCTTGAGCGCCGCGGGCTGCGACTTCCCGACCGATGCCGCCATAGATCGATCGGGCGCTGTGGATCGCCCAGCGCGAGCGGAAGTCGAGCCGGTCGATCCCCGCCATCGCCCGCTCCTCGTACAGCAGCGACAGATCGACGATCCGCCCGACCAGCGCAACCAGCGCTTCGCGCCGCGCCGGGTTCATCGGATCGGCAGGGTCCACCCCGAACTCATCCATCCACGCGCCTGGCAGATAGCAGCGGCCGCCGGCATGATCCTCGGCCACGTCGCGCGCGATATTGCCGAGCTGGAAGGACAGGCCGAGCGCACAGGCCGTGTCGAGCGTGGCGTCGTCGTCCGGATCGATGCCCATCACCACCGCCATCATGCAGCCCACCGTGCCCGCCACATGATAGCAGTAGCGGAGAAGATCGGCTTCGCTCTCGGGCGTCCAGCCAGCGCAGTCGAGGGCGAACCCCTCCAGATGATCGTCGATATAGCGGACTGGCAGGCGACGTTCGGCAGCGACGGAAGCCAGCGCACGGTAGGGCGCCGCGACCGACATGTCCCCCGCCAGCGCGCGGTGCGTCTCGCGGCGCAGTTCGTCGATCATATCGGCGTCGCTGGCGCTGAGCGGACCGCCCAGCTCCTGCCCGTCGCAGCGGTCGTCGCAATGGCGGCACCAGGCATAGAGCAACCACGCCCGCTCGCGCGTGGCACGGTCGAACAACTGGCTGGCCATATGGAAGGAGCGCGAGCCGATCCGGATCGTCGACCCGGCCCAGTCGACCAGTTCGCTCCGATCGTTCGGAACGGTCAGAGGTGCGTTTCCGCTCACCCGGCGAGGTCTTCGATCATCAGGGCCGCAGTGGCCTTCGCGCTTCCCACGACGCCGGGAATGCCCGCACCAGGATGGGTGCCCGCCCCGACGAAATAGAGATTGCCCATGTCGGAATCGCGGTTGTGGACGCGGAACCAGGCACTCTGGGTGAGCACCGGTTCCAGGCTGAAGGCCGAACCGAGATGCGCCGCCAGGTCGTCGCGGAAATCGAACGGCGTATAATGGAACATCGTCGTGATCCGTTCGCGCAGGCCCGGCATGAAGCGCTGCTCGAGAATCGACAGGACCTGGTCGCGATAGCGCGGTCCTTCGACCTCCCAGTCGATATCTGCCTTGCCCAGATGCGGTACCGGCGCGAGGACGTAGAAAGTCGAATGGCCGGTCGGCGCCATCGACGGATCGGTAGCGGTCGGATGATGGAGATAGAGCGACGGATCCGGCGCGAGGCCGCCGCCCTTGTAGATATCGTCGAGCAGCCCGCGATAGCGCGGCCCGAACACGATCGAATGGTGAGGGACATCGGGCCAGTCCCCGGTCGTGCCGAAATGTACGACGAACAGCGACGGGGAGAAGCGCTTGGCCTTTAGCTTGCGCTGCTTGCGCTCGTCGCCGAGCAGGCCATAAGTCGAAACCACGTCCGCGTTGGATGCGACCGCATCATAGCGTGCGCTGTGCCCGGAGCGCGTGATAATCCCGCGTACCCGGCTTCCGCCGCTGCTTATGTTCACGACCGGATCGTCGAGGCGCAGCACGCCCCCGAGCCGCTCGAAATGCCGCACCATGCCGCTTATGAGCGCGTTGGTGCCGCCCTTTGCGAACCATACGCCGCCATCCTTTTCCAGCTTGTGGATCAGCGCATAGATGGCGCTGGTCGTCATCGGATTGCCGCCGACCAGCAGGGTGTGGAAGGAGAAGGCCTCACGCAGCTTCTCGTTGCGGATGAAGCTCGACACCATCGAATAGACCGACCGCCAGGCCTGATAGCGTGCCAGTTGCGGTGCGGCCTTCAGCATCGAGGCAAAGTCGAGGAACGCGACCGTGCCGAGCTTGCGATAGCCTTCCTCGAACACGCCTGCGGAATATTCGAGGAAGCGGCGGTAGCCGGCGACGTCGGCAGGGTCGAGCGCGGCGATCTGCCGCTCGAGCGCGGCATCGTCATTGTCATAGTCGAAGGTCGATCCGTCGGGCCAGGACAGACGGTAAAAGGGCCGCACGGGGACGAGGTCGACATCCTTCGCCATATCCGCGCCGCTCAGCGCCCAGAGCTGCTGCAGGCAATCGGGATCGGTGATGACGGTCGGCCCGGCATCGAAGACATGGCCGTCCTTTTCCCAATAATAGGCCCGCCCACCGGGGCGGTCGCGGGCTTCGTAGATCGTGGTCGCGATCCCCGCCGACTGCAGCCGGATCGCGAGCGCCAGGCCGCCAAAACCCGAACCGATGACCGCCGCGCTCTTCATGCGCGGCCTGCGATCGCCGAGAGCGCGGCGAAGATGCCGACCGGCGGCTTCCCGCTGAGCGTACGCAGCTTGTCGAGCGCAGTCAGGCGGGTCGCGTAGAAGCGGGCCACACTCGCCTCCGGCAGATGATAGAAATGTTCGAGTACGCGGTAGCGCTGTTTGGGTGGGGCGGCGTGGAAGAGCATGCGGTTCAACATCCTGTAGAAGCCGCGTTCACGCCAGAGGCGTTTTGCACGGTCGTGGAGAAGCCGGCGGAGCCCCGATGTGGTCATGTCGGATGCCTCGGTCAGCAGCATGGCATTGGCGACCGCATCCGGAACCGAATAGCCGGTGGTAGGATGGAAGAAGCCGCCGCGCATCCCAATCCGTCCAAATGGGTAGTCGTCCGGCCACAGCGCGTCGAGCCTGCCGCCGAGGACGATCGGCAGCACGCCGGTTTCTTCGCCCAGCGTCTCGAACGTCCGTCCGATGCGATCGTCGACATAGGCGTCGATCCGCTGCCGCAGCAGGCCTACGTCCAGCGCCGGATCGAGGCTGTAATAGGTGTCCTCGACCAGCAGTTCGGTGGAGGAGAAGGGGAGGAGATAGACGAAGCGATAGCCGTCGGCCTGGTCGACCTCGGCATCCATGATCATCGGCTCGGCGACCCCGTGGGGCGCTGCGAAACGCAGATGGCGCCCGACGAACTTCTGCCAGCCCAGATCCAGTCCTTCGATCGGGCCGCCTCCGCGCGCATCGACCACCGCATCGGCGGCGATCGTCTCGCCATCGGACAGGCGCACGCCCTCCGGCGTCACCTCGACGGCCTCCCGGCCGAGCCGCAAGGACGCGGCGGGCAGGGTCCGGAGCAAAGCGTCGTTGAGGTCGGACGATCGCAGGCTGTTATAGCCGAGACCGATATGTCGTCGCCGCGCCGGGAAGGCGATCCGGTGCGAGGGCCAGCGGGTCGGGCCGATCGCATCGACGAGCCAGCGGTGGCCGGCGTCCACGTCCTGATCGAAAAAGGACCAGATATGATTGCCGCCAAAGCGATCGCCGCGTTCGACCAGGATCGGCTCGACATCGCCCCTTCTCGCATGGAGGGCGAGTGCGCTAAGCCCTCCGGCGAGACCGCCGCCCAGAAGCAGGACACGCCGCTTCATGCGGCGTTCCGCGCCGCGTCCCGGCATGGGCAGACCGAAGGAAGGGCAGGATGATGGCGAGGCGCGGATATCAATGGGTGGCCCTTATCGTCGCGGTGACCCTCGGCGCGGAGCCCGGCCATGCCGCTACCGCCGAGCTTCGGCTGTGTCTGGAGGGGTTGCGTAGCACGCGGGGCATGCTGCGCCTATGCCTCGCGCGCGAAGCGTCGGCCTTTCCCGATTGCAAGGCAGGGTCGTCGGTTCGCCGGGATGTGCCGATCGGTGCTGCGCCGGACCATTGCTTCATTGTGACCGCGCTCCAACCCGGGCCTTACGCCATATCGCTCTTTCATGATGAGAATGCGAATGCGCGGCTCGACAAGACAATGGCAATACCCCGCGAAGGTTTCGGCTTCTCGCGAAACCCGAAGATCGGTTTCGGCCCGCCCCGGTTCGACGCGGCGCGCATCGACGTGAAGGCCGGGCAAAATGCCGAGGCGATCAGGGTCCGCTATCTGCTGTGACGCGGACAGCTGTACCTTAGGTCGCTGCGATGAAGCCCTGCGTGTGACTATCGCTCGTGCCAAGCCTCGGGACCAGGCGATAGGGCGCCCGCCACCGGGTGTTTGTCCGTTCCGTTCGTCGCGACTGGCGACGCGATCTGCTTCCAAAGTCTCGAAGGATGCGGCATCGTCGGATTGTCCGATGCCGCATCACGGTGGAGGACGGCGTCGACAGGGCCCTGTCCGCGCTGACTGAGAGAAACAGGCTCTCGATCGGCGAGATGGATGCGCGGGCGAAGTCGATGCCCTTGAGGGGGAGACCGCTGCATGACGATCGAGATGTTGACTGACCAGGACCTGCCTACGGCGATGCGGCAGGTGTCGGATTCGGTCGACGCGGTGTTTGCCGACATATTGGCGACCCCGCCCGGCGCGAGCGAGCGGCTTTACGAAGCGATGCGCTATGCCGCGATCGGCGGCGGCAAACGGATGCGACCTCTGCTGGTGGTTGCGTCGGCCAGGCTGTTCGAAGTCGCGCCGCAGAACGCCCTGCTCGCAGGCGTCGCGGTCGAGTGCGTCCACGTCCACTCGCTGGTTCATGACGACCTGCCTTGTATGGACGATGACGATCTGCGGCGTGGCCGGCCGACGCTGCACAAGCGGTTCGACGAGGCGACCGCCGTACTTGCAGGGGATGCGCTGCTGGCGCTTGCCTTTGAGCTTCTGGCGCGGCCCGAAACCCATGCCGATGCGCTGGTGCGCGCCGAACTGATCTCGACGCTCGCCTCGTCCGCCGGCGCGTCGGGCATGGCGAGCGGACAGATGATGGACATGGCCGCCATCGATGCGACGCTCGACATGGATGCGGTCGTCCAGCTGCAGCAGTTGAAGACCGGCGCGATGATCGGCTGGTGCGTCGGTGCCGGCGCGGCTCTCGGCGCGGCCGATGCCGGCCAGCGCGCGGCACTGTCGCATTATGCCCAATGCGTCAGCCTGGCCTTCCAGATTGCCGATGACCTGCTCGATGTCGAAGGCGATGAACAGGCCGTGGGCAAACGTCTCCGCAAGGACGACGAGCAGGGCAAGCAAACTCTGGTTCGCATGCTCGGCCGCGAGAGCGCGCGCAACTATGCGAGTGGGTTGATCGACCGGGCGGTAAGCAGCCTTTCCCCCTTCGGTCCCTCCGCCGATCTGCTCCGCTCGATCGCGCATTTCAGCATCCATCGCGACCGCTGATTCAGCGCTGTTGCGCCGACGGCAACGATCCTTTCTCGTCCGGAGATTGCCTTAACGGGACGCCTCCTGATCCATGATGGTACCGGCGGTCACGCCGACAGTCAGGGAGAGAGGTCGAGACGATGACTGACAGGACAGACATGGTCATCCGCTGTCGTGGTGGAGACATTCGCCGTGAGAACGCGGCCCCGACGGTCCCCGGCGCGGGCGAGGTGCGCTACCGCGTGGCAGCCTTTGCGCTCAACCGGTCCGAACTATTGTTCACCGACGACCGGCATTATGTGCCGCACCGCGATGGTGCTCGGCTCGGCTACGAAGCCTGTGGAATCGTGGACGCAGTCGGGCTGGATGTCGCGGGCATCGGACTGGGCGACAGGGTGAGTTCGATCCCGTTCGCCAGTGACGCCTATGGGGTCAATGGCAGCTGGGCGGTGACGCCGGCGGAATGGCTGGCGCCTTGGCCCTCGTCACTCAGTGCCGCCGAAGCGTGCAGCATCTGGATGCAATATCTGACGGCCTACTTCCCCTTGTTCGAGCTGGCCCCGGTCGGGCCTGGCGACGCTATCATCGTTTCAGCGGCATCGAGTAGCGCTGCGATCGGCGCCTGCCAGCTGGCCCGGCTTCGGGGCGCCCGCGTGATCGGAATCACCCGGGGTTCGGCCAAGCGGGCTGCGCTGCTGGACATCGGCTATGATGCGGTGGTCGCCAGCGACGAGGTCGCGGATCTGGCGCAAGCGATCGACGCCGCCGCCGCCGGACATCCGATCCGGCTGTCTTACGACGCCGTCTGCGGCGACCTCATCGGCCGCTATGCCGGGGCTCTGGCCAGTGGCGCCACCATTTTCGCTTATGGCAATCTCTCGGGCGACGCCGAGGTGCGGCTGCCCTTGATCGCGGGGGTTCGCGGCGACCTGCGCCTGCACGCCTACTCGACGCCGAATTTCTCCCACGATCCCGCGCGGCGGGCGAAGGCGCTCGCCGTGATCACGCCGCTGCTCGAAAGTGGCGCGCTCCGGCCGGTCCTCGACCGCTGCTACGCCTTTGCCGACTGGCAGCACGCCTATGCACGGCTGCGCAGCGGCGATCAGATCGGGAAGATCGTCGTGACCATCTGAGCCTCGCTCTGGATTGGCTACCCACAAAGCCTTGAGTCGGTTCGGGAAACGCGCGACGCTGGCGGTCTGTCAGTTTCGAGGGATGCCATGATCAAGACGTCGCTGCTCGCCCTGTTCGCGGGCGCCTCCATCTTCGCCACGCCGGTCCTTGCCCAGGAGGCGGCGAGCACGGTTTCGCGCTTCGAGGGGAAGGATATCTTCGCACTGCAGGTCGCGGCCGATCCGCAGATTAGCCCCGATGGCCGCAGCGTCGCTTATGTGCGGCGGCAGGGCGACATCATGACCGACCGCCAGAAGGGGGCGATCTGGCTCGTCGACGTGACCAGCGGTCGCCAGCGGCCGCTGGTCGAGGGCGCGAGCCAGCCGCGCTGGTCGCCCGATGGGCGGCGGCTGGCCTATGTCGCGGCGGATGGAAAGGGCAATGCCCAGCTGTTCGTCCGCTGGATTGCCGAGGACGCCACCGTCCGCGTCACCGGGCTGCCCGACAGCCCCAGCGCGATCAGCTGGTCGCCCGACGGCAAGAGCATCGCCTATGTCATGCGCGTGCCCGGCGAGCCGATGAAGCTCGGCAAGGCGCCCGACAAGCCCGAGGGCGCGGAATGGGCCAAGCCGCTCGAGGTGATCGACCGGATCGACTATCGCAGCGATGGCGGCGGCTATGTCGAGCCGGGCTATGACCAGGTCTTCCTCGTCGCGGCCGATGGTGGCCCGTCGCGCCAGCTGACCAGCGGCGATTATCAGCATGGCGGCCCGCTCTCCTGGTCGCCGGACGGACGCAGCCTGCTGTTCAGCGCGGTGCGCAAGCCCGACTGGCAGCGCGAGGTGTTCGATCCCGAAATCTATTCGCTCGATCTGGGCAGCGGCGCGATCCGCGCGCTGACCGATCGGCGCGGCCCCGACATTGCGCCGGTGGTCTCCCCCGACGGCGCCACGGTCGCCTATCTCGGCTATGATGATCGCCGCCTCTCCTATCAGAACACGCTGCTCTACGTCATGAACCGCGACGGCAGCGGCGTGCGGGCGATCACGGCGGGGCTCGACCGCAGCATCGACCGGGTCGAATGGGCTGCCGATGGCCGCTCGCTCTATGCCCAATATGACGAGCGCGGGGTCAACCGGGTCGCGCGGATCACGCTCGACGGCAAGCTCACCGAACTGGCGACGGGGCTGACCGGCACGGCGTTCGACCGCCCCTATAGCGGCGGCGACTTCACCGTGTCGCGAGGTGGCGTCATCGCCGTCACCAGCGGATCGGCGCTGCGTCCTGCAGACCTGTCGGTCGTGAGCGGCGGCAAGGCGCGCCGGCTGACCGCGCTCAACGACGACTTCCTGGCGCACAAGAGCCTGGGTCAGGTTCGCGAGCTGGCGGTCAAGGCGCCCGACGGTCGCGAGGTGCCGGCCTGGCTGGTCACCCCGCCCGGCTATCGGCCGGGGCAGAAGGTCCCGCTGGTCCTCGAAATCCATGGCGGCCCGCACACCGCCTATGGCCCGCATTTCTCGACCGACGACCAGCTCTATGCCGCCGCCGGCTATGCGGTGCTCTACACCAACCCGCGCGGGTCGACCTCCTATGGCGAGCAGTTCGCCCAGCTGATCCACCATAAATATCCGGGCGACGACTATGGCGACCTGATGGCGGCGGTCGATGCGGCGATCGCGGCGGGCGTCGCCGATCCCGACAATCTGTTCGTTACGGGCGGATCGGGCGGGGGCGTGCTGACCAGCTGGATCGTCGGCAAGACCGATCGCTTCCGCGGGGCGGCGACGCAGAAGCCGGTGATCAACTGGGTCAGCGAGGCTTTGACGATGGACAATACGTTGTTCACGTAGCGCTACTGGTTTCCGAAGCTGCCTTGCGAAGATCCGATGGACTATTGGAACCGCTCGCCGCTCAGCCTGGTCGGCAATGTGAAGACGCCCACGCTGGTGGTGGTCGGCAGCGAGGATTACCGGACGCCCGTCAGCGAGTCGGAGCAATATTATGCCGCGCTCCAGATTCAGGGGGTGCCCACCGCATTGGTGAAGGTGCCGGGGGCGAGCCATGGCGGCATCGCTGCGCGCCCGTCGCAGTCGGCGGCCAAGGCTGCAGCGATCATCGCCTGGTTCGACCGCTACCGCACGGGCGCCAAGGGCACGACCGCACCCTGACCTTCGGGGCATAGGCCGTTCGGCCTAGTCGAAGCGGACGATGCCCGGCCCGGCGCCGCCCGTTATGCCCGCATCACATATGGGAGAGGATCGGCACGCGGCCTGGCTTCGGGCCGATCCGACCCCTGCAAGAAAAGGACAGGGTCGACATGGCGAAGGCGTTGAGGTTCGTGGTGATCGGTGCGGGGATGTCGGGCATCCTGGCAGCGATCAAGCTCAAGGAGCAGGGGCAGAGCGACGTCACCGTCTATGAGAAGGGCGCGACGATCGGCGGCACATGGCGGGAGAACCGCTATCCCGGCCTCACGTGCGACGTGCCGGCGCATTGCTATACCTACAGCTTCGCGCCCCATGCCGACTGGAGCGCCTTCTATGCGCCGGGACCCGAGATTCAGCGCTATTTCGAGAAAGTGATCGACGATTTCGGCGTCCGTGACCTGATCCAGCTCGAACGCGAAGTGACCGAATGCATCTGGCAGGGCGGCCGCTGGCAGCTGCGACTGGCCGATGGCAGCAGCGATGCCGCCGATATCGTCATCGCCGCCTCGGGCGTGCTGCACCATGTCAACATGCCCGAGATCGAGGGCAGCGCGGATTTCCAGGGGGCGCTGTTCCATTCGGCGCGCTGGGACGACAGCGTCGCGCTCGACGGGCAGCGGATCGGTATCATCGGCAACGGCTCGACCGGCGTGCAGATCGTCACGGCGCTGTCGACTCGCGCGGCCAAGCTGGTCCATTTCCAGCGCTCGCCGCAGTGGATCATGCCGGTCCAGCAATTCCCCTATAGCGACGAGGACCGTGCCGCCTTCCGCAGCGACCTCTCGAAGATCGATGCCATCCGCTATGGCGACGATTATTGGAACGGTGTGCGCCGCTTCAACAAGGGGCTCGTCGACCCGGATTCGGACGCGATGCAGGAGATCGAGGAGCTGTGCCGCCGCAACCTCGAGGACAATGTCCGTGACCCGGTGCTGCGCGAGAAGCTGCGCCCCAATTATCGCGCGGCGTGCAAGCGCCTGATCTATTCCTGGAATTATTATGAGGCGGCGCAGCGGCCTGCGGTGGAGATCGAGACCGGAAAGATCGATCGCATCACCGCGACCGGCATCCGCATGCAGGACGGCACCGAGCATATGCTCGACGTGATCGTCATGGCCACGGGCTTCCGCGCCGACCGCTTCATCCGGCCGACGGTGGTGCGCGGCGAGGATGGCGCCGATCTCGACGAGCTGTGGCGCGAGCGGCCCACCGCCCATTATGCGGTGACGCTGCCGGGCTTCCCCAATTTCTTCATGCTCAACGGCCCGACCGGCCCCGTCGGCAATTTCTCGCTGATCGACATCGCCGAGCAGCAATGGGGCTATATCGCGCAGCTGTTCGCGCCGATCGTCGAGGGGCAGGCCAGAGCGGTCGCGCCGACCCCCGAGGCGCATGCCGACTATGACCGGCGTCGTGCCGATGCCGCCCGCAACACCATCTTCGGCTCGGGCTGCACCAGCTGGTATCTCGACAAGAACGGCGTGCCGCTGACCTGGCCGTGGAGCTACGACGCCTTCGCCGAGGCGATGAGCGCGCCGAAGCGTGAGGAGTATAGCTGGGCCTGACCGGTTTCCGGGGCGCTCGCCCTGGCAGGCGCCCCGCTTACCATTTGAAGCGCTGGACGATGCCGCGGCGACGGCCGTCCAGTTGCTCGCGCCGTTCTTCCGGCCCGATCCGTTTCATCCCCGCGGGCAGATGATCGAACAGCGCGCCGCGCTTGACCTGCTGGCAAGTCGGAACCGGATAATGATCGGCGATCATCCAGCGATAGGTGACATAGCCCTCGCTATGGCCTGACGGGTCCAGCCAGTTGGCCACGCCCGGGTCGTCATGGCTGACGACGACGATCAGCTCGCCATCCTCCTCCAGCGCGGCATAATGGCAATTGGTGTTGGCCAGGCGGTAGCGATAGTCCATCGTCTCCCACCAGTAATTGCCGAACTCGACCGCCCAGTAGCGCGCCTCGGGCGGGCGGACGCGGATGATCAGCGCCTCGTCCTTGGGCAGCATCCAGTAGCAGATCAGCGGTTCGCCGCCCGGCGTCGCATCGATCTTGTTGTCGTCGAGCTGGCGATAGGACAGGAAGCGGTTGGGCTGCACCTTCCACTTGTCGATCATGTCGGCCCAATAGGTCACCGACCAGTGCAGCCAGTGCGCCGCGGCAGCGAGACCGTCCGCCACCGTCTCGGGGGTGATCTGGGGCGGGGCGCCGTCGCCGGTGATGCGGTCTATCCGCGCTTCCATCGGCTTCTCGCCCTCCCAGTCGGCGAAGAACTGGCGGAAGGTCAGGCGGAACGTGTCGGGCGTGGTGCGGATCCAGTTGCCGGGGCGTTCCTCCGGACCGACCCACAGCTCGAAATTGCCGTCCGCGTCGACCTCCAGATCATCCCCGAACAACACCGAGGGTACAGCTCCGCCCCAGGGCGTGGCGCCGCGCTCGACCACTGTGACGCTGAAGTAGCGGGCATTGCCGCGCTTGCCGCTGACCCGGTAGGTGTCGGTCCCGTTGATCGGGGCGCCGACATAGAGGGCGTCGCTGTTGTCCCCGCCCTGTTTCCGCATCGGATCGAAATAATGCATGATTTCGGGGTGGAGCGGGTCCTTGTTCTCCAGCTCGAAGGCCAGAGCGAGGCCGATGTTACGCGACAGCAGCCTTATCGCGGCCGCCCGGTCGACCGGATTCGACGAGGCGGTCTCGCGGAAGCTGATCTCGCCGGCGCGCTTGAGCGAGTCGCAGAAGGCGTTCCACGCATCGCGCAGCAGCAGGTCATGGTCCGCAGTCATCGGCTCGATCCTTTCGTGACGGGCGTGGTTCGGTTCAGGCTTCGCTGGGGACGTCGAAATAGCTCTGGTAGCGGTGGAACAGCTGGCGGGTGCGGTCCTGCTGGTCGACCCGATAGGCGTGCGCGCCGAACTTCCCCTTGGGCTTGTGCGCGAGATAATCGGCGACCGCCGAGCGGGCCTGCTCGGTGAAGGGGAGGCCGATCCGGGCGTAGAGCGTCTCGAGCGCGTCGAGCGGAGAGTCGATCAGCGCCGCATAATGCGAATGCACGATCTGGTCGGCCGGGATCGCGCCCTGCTCGATCCAGTCGATCATCTGCTCCAGCCGCGCGGCCGTTCCTTCCGGGGTCAGCAATTCCTCGAAGGCGCGCGCGTCGAATGCCTTGTCGCTGCGCATCCAGTAGATGGTGCCGAGCAGGTTGGTGACCGAGCCCTGCGCCTTGACCGGATCGCGGTGGGTGACGATCACCCGGGCATCGGGGAAGACATCGAACAGGGTCGGCAGGAAGCTCTGATGCTCGGGCGCCTTGAGCAGCCAGTGATCGCGCGGGTTGCGCCACTGCAGCAGCTTCAGCAGCCGACGATAATAGGCATAGACCGGGGTCTGATCGGCGCCGAACAGCCAGTTCACATAGGTCGGGACCTGGAAGGCGGCGGCGAGATGCTGCGAGCGGAACGTCAGCCGGAAGGCGACGCCGCACTCGTTCGGGATCCACGCGCCCATCTCATGCATCGCCTGATAGGTGGGGGCGACGCGGCCCATCTGCGTGATCATGTCGTGCGCGCGGGGGACGCGCGGATCGGTGCGATAGGTGGCCGCCTCGGGCGGCGGGCAGGGGAGGACAAACTCCCAATTGGCGGGCGCCAGGAACTGCCTGTCCTGCGCCAGCAGCTCGAACAGGATCGAGGTGCCCGAACGCGGCAGGCCGGTGACGAAGACGGGACGGTCGATCACCTCATCCTCGATCTCGGGGTGCTGGCGATAGGCCTCTTCCACCTGCAGCCGGACCTCGAGGAAGTGCAGCAGCTCCTGTCGGGTCCACAGCCGGCCGAAGAGGTGGAGCTCAGCCTCCTCGTTGATCGCCCTGACCATGATCTCCAGCGGCTCGCGCCAGTCGCCGCTGCCGAAATCGCTCAGGCCCGTCCGCGCGCTGGCGGTAGCGATCAGCTCCTGCGCGTCGAGCGGGGCGACGGCGTCCGCGTCCCAGCCCGAGGTCTCGGCAAGGAACTGCGCCAGCCACTCAGGTCGTGGTGGCGGCGCCCAAGTGGAGATCGGCGACCCGTCCTTCTCGCTCATCCTCATCCTCCGATCGACCGGCACGATCCGCGCGCGCCTTATATGTGGGCAGACGATAGGATGACGCAGGGCTGGAACTGGATAGGATATTCCTTCATTGAATAGAGGGTTTTCGTTCGGGAGCGGGGATGATCGACGGCACCGGATCTGTGGCCGAACTGCTCAAGCTGCTGCAGAAGATATCGCGTATCGGCGGTGAGCCTGCGGATCTGCTGCGCAAGGCCGGAGCCTCCTTCCTGCTCGAAGACCTCGAACATGGTCGGGTCACGGCGATCGACCGGCGGCAACTGGTCGCGATCTACCGCGAGGCGATTGTCACCATCGGCTGGCATTCGAGCCGCCTCGATCGCAAGCCGCAAATGCATCCCGACGAGTTCCGGCTGATGTGTCACTGCGTCATCACTTGCCGGACGCTCGAACAGGTGATCGAGCGGCAGGCCATCTTCTTCCGCACGCGGCTGGAGAAGATCTCGACCATCCGGCTGGAGCGCGGAGACGGAACGGCGCATATCCTGGTGGACACGCTGCGGCGGCGAACCAACCTCAGCAGCTTTCTGTCCGACCTCGCCGGCATGTCGATGTTCTGCCGCCTCTATGGCTGGCTGCTGGGCACGGGCGAGCATGTCTTCTCGGTCGGGCTCGCCTATGATGAGCTTTATGCCGCAGAGGCAGTGTCCGACTTTTTCTCTGGCGAGCTTGCCTTTGGCTGTGCGGTCAACCGCATTTCCCTGCCGGCGCACATGCTGGCGATGCCGATCGTCAGAACGCCCGATGATCTCGATCGGCTGCTGGTCGACTTCCCGTTCGATTTTCTCGCGGCGTCGCCCGACAGTCTGGCGCTGACCGACCGGGTGCGCACGCTCTATGCGATGGCGCTGGCGCGGGACGGGCGCCTCCCGACGCTCGATCAACTCGCGGCGCTGACAGGCCGCAGCCAGAGCAGCCTCCGGCGGCACCTGGCCGATAGCGGCGAGTCGATCCGCTCCCTGCGCGAGGAAGCCCAACGCGGCCTTGCGACCGAGGCACTGGCGGTCGGCGGTCGTTCCATCGACGAGATCGCGCTGCGTTGCGGGTTTCGCGATACCGGCAGTTTCCGGGCGGCGTTCCGGCGCTGGACCGGGCACTCGCCGGCCGCGTACCGGCGTGGGCGGCGCAATGGTGAAGAGACATAAGGTCGGAGAGGGGAAACCATTTCGTAACAGCGTCTGTGGCAAGGTCAGGCTTCCCCTTTCCCAGCAGAGCACTCCCCCTGATGAAGATTTTTCGCGCCCTTCTCGCCGGCCTGTGCCTGATTTCGGCAGCCCAGCCTGCCTTTTCGAGTACGACTAAGGACGAGCAGGCCTGGGTGAACCTGACGGTGATGGGAACGCTCACGGGCAAGATCGTTTATTTTGCGGAGGTGCAGCCGCGCTTCGGCGACGGCGTCAGCCGGCTCGACCAACTGCTGCTGCGCCCGGCGGTCGGCGTCAAATTGTCGCCGACCATGACGCTCTATCAGGGCTATGCGCGGGTCATCACCAAGCGCGAGGGGGTGCGCGATCTGCGCGAGCATCGCAGTTTCCAGCAGCTCAGCTGGGTCATGGGCAAGCCCTGGGGTGGCGAGTTCTCCACCCGCACCCGGCTGGAGCAGCGCTGGCGTGCCGATGGCGACGATGTCGGCCACCGGCTGCGCGAGATGGTCCGGCTGGAGGTGCCGGTGGCGAGCAACGGTCTCGCGGCGCTAGGTTATGCCGAAGGGTTCATCGCGTTCAATGACACCGACTGGGGCGCCCGGTCCGGCTTCGACCAGCTGCGCAGCTTCGTCGGCGCCGAGATTCCCGTCGTCGGCAAGACCACGATCGAGCTCGGTTATCTGAACCAGCTGGTCAACCAGACCGGCGGGCGCCGCCGGATGAACCACGTCCTGTCCTTTGCCCTGTTCGCGCGCCTGTAGAGATCAGGCGGGCGGAAGCGGCAGCGCGGTCGTAGACTTGATCTCGGACAGGGCGGCGATCGAGTTGATTTCCTGCACGCCCTGCAACCGCCTCAGCTTGTCGAAGAAGAAGCTCTCATAAGCGTCGATATCGGCGGCGACGATGCGCAACAGGAAGTCGACCGGCCCCATCAGCACAAAGGCTTCGAGCACTTCCGGAAACTCCCGGATCGCGGCTGTGAACTCGTCGAGATGCTGCCGGCCATGGGCGTTGAGCTTCACCTGCGCGAAAATCTGGGCATTGAGGCCGATTTTTCGACGATCGACGAGTGCCACCTGGCGCGCGATCACGCCACTCTCGCGCAGCCGCTGGATGCGCCGCCAGCACGGCGTGGTCGACAGGCCGACCCGCTCGGCAATTTCGGTGGCGGAGAGCGAGCAGTCCTCCTGCAGCAGGGCGAGGATCTTGCGTTCATAGGAGTCGAGCTTCATCAGAAGACTATACTCGTATTATCGTTTTCATCGAAAAATTATTCTCATCATGCCATGATTATCTGGGAATGAGCACGAATTTTCTCCGCTGACCCGGCTAAAAGCCTTCCTGTCGAAACATGCACCGGAACTGCCATGAGCCCCGTCACACACACCACCTCCGTCGCCCTGCGCTCCCGCATTTCGCTCGAGGCTGAGGCCGATCTCGGTGTGACCGGCCGGCTGCTCGATCTGCTCGTGGCGCGCGACAGCCTCCCCCAGAAGATGAATATGCTGCGCGACGGCCGGACGATGACGGTGACGATGGAAATGCCCGGCGGTGTCGAGGTCGACGCGAGCCTGCTCGCACAGATGCGCGAGATCCCTGGCGTCCGGACAGCCGGTCCGCTCTGATCACGCCGCTGCGGCGTCGAGCCGCCCGACGATATCCACGTGCGGATATCGAGGGTGCTGGATGAACCGGCCGCCTCTGCCTATGGACGGATCATGGATGTTCCGCCCGATCCCGCCACTGCGCCCGATGCGCTGACGACGCTGCGCACGCTGCTGCAGGGGCAGCGAGGCATCGGATCGGTCGTCGGCCTGTCGATCCTGTCGAGCCTGACCGAAGGGATCGGGCTGTTGATCATGGTGCCGCTGCTGCTGTCGCTCGAAGCGGGCGATTGGCGGGCCGCGCGCTATCTGGACATGCTGGGGCTGTCGAAGGCGCAATTCGTGCTGCTGGCGCTCGGGCTGG
>JAIYAJ010000434.1 GCA_027489105.1 Zymomonas sp. | reverse complement strand
GACTTGAAGCCGAGCCGGGCGGCGACCAGCGCCTGCACGTCGGGGTTCTCGTGCTCCTCCAGCTCGATCATGCCGGCATCAGTCTTGGCGAAGGCGTAGGTCTCCTCGCCCGTGGTGGGCGAGATCTTCAGGGGCGGGGTGACGCCCAGCATCTCCAGCGCGGTCGCGAACTTGTCGTTCGACATGAGCGCGTCGCGGTCCGGCAGCCCGGTGCGCGCCAGCAGGGTCGCCTTGTTCTGCTCGATCTGGTGGGCGTGGAGCGCGAGCTTGTCGCGGTTGAGCACGAAGCGCGGGATCGCCGCGGCGCGGATGACGTGGTCCACGACCTCGTACTCGGACCGGGGAAAATCAACCCGCAGGACCTTGAAGATGTCACGGCAAAGCGCACCGTCATTGCAGGCATAGTCAATGTATTCTTGCCACAGCCCGGCAGCTTTGATCGCGGCCGGGCTCATGCCGGCGACTTTGAGGATCGTCTTGGTCTTGACGCCCAACCCCAGGTAGGCAGCGACCGCCTCCAGCGACACGCTGCCGGTGTAGGCGAAGACCATGGCCCGGGCCATGGCCATGGTGTCCACCATCAAATGCGGTACGAAACCAAAGCGCCATGCAAGCAAACACATGTCAAACAGCGCGTTGTGCGAAATGAAGGGGATCGGCAGCCCGCGCTTACTCTCGAGGTAAGCGGGCAGCTGGTCAGCATCCAGCCAGAACGGAACGCCGTCGTTGCCTTCGGTGATCGACGCGCCCATGCACTCGAACCGCGGGTCCAAGATATACTCGACCGGGGTCATTTTGCGCAAACTGTATTGCTGATCATAGAACGACTCGAAGTCGATGACGATGAAAGCCGGGGACATGAACGCCCTTTTTCTTGACGACTCGGGGGCTACCGCCTATGTGGTGGGGGCCCGCAAGGGTTACTTCCGTTGGGTGGAGGTATTGGCCGGGCTCGTTCGTGGTGGGATGAGCCCGGCCGCATTGTGTCTGGGGTCAGGTCAGGTCGATCGGGTGCAGCGTACCGTTGCCCCACGGCACCTTGCGCGACAGGTATGCCGGCCGCAGCGAGACGTGCTTGTTGCTCGGCGGCTTCTTGTCGGTCGGCATCATGGCAGCCCGGGTGACCAGACCCGCCGCCTCGCGCGCAGCGACGCGAAACTCCAGCGACGTACCCGGCAGATCCGACGGCGCCTTGAAGGTGCGCAGCTGGTCGACGGTCGACTTGTACTGCTCGTCGGAGCCGAACAGCGACGCGATCGCCGGGAACATGGCGCGGAACTGCGCCGGCGACTTGCAGAGGTAGTTCAGGTGCTCGACCACACCCCGCACCTGCATCCAGGCGAACTGGACGTCGACCATGGTCTGGATGTGCTTGGTCACCTTGTCGCGCGCGGCGGTCGCCGCCTCACTGTCGTCCTGGCTCATGCGGGTGCGGGCATAGCCCGGCAGGATCGCGCTGTGCTCGCCGTCGCTGTTCAGCGACAGGTAGGCCCCGTTGGCGCCGTCGACGCGGCTGAACTCAAGGTGCATGCTGCTGGAGTAGTTGCCGACGAGCTTACCCACCTGGGTAAAGGCAGGCCGGTCCTCGGGGTCAATGAACGCCAAGTTGATGTCCTCGAGCGTCAGCGGGCAGCGGCGCCAGGATGCCGACAGCTTGGCGAGCTCGGCGACGCGGTTCTGCAAATGGGTGTACTTCGCGGTGGCAAATGCGGTGGCAAATGCGGGCATGGGGTTACTCCTTCATGGGTTTGGTCGGGTGGAGTTTCTTTTTGCGCTCGTGCTCGTAGACACGGCGCTCAAGCGTGGCGTTGCAGACAGCGTCCACGAAGTCGAGCGCGCTCGACAGCGGGATCTCGCCAGTGTTTAACGCTTGTATAAACGCAGTGGCGAGGGGTTTCAGGTGGGCTTCGGTAAGTTTCGACATGGTGGTGCATGCCTCGATTACCTGCCGGGGTAAGCCGGCAGGTGTGAGATTACGCCGCGTTGCTGGCGTTGGCCAGGCCCTTGATGCGGAAGGTACGCTCGACGCGGCCTGGGACCAGCTCCAGTTTCTCGTCGCGCAGCATGGTCCACAGCGTGTTGTTGACCGTACTCTTGGAGTAGCCGGTCTTCATCAGCTCCCCCCGCAGTTCGTCCCCGGTAGCGGGCCCGGTGCGCAGCAGCTCGAGCATCAGATCCTCGACGGTGCCCTCCGGGCTTGAGAACCGCCGGCGCTTGGTGGGCGCCGCAACGGGAGGGCGCACAGGCGCGGGAGGATCGTAGTTGGCGTGGGGCATCGCCGGTCCCAACAGGTCGTCGAGGCTCTGGCCCGCCTCGAGGGCAGGGGCGGGTGTGCGCGTGATAGCGCGCTCCGGCTTGTCCCCGGTGTATGCGCTGACCTGCAGGGGCTTGGCTGACAGCGGCACGAGGGCTTCGATGAGCGGCGCCATGTTCACGGCGTCGATCACCGCGGTGATGCGGTACTGCATGGTGGTTACCTCTCTGGGTAAGGGTGGGTGGAGGGTTACTCAGCGGGTTCGTCGGGCAGACGGCGCCACCAGAACGAGCCTTGCCGGCGGACCCAGTTGCCGGGCCGCGGCTCCAGGCCATCGTTGCGGATGGCCCAGATGAAGTAGACGGTCGCCAGCGAGTGCACGACGGCGGCAAGGGTGCTGTCGACCCCGTTGCCGAACACCAGCGAGCCCGTCAGGAAGCCGACTGCGAAGACGCAGTAGACCCCGAAGAGGGAGAGGTCGCACTTCATGGTGAGAGATCCTTCCAGAGGCGGCGCACCCGGATAGCCGAGATCGTGGCCTTGCTGACGCCGTACTGGCGGGCGAGGTCGACACCGCGCGCGGTACTGGCGAGGATTGCTTGCACATCCCGCAGGGTCAGCTTCGTGGTGCTCTTGTTGCGGTTCTGCTGGACCCGCCGGGCCCAGCGGCAGTTACCGGGTTCGTAGTCGCCATCGTTGTCCGGGTAGCGGTCGATAGAATAGCCGGGCCCGGGCTTCGGCCCCATGTCAGCCAGAAAGTTCTCGAACGCTTTCCAGCGGTCACAGACCTTGATGCCTCGACCGCCCCAGCGTGGGTAGTCTTTCACGTTGGGGTTCGTGCACCGGGACAGCATGTGGCACCAGGCGCGATACTCTGGCGTCTCACGCCCCTTCTTGCTATGGCCGTGGCGTAGGTTGACCGCTGAACCTACCGTGAAACGCCCGGTCATTGCGGGCGTTCCTGAATGCGGACGATGTCGCCGAACGGGGCGGGCGCATCAGAGATGGCCCCCCAGATAACGGGGTAGGACGGTGCGACCTTGGGGAACGAGCCATACAAGTCGCTCAGATAGACCAGCGCGTCGGGCTCGATCCCCATCTTACTCACTTCGGTAAACACCGGCTCGAACGCCGTGCCGCCGCCGCCAGGCGCGCCCTTGCCGCGGATGACGTTGAGGTCGCCAGCCTCCTCGGCCTCGTCGATGCGGCCGACGGCGGCGTCGCACCACATGATGACGATGCGCTGCGGCTGCAGGTCATCGAGGATGCCGACCATCTCGGCGAAGAACATGTCGAGGATCTTCGGGCCGATGGAGCCGGAGGTGTCGACACCGATGACGATCGTACCGGCGCCGTGGCCGGCACGGGACGGGGCGTAGAGCGGCTGGTCGCGGTCCTGGGCCCTACGCTCGGGTCGGCGCCAGTCGTAGGAGCCGGTGCCCACCTTGCGCGCGAACAGCGCCTGGATGTGCTCGCGCCAGTCAACCTGCGGGTTGAGCAGGTCGTTGAACATGCGTTCGACGGCCGCGGGCAGGTTGCCCTGCGCCTTGGCGGCGGCGATGCCGGCGGCCATCTGGGTCTTCCACTCGGCGTCGTTGCGCTGGCCGGCAGCCTGGTCGGGGTTCTGCCCGGTGCCGGCGCCGGGGTCGAGGTGCAGGTCGAAGCCCTGCCCGCGGCCTTTGCCCTTGCCGCCGTTCTTCTGCGCTTCCTCGTAGAGCTTGCGGTAGACGTCGAGCGCGAGGTCCTTGTGGGTCGCGATCGATGTGTCGTGCAGGCCGACCTTGGGGAACGAGCCGATCTTGGACTCGATGAGCAGGTCGTTGATGACGAGGTCGGTGGCCATGTTCATGGCCTCGGGGCTGTACTCGATCTGCTTACCGTCGGGGTAAGCGACCTTGCCGCGGCGCTTGAAGTTGTGGCCCTGCCCGATGTGGTCGAAGACGCAGTGCAGGATCTCGTGCACGACGACGAAGACGCGCTCGGGCAGCGGCATGGCGAAGAACGTGTCGGGGTTGAGCACGAGGTTGACGCCGTCGGTGGCGGCGATCGGCACGTCCTTGGTGAAGATGGCGAGGTCCTTGCCCGTGTTCACCGACATCATGGTGTAGAGGATGTGGGAGAACGCCGGCGCCGAGGCGATGACGCGGCCGCGCGTGGTGGTCCAGGCCTGCTTCTGCTCGGGGGTGAGCTCGACAGGGGTGAACTGGCTGGCGGCCGACTGGGGCTTGTTGTTGAAGCTGGGCTTGGTCATGTGGTGGTTACCTCGTTGGGTGAGGGGGGTGGTTACTCATCAGGGTAAAGCGACTCGATGAGCTGCTGCAGATCAGCAGCGGTCAAATTGTAGGGGCCGTACAGAGGAGAGTGCATCGGACTAGGCGGCTGCACGCCGGGCGCTAGACACGACAACTTATAGTGCAGTGTCTGCAAGCTCATCACGACGCGCCACGAGTTTCCTTTGCTGTCTTTGAGCCACTGGCTGTGCATCACTGGGTGGTGCTGCAAATACTTGGTGAACCGCAGCTCGGAGAACTTCACGGGTCACCCGATGTCGATGTAATAGGAGCCGCCGCTGGTGGTGCTGCGCTCCAGGCGGATGGTGACGTTGTCACCGCCCATCAGCTTCACCTTGGCGCGCACCTCCTGGGCGGCGATGCGGACCAGCTTACCAAGCGCCTTGCGCTGGTCGGCCGACAGGTGCCGGTTGCGGATGCCGATCTCGATGGAGAACGTCGCCGCGGTCGCGTCGTCGTTGCCCTCCTCGAGGATTTCCTGCTCGTTGATGATCATGGCTTTACCCTTCCAGGTAAGAGGAGCTTGGCGATGGTGAGGATCTTGTCGGGGTCGTGCCCGCAGTAGGCGGCCATCCACGCAGCGCCGGCGAAGGTCGGGAACTGCTTCACGCGCGGGATCGCCTTGGCGGCGTCGGCCCAAAGCCGATCGCCCTTCTTGCCGAGAGCGAGCATGGCGTTGACGAAGCGCCCGGCTTCTTCGGCCAGGTTCTTCTCGCGGATCGCCCGCCGATGCCGAGCCTTAGCGGAGACGCGCTCGCGTTCCTCGGGGCTCATGCCGCCTCCTGCTCGGTTACCCCGCCGGTAAACAGCGGCAGTCCCATCTGGGACCGGATGGCGTTGTTGGTGGCGAGCGCGCGTGTGATAGCGGTCCACACGGGCGCGCAGCGGGGATCGCTCGCGTTCATAGATGTGCGCCAGACCTTGAGCGGCGCCTGGGCGTCCCGTTGGGGGCGATTACCCCACCCCGGTGCATCTGACGGCACGATGAGGTTGAGCATGGCGATCAGCAGCTTGGCGCGCTTCTGCCGGGGCACGTCCAGGATCCAGTGCCCCATGCGGGTCTCATCGTTCGAGAACGAGGCGAACTCTTTCCCGTCGCGCGGTGCGAACGACTGCACGAACAGGATGCGCCGCTGCGCTGCGGCCTTGCGCAGCACCACGCGCACCGCCGCGTCGTTGATGCCGTGGGGCGTGATCGGGTCGATCGCGTTCTCGACGTAGAAACCGCGCCTCAGGAAGCCGTTCCACTCCTGCTCGAAGATGCGCTGCGCATCCTGCACCGCGGGTGGTAGCCCGACGGCTGCGAGGGTTTTGAACGCCTCAGCCGGGCTCATTCCTCGATCTCCTCTGCATTCCAGATCTCGAAGCCGTAGGGGCATTCCGGCTCGTCGATGCCCTCGCCCTCGTTGATGCGGCGGTAGGCTTCCTCGCGCGCCGCTTCGACGTCGTCGGCCTCGATCTCGAGGGTCCAGTAGTCGGTCGACTTCATCTCGATCTTGAACTTCGGCATGTCGTCCTCCGTTACCGAGGGGGTAAGGGGGTGGTTGCCCACCCCCCACGCGCTCAGGCCATGATGGCGTTGACGAGGGCCGCGTTGCGCACCGTCCACTGGCCGAAGGCCTCGGTGTTGACCAAGTTCGGATCGCGGGTGACGGCGCCCTTGGCCAGCAGGAACGCGTACTCCTGCGGCATGCGCTCGACGTACTCGATGACCGGGGCGAACTCCTCCTCGGTCACGCGCGAGGCCAGCTGGAAGGTGACCAGCATGGCGGCGTCGGGCTTCTCGGGAACCCGCGTGGTCGCGGGCTTCTTCACGATGTCGTCGTAGGACGGCATCTCGTAGGCCAGCCGGATCGTGGCGAAGAGCTGCGCGGCGGCAGCCTCGCCGATGAGACCGGACGCCAGCGTGACGCTGACGCTGTCGGTCGGCAGCAGGGTCGGCTCGGCCGGGTTGGGCGCCATGCGGGTGAGCAGGGACGAGCACATGGCCAGCGAGCGCGGCGTGCACCACGGACCCTGCTTGTCGGGCACGCCGTCGGCGAACACGATGTTGGGGTTCTGCGATGCGAAGTGGATGAACAGCGGGTTGACGCCCGCCTTCCACGCCCACTTCTCCCAGGCGTTGATGTCGTCGCGGATGTGAACCTCGAGCCGCCGGTTGATGACGAAGTCGAAGTCCTTGGTCACGCCGCTGCGGTCGTTGCCGCGGTTGGACGCCGCGATGACGGACCAGCCGGGCGGCAGCTTCCACTTGCCGATCTCGCCCTTGAGCAGGAGCTGGGCCGAGGCGCGCTTGGTGTCGCCGTCGCCCTGCCCGTACTCGTCGAGGAACAGGATACCCCGGGGGTAATGGTAGAGGGGCAGGCCGTCCTTGGTCATCATCCACATGGGCAGCGTGGGGTCGGCGATCGCGACGGTGCGCCCGTCGTACTCGGTCGTGCCCTTGAACTGCAGGCCGGCGAGGTCGGTCGGGTTCTGGGTGGCGAGGAACATCTCGGCGAAGCCCCACTGCTCACCGGTGCGGGCCGACTGGCTCTCGACGAGGCCGGTCACGAAGTCGGACTTGCCGCGGCCCGGCGCCGACTTGATCTCGACGGCGATGCCGCTGTCGAGGATCGGGGCAATGCGGGAAGCCAGCTCAGTGAAGGAAAGCGACATGGTCATGGACATGGAATTACCTCGTTGGGTAAGGAGCCAGCGTGCTCGACCGAATGGGAGAGCTCCTGGCGGGGGTTGTGGTGGTGGTGGTTGTCAGGCGCTTGAGCGCTCTTGGTTTTGGTCGACGGGAAACATCTCCCGTGTTCGGAAGTATTCGGCGATGCGGTCTCGGCACTTGAGGAGATCTTTGCCGATGTAGATCGCGCCGAGATCATCGCTTTCTTCAGAGTATACGCGTATGCGGCGGCCGTAATCACCCCCCACATGCGCGCGCAAAACCCCGATGATTATAGGCATGTTGTGCTCATGGCCGTGGAACCGCAACACATGCCCCATGATCCGGGGCCACCACTTGCTCTCGTCAGCCATACTTACCTCCCGGGTAAGCAAGTTTCAGGAGGAAGCAGCGGAGGGTGAGCAGGTCATTGCAGGTGGCAAGCTTTATTCCCGCGGTGTCTTCGGCTTTCCCTTCAAAAACACCGTAGAGCGGGTCCTCCTTAGTGCGCTCTGCGTCTGTCCAGTGCACTACGCAGTACCAACGCCCGCCTCGCACAAACTGGAAGTCGCACACCGGGTAGTTGCGCTTTGTTTCCGGCGTGAACTTCAGCGGCCACCACTCGGTATCGGGGAGGGGTTCAGTCATCGTAGTCCCTCCAGCGCCACACATCGGGGTTGTTCTTGTTCTCCTCGACGAACGCCTCCAGCTCCTCATAGGAGCCCTGGAATATGGTGGCGCCACCTTCCCCTGCGCGTGCAGCGAACACGCCGAAACTGCCCCCCATGTACGCCGGCGTGACAACCGCGCATGGGTGGTTGCCACCGACCTGGATGGTGATGTGCGTGTACCCTTGCAGCACCCCCGCCGTGACGCAGACACGCCAGTCCGGGCTCAGCAACTCGTTGACGATCTTGTGCTCGGGCATATTACCCTCCCGGTAATCACGCCGCCTGCTGAGCGGGAGCCGGGCGCAGCCACGAGTTCAGGTTCGCCAGCACCTGCGACGCCCGGTCGATGCCGGCATCGCGGACCTGGACGTTGTCCCTGAGCACGTCGGGGTCGACCTCGGCGAGCGAAGCCAGCGAGTTCTTGAGATCCAGCAGGCGCTCGTCGCCGGCGATGTTGAAGGCATCGAGCACGTCATAGAGCTGCTTGATGTTGGTCACGACCGTGTCCCGGAAGATGCCGTGCTTGGTGGGCTCGGCGCCGTTGGCGATCTCCTGCTCGCGCTTGCTGAACGCCTTCATGCGGTCGACGAAGTGCTCGAGCGGGCCGACGAACCGGCTCAGCGTGTCGATGGTGGCCTGCTCGACGGCCTGCTCCATGCGGGTCTGCATCCGCGAGGAGAGCTTGGCGGCGACCGCGTCGGGCAGCCCGGTGAAGTTACCCACCGGGTAATCCTCCAGCGAGAAGTCGAGGGAGTACGCCGCCAAGAGTTCGTCCTTGGTCGGCACGTCGATGGCGAGCGTGCCCTTGTTGGAGCGCACGGCAGCGAGCACGTCGTCGGCGTTGGCTGCGAGCTGGTCGTAGGCCGCCTGATAGGTGCGCTTGGCGGTGCCGAACTCGCGCACGAAGCGCTCGAAGTTGGCGTTGGGCAGGATCCGCCAGCCCTCCTCGTCGCCATAGGGCATGCTCATGGAGAACAGCACCTTGCGGGCGTTGGCCTGGGCGGCGACGATCGCCTTGTGGTGTTCGTCTGCACCGGCGAGGCGGGAGACGACGACGCGCGCGGCGCCGCTGACCGCGCCGCTGGAGGCGGTCACGTCCTTGGTCGCCTGCTTGTCGGTGCGGGAGAGGCCGAGTGCCGAGCTGGTCACCCGGGCGCGGGTCGTGGTCGAGCGCAAGGCTTCGACGATCGGGTTCGTCGTCATGGGTTACCTCGTTGGGTAAGGTTTCTGAAAACCCCTGCAGGGGTGGTGCACCTGCAGGGGGTAGGCGTGGTTACTCGCGAACGGGCGCTAGCGGGCGCAGTGAGTTGGCGCGACCATCAGCGAGGGTTGCGTTCCTGACAGCCTCCTCCATGGCGCTGACAACGGCGGGGGATGGCGTCATGGAGGTGCGGGGGAGCGTGATAGCGCTCGAGTTCCGGGCGTCGTCGGCGAGTTCCTTGATGAGGATCACCGCACTGGCGGCGTAGACGATCACTCCCAGCAGCTCCGCGATGGCGGCTTCGTGCTCGCCGCGGGCAGCCATGGTGTGAGCCTCCTGCGCCTTCTTCATGATCTGGCCGGTGGCGTAGCCTGTGCCGACCATGCGACCGATCTCAAGAATGGGCTGGCGGGAGAACTCTTTGTCGTTGGCGTGGCGGGCCTTGCCCTTGCCGCGTGCCGCCTGGTTGTAGGCGTGGTCGAGGACGTCTCTCAGCTTGGCGTAGTCGCTCGTGACCTTGTCGCCAGCCGAACGCGTGGTGTCGTTCGTCATGGTTTGCTTGCCTTTGGGTGGATGTCGTTACCGAAAGGGTAACTCTCACACAGTACACAAGTAGTGGTTACTTGTCAACTACTGTATGAATACAGTTTGAGTTGGTTTGGGTATTGTTACGAGAGGATCAAGCGGGCGGTGGTCACGACAACCAGGGGGTCGGCACCGCACTTGACTGCAGTGCGCGCCGAGCTACCAGCGTAGGCACCGCCGAGCCTGAGCAGTCTGGTGCAGCTGATCATCTCCTCGGAACGACGCTCGATTGGAACCAGCGCGGTGAGCGCATCAGCGAACTTGGCTCGCAGGCACCTTTCGTGTTCGTTGGTATGGATCTTGGCCGTGGCGTTGCCGGGCAGCGTGGAGACCAAGCAGTAGACCTCGTCGGGTGTCATCGTTACCCCCTCAGGTAAGGATCAGGCGGGCGGTGGCGACGACGACTTCAGGGTCGGCACCGCAGAGGACCGCCCCCTTCGCCGCCGCTCCGGCGCCCGCGTGCCCACAGCGCAGGTTCACGATCGCCGCCTTCATGCCCCTGCTCTGCTTGTCATAGGGGACCATCCGGTCCAGCGCATCGCCATATGCTTTCAGCTGTCGGTGTTGCTTGGGCCCAGAGGCGCCCGGGATCGCAGTGTCGTTGGCGGGCAAGGTGGTCACATACAGGAACACCTGCTCGGGGCTCATCCGAACCACCCGCGCTTGGGCGCCTTACCCTCCGGGGTAAGCACCGGGCGCAGCGCGTCGATGCCGGCCAGGCGCTTCTCGTGGGCGATGGCGCGGGCCTCGCGCTCGGCGACCTGCTTCTCGCGCTCCTGCACCTGCGCCCAGCGGTGCTCGATCTGGGCGGCGATGAGCGCGAGCTTGTCGTGCGCCGCCAGCAGCGCAGCCACCAGCGCGTCATGGGTGGCGGGTTCGCCAGCCTTACCCTCGGGGGTAACCCCCAGCGACTCGGTGAGGGCGGCGATGCGGACGGCGAGCGGCGGCGTGATAGCGCGCTCTTCGCCGAACGACTGCTCAAGGGATCTCGTGGTCATCGAAGATCAGCTCCATGGTGTCGGGGTTGTGGGGGCGGTCGCCGTAGGTCTTGCTAAGGCGGTCTGTGAAGTATGTGTGCAGTGTTCCGTGGTAAAATTCTTCGGTCGCGACAGCAGCATCGCGGGCTTGCGCGGGCGTACACTTAAAGGTGTACGCTGCTATATTGACGTCGAACACGCACCCCACCATAGCGAAGCCAGCTTTATTGTAGGCAGCTACGCTGACCCTCTCCAGGTCGCGCTTCAACTGAAGGCTCTCCGTACCCACAGCCAGATCGCGCCAGTCGCTCGGGCCCGGCAGCAGCTTGATCGCCTCGATGATCTCGTCGGGCGTCAGGTTCAGGATCGCCATCTTGGCGCGGGTGGGGTTGTCGGTCATGGTTACCTCTCAGGTAAGGGCGATCGCCGCGATGCCGACGGCGCGCTCCTCGGGGACACCGCTGAGGATAGCCTGAGCGAACAGGCCCTGCGCGAGCTTGCGGTGGGTGTGGTCCGGCAGGTGTACGAAGTACCCCCTCGCGCCGCCCCACATTTTGCCTTCAGCGACCGGGCGCCACGCCTGCATGGCGTTGCGACGGTAGGTGCCACGGGTGTAACGGCCACCCTTGGGGATCTCCTTACGCTGCGCATGGGTGAGGCGGGGGATGCCCTTGAGGGCGACGTGCATGAGCTTGCCGAACCGCATCAGCCGCTCGCGGTCAGCGTTACCCAGAGCGGTAATGATCGCGCCCTGGTTCATCGAGCCTTACTCCTCAGGTAATCTTGCTCGGCCAGCGCGCATGCAGCGGCGATCTCGAGCGCGGTGACACCCAGGTAGTGCACCTCCATGCAGGTCGTGAACGTGGACTGGTTGCACTCAGCACTCATGCCATCCGGTGGCGAGATGCCATGCCGGCGCATTGCCTCGACCAACCGCGGCCACAGGAACGGCCGGGCGTCTGTCATAGCGCCATGAGTGAAGGAGTAGAACCTGTCGGTGGCGTCGTCGATCATACGCTCGCTTTCCGACATATAGCCTTCAACGTCGGTCATGACTTACCCCCTCGGTAAAACGTGCAGCGCATACAGCGGTGCACTCATGAGGTTCCGGCGCCGGGCGGCGATGTGGTAGTCGAGCCCGGCACGCGAGGCGAAGCGGAGATAGACCGGGCCCTTGCGCCCGGGCATGACGAGGAACCAGCTCTCGGTGACCGGCGGGACCGCCTGGCTCACCTTGAACAGCTCCTGCTGGATCGGCTTGTTCATCGTTACCTCCTAGGTAAAGCAGAAGGCATAGAGGGCGCGGATCTCCTGCTCGGGCACGCCCTCTTGCAGGGCATGGGTGGTGCAGGCGCGGATGAAGCCTCGCCCCTGTTTCAGGCTGCGCAGCAGGTCCGCCGGAGGGACGCCGTGCCGCTTGAACAGTGCTTCCAGCATCAGCCCGAAGCGGGCACGGTTCTCGGGAGTGTTGGAGGGCTTCCCGTCGACGCGCTCCATGTACAGCTTGTGAGCGAGCCGTTCAGCCTGCGCTTCGTTCACGACTTACCCTCCAGGGTAGACTTGACGATCGCCCAGACCTCGAGCACCGGCACGCCGGCGCCGACCATTGCGTGCGTGCCGGACCAGACGAATTTCTTCCCGCGCTCCAGTTGACTCAGCCGCACTTCGTCATCGGATCCCAGCTTGACGCCGTGCCGCTCCACGGCGGCGCGGAACTTGGCGCCGATGATCTCGCACTGCTCCTCATAGCCATCCCGATGAGACTGGTTGGTCATGCGGTTGATGTCGTCGATCATCTGCTCGCGGGTCATGACTTACCCCCATAGGTAAGGCGGTAGACCGCCTCGATCTCGAGGACCGTCACGCCCAGCTCGACGGCAAGGGTGGACACACCGACCGTGTTCCACCGACCATTGGCGCATTTATGCCAGTACTCAGAGCTCTGCAGAGCGCTCAGCACACCATGCCGCTGTGCGATAGGCGTGAGGTTGTTGATGAACTCGCGCGGGTCACGCCCACTATATGCGAGCAGGGTCTTGTCTCCGATCAAGCCGTTCAGGAGATCTTTGAACCGATCAATCAGGTCATCACGGTCCATGGCTCACACCCCCGCGAGCGCGATCGCCATGCCGGCGAACACGACGGCCGTGTAGAACAGCCAGCGCGCTTCCCACACGCCAGCGCGGTCAGCGTAGGAGCCCCCGGCGGCGGCGACGGCGAGGCTCGTGATAGCGAACAGCCCTGCGCCAGCGAACTGCACGAGGGTGGAGAGGATGCTGCTCACCATTGGGCCTGATCCTTCCCGAAGCGCACGGTGCCGACACGGCCGGCGAGGATGCGCGCGGTGGTGGTCGCCTCACGCCGAGACTTGCAGGAGTGGATCTTGACGGGGTGCCCGCCAGCCACGCTGGAGAGCACGATCCAGCGGCCCAGGTCGTTCTTGGTGACGGTGTACTCGTAGAGCTTGGGCAGCTCGCGGGTGGTGGGCCGCGGCATGGTGTTACCTCTCTGGGTAAGAGCCAGTGTGCCCGACCGGATGGGAGGGCGCCTGGCGCGAGGGTTGGTCGGAGCCTTGGCGGATGGCGAGGTCGATGATGGCCTGCAGCTCGAGCGGGGTGACCCCCGCACTGATGGCCAAGGCACAGGTGGTGCCGACGTGGTAGAGACCCTTGGCCACGTCGGCTGCAGCGAGATGAACTTCGTGGCCATCCGGCACGCTGTGCCGCGCCAGTATCGGGCCCAGCAGCTCGGCAAACTTGTGCATGACCAAGCGCTCTTTCGGGGCGCTCATGTGGTCCACGACAGCGTAAAGCCGTCTGGCCAGAGCGTCGTGAACGCGTTCGTCGGTCATCGTTACCTCCCGGGTAACTAGTTGAAGCGCTTGATGTCGACGACGCGGTGCCCGTCCTCGGGCTCGTCGTCATCGCTCTTGCCGGCGAGGCGCTTCATCAGCTCGGCGACCATGTCGCTCTGGGAGGAGCGCGTGGCGTCGACGCCACGCATCATGGCGACCTGCTCGCAGGCGATGAACACGGGTTGGTGGGTTTTCCCGCAGGTGCACAGCGAGTCGAGCCGCAGCAGGCTACCCTGCAGGGTAACCTTGCCGGTGATCTCGTGGCCCGTGGCGGTGACGACGGTGACACCGTCGGTCAGGTTGGGGGTGATCTCGCTCATGATGGTGAGCGCAGCGGTGATCTCGTCGAGCGTCATGGTGATCTCCTCAGGTGGTGGGTTGAGAGCGAACGGCGAGCCGGGCGATCGCCTCCAGCTCGAGGAGGGTGACCCCGGCTTCGGCTGCGGCACGCGCGGCCATCTGGACGACGGGGTACTCGCCGGAACTGCAAGCCTCAGCTATGGATCTGGCGTGCGCGTCGGCCGGCACGTTGTGGCGGTCGAGCAGGGGGACGAGCAGCCGACCAAACTCTCGGGCAGCCGGGCGCCATACGTGGAGGTCATAGATGATACGAGCGACGGCACCGGTCGCATGCTTGAGGCCGTCGTCTTTGGCGCTGGCCATCTTACCCTCCCGGTAATTCGCAGCCCCAGCGGGCGTAGATCAGGTTCACGTCCTCGCCCGTGCGGCGGGACTCTTCGCGCGCGGCGCGGCGCAGGTGCTTGCGTTTGTTCACCACGCGGCGCTGCTCGGGCGTGCGCGCCGCGGTGATGGCGCGCAGGACCTCCCGTTGCTGGGGTGACAGGGGCCGGCGCTTGCGCCCCTGCGGCGGTGGTCGCTGCGGCGGTGTCGTGGTCTCGTAGGTGGTGAACCTGTGCCCGGCCGGGCACGCGCGCCGCCGGCGGATGTGGTTGTCGTCGGTGCGGCGAGAGTCGACGACGATGGTGTCGGCACCGCAGTCGGGGCAGTTCACGGGTTACCCTCGGAGGTAAAGCACAGCCTGGCGTGCGCCAGGATCTCGAGCTTGGTGATGCCGGCATTGAGCGCGTTGGCGGTGCATGAGCCGACGGTGGTCTCGCCGCACTCCAGCGCCGACAGGCCGCGCTCGGTAGCGCGCTCGATGTGCTTGCGGTGCCGGGCGTAGAGCGAGCGCAACGCGGTGGCGTAGGCCCGCTTGCGGCGGTTCAGCTCGAACTCATCCTCCTTGCCACGGGCCACGCCGTCGTAGGCCAGGTCGACGATGCTGCTGGAGAAGTCGTGGGTGTCGCTCATGGCTTACCTGCGGGGTAAGGGTGGTGGGCGAAGGCGGTTCTCGGCGCGGTGATAGCGCTTTGCGATAGCGCTCACCCCAGCCGGGCAGAGCGAGGGCCGGGCCTGTCGCAGCGGCGCTGCTGTCGGGCATCGCGGGCGAACATCGCGTTGCCGAACGTCCGCATGAGCCGGCAGCGGTGACGGCGGTGCGCGGTGCGGTAGGCGTTGGTCGCCTGCATGGCGCGAAGACGGTTCATGATCTCGTCGACGATCATCGTTACCTCAGGGGTAAGGTGTTGGGCTGCCAGCGGCAGGGGTCGAACCTGCGCTGATTAGCGGGATAATCCCGCGGCCATGGGGCTGGGCCCCATGCGCTCTACCGACTGAGCTACGCTGGCGTTGGTGTGCAGCGATATGGCCAGTGGTGAACTGGCCATATCGCTGCACGCATGCCCTCGCCGTGAGGCAGGGGTGGCGCGTGGCTGGGATGGTGGGGGTTCAGGCTAGGTGGGTAGCCGCCAGCGGCTTGCGACCGCTGGCGGGCTTCCTATTGGATTACCCGCGGGTAATCAGGCGGCGCGCTTCATGCCCAGCGCCTTGAGGGCCTTGGTGCGCGGCACGCCGGCGGTGAGCAGGGCGGCGAGCTGCACGTCCTTGGCGGGCGTGATCTCGGCCAGGCGCTTCTCGAGGGCGGCGATGGCCACGGTCAGCTCGGGCGAGGCGTAGGGCGCACGGGCAGGCGTCTTGTCGGTGGCGTCGGCACCGTCGCGGATCTTACCGAGCGAGGTAATCGCGGCCTCCAGCATCTCGGCCTCGGTCTTGGCTTCGGCCTCGTCGGTCTTGGGCGTGAGGACGCGGGTGATGTCGTCGTCGTTGAACGCGGCTTCGGACTCGTTCTGCTTGACCGCGACGTCGACCAGACCCTGAAAGACCGAGCGGCCGGTCGTCATGTCCTTGGTCAGGCGAAGGGTGTCTTCGAGGACGCGCACGCCTTCGGTCGAGGGGTGCACACCGCAGCGGGAGAGAGCGCGCCACTGGGACATGGCTTTGGCGCGGGAGTTCTTGTTCTCGTCGTCGGCCTTGTAGGAGGCGCCGCGCTTACCGGCGAGGTAAGCGTCGTGCCAGCTCTCGATGTCGCTGGAGGTCTTGGCCGGGTCGATCGCGCCGGCAGACGAGAGCTCGGCCAGCTTGATGGCCATCTCGTGCTTGAGGTTGCCGGCGGCCCCCTCCTTGCGGCCATAATCCGCGGCCACGGCGAGGGCTTCGGCGAGCGAGATCGCATTCTGGGTGTTGGCGTTGGTCATGGTGGTGTCCTCTCGTTGGGTGAGATGGAAGCCGCGGCATGTGGTGGTCCGCGTTGCTTACCCTGCAAGTAAGCAGGGATTGGATGACTTGTCCAGCCATCTGATAAGCAGGTGTTTGTTTGCCTGCTTATCGCATAGCTGGGTAATGGGGAGTTTAAGTGTGTCGTGGTTTGTTAGACATCAATCGTAGGTTGTGCCGCCTATTCCTCACTACCGTTTTCTGGCGTGAGGAATTGTAAGTGTTTGAAATCGTTGAACAATTCAGCTTATTCTATATTCTACAGGCAAAAAAAGAAGGGAGGACCCTGCAGAAGAGCGCTGGTGTTATGTGGCCAGCTCTTTACCAGTTCACGCTGGATCGCGCGCGCGACGTATGTATATTCTGTTTGTAGAATATAGAATATAGAATTAAGAGTCTTGGCTGCCGTCTATCGAAACACGACACAAACCAACCCAAACCGCATGAAACCACAAGTGTTATGGGGGGGCTACGCTACGCAAACTGTGAACGGGTAAACAAACACAGGAGACGATTTTAAAATCCGCGCCTGCTTACCGGTAAACAGCCTGTTATTTTAGCGATCCGTAAAATCCGCGCCTGCTTACGGGTAAACAGCCCGATAATTTAAACATTTTAAAATCCGCGGCTATCTATCCGTAAACAGCCGCGGATTTTAACTTACCTCAACAGGTAAAGAGCTGACCCTTCACCAGTGGGTTAAGCAGATACGTGCTTGGCTCTTTGCGATGATTTTGGCGCGCTCTGCTCTGGTAAGCTTGCGCTCAGTGACGCGAGCCATGGAAAGCCGCTCACTGCCGACGGTGACTTCGATCGTTTTCGTCTCGCGAACCATGTCGATCCGCGTCACGCGATCCTCTGTGACCGGCAGATACGGGAACGCTTTCGCCTTGTCGTAGGCGCTCTTGCTATACTCGCGAGCGCCAGCTTCGATCCGCTGCGAAGTCGCCTTGGCAAACTTCGCGAGCAAATTCCGATTGGTCTGGGAACCCATAGCACAACCTCCGATTGTCGAAGCCCTACCCTGTAGGGTAAGGCTTGGAGCATCGGAGCCGGAGCGAACCCCGGCCCGTGCTTAGGCAGACGCGCATTGCTAGGGCGCATCTGTTTTCCTGCTCGCTCCGTCCGTTGCGGTGGACAGACCCGTGGCCTAGATCGCGGTACCCAAATGGGCCTTGGCGTCGTCGTGCCGGGGCGGGCAGGGTCTCGACCTACGGATGCCTTTCGCGTGACATCTTCGGCCGGCAGGTGGGAAGCCTGCGACTGTTTCGGTATCTCCATTCACCTCCAGTTGGTTACTGCTACACCATAGTAGACCCTCTGACAGAACATTACCCTACCGGGTAAGGGACCACGGGGAGAGGGGGGAGGGGGGCCTTTTTCTGGGTGGTACGCTCATACGCAGCCTATAAAAACCTTGCGGCTTTTTATTAGAACCACTATAGCTATGGCCTAAACAACCACGAGGCACCCAAATGAGTACTTATAAAAACAGTAGAAGCCGAGAGCGCCAAAGGCATAGGACAATCATGTACCGCTGCTACAACCCCAAGCACCACAGGTATGAAGCCTATGGCGCGCGGGGGATCACGGTTTATGAGCCGTGGCACGACTTTGAGGCTTGGTACGCAGTAATGGGCGATGCGCCGCCTGGGATGACCGTCGACAGGATCGACAATGATAAAGGCTATGAGCCAGGGAACCTGCGGTGGGCCACCCGAGAGGAGCAGTTTGCAAACCGGCGGCGGGCTGGGCGAAAGCCAGGTGGCAGCAACAAGCAGCCCCGAGCTGACCAAAAGTCTCGGGTCATAGACGGGCAGGTAGAGCTCACGCTGTCTGAAGCCGCCGCAGCTATAGGTATAAACAGAAAGCAGCTTGCAAAGCGAATGGCCGCGTACCGCAAGATGGTGCGTACAGAAACAACAGTATTTACACTAGAAGAACTGAAAAACTGGTGGGGAGCTGGCAATAATACTTGACACCCCCACACCATTCAACCTAAATATCCCCATGACCACCACAGCTAAGCTTCCGCCCTACCCCCGCTATATTGTAAACGCCGTCTGCGCCCGCCGCCGCGTGCCGGTCGAGCACGTCCTATGGAGCGGTCGAGGCGACCGTGACGTCAGCTGGGCGCGCTACGAGATCTGGGCCACCCTGGTGCGCGGCCGCGCCGAGGGGTTCGACCTGCACAACCCCTACTCGGCTGCAGCCGTCGCAAAGATGTTCGGCCGCGACCACAGCTCCATCCAGCATGGGGTCCGGCGCTTCACTGACCGGCCGCCCATACCCAGCAAGCGCTCCCGCGTGCAGGTCCATGCGAGCGACCCCTGCCCGCCGCCCCAGGGCTGCTGCTACCCCCTCACGCCCGGCGTGCCGCCGCCAGGGTATGTGATCCCCGCACCAGTATCGCGTGCCGCCATGACCCCGGAGGAAGCCCGTGTCGAAAGGAACCGTCGCAAGAGGGAGCTCTACCGCGCGCACCGAACCCCAAGACCCGTTGGTGCTGGCGATCGTTTCTGGCTACGCTCTCTTGCAGACCAACGAGCTGGTGCCGGTCACGAACATGTACGACCTCTGGGGCAATGACACCGACGACGAGAGCGAGGCGGTGTCCGCCGTCGCCGGTCCTACCCTGGAGGGTAAGTGGATCGCGTTCGAGATCCCCGAGCCCCCGGCGCTGATGTGACTGTGCAAAAACTGTGCAGGGCCCATGCTAACCCATTGTAATCGCTTCAGTGTCGCGCCGATGATGGATCGGTGACCCAATAAACTGAAGCCTGCGTCAACCAATCGCAAAGCTCTAACGAAACAAAGCCTTGCGCCCGCCGGCAGTTGTTTTAGTTTGGGTTAGCTTAGGGTTTGAATAGAGGTTGCCCTAACGTCAACTGTGCAGGAATTGTGCACGGCCGGGGGGCTGGTATGGCGACCATATCAAGGTTAGGCGCGCGGTGGCGCGCACAGGTTCGCCGTGCCGGCCACAAAGCACTGTCGCGAACCTTCGACACCAAGCAGGACGCAGCGCGCTGGGCGCGCGAGCAGGAGGCGCTGCTGGACCGCGGTGCGGCGACCGCCGGCGCGCTGCAGTTCGCTGACCTGATGACCGTGTACCGCGAGCAGATCGCCCGCTCGATCGGGCGCAGCAAGGGCCAGGCGCTGGCCGGCATCACGGCGCTCCTGGGCGAGACCCGGGTGCGGGACCTGACGCCCCGGGCCTACCTCGACTTCACATCGCGGCGCGAGCGCCAGGGCGCAGGCCCGGCGACCATCCTGATGGATCTCTCCTATATAGGGACCGTGCTGCGCCATGCCTCGGTGATGGCTGACGTCGACGCCGTGCCGGCGCTCGCCGCGCTCGACGCCGCGCGCAAGGTGCTCAGCCATGCCGGCCGCGTGCGCCCTCCCATACAGCGGGACCGGCGCCCGACCGCCGCCGAGCTCGAGGCCCTGTTCGCCCACTGGGGGGCCAAGCGCCCCGGTATCCCCATGCGCCGGCTGGTGCTGTTCGCCATCTGCACGGCCATGCGCCAGAGCGAGATCGCGCGCATACGGTGGGAGACGTTCGACCCCGACACGCGCACGATCCTGATCCCCAACCGGAAGCACCCGACGAAGAAGGGCACGAACCACCAGCGCGTGCCGCTCCTGACAGGACCTGTCACCATCGCAGGGCAGGTATATAGTCCTATAGAGCTGATGCACGAGCAGCCTACCCGCAAGGGTAAGGTGTTCCCCTACGAGCCCCGCTCGGTGTCGGCGTCCATGACCCGGGCGGTACGAGCCTTGCACCTGCCGGACCTGACGTTCCACGACCTGCGGCATGATGCGGTTTCACGCATGTTTGAGTATGGTTTGAGTATTGAACAAGTAGCGGTTTGCTCGGGGCATAACTCTTGGCAGCAGTTAAAGAGGTACACAAACATCCGTCCAGAAAGTTTGCATCGGGATTGACAGGTTTTGTTTGCATTACCCTTGACGAGGGGGGTTTTACGGTTATATTAGCCGCATTACCTGTTCTTTCCGCCACTTACAGAGGCTTTGATGGCCACCACACATCAGAACCCCGACGATGACGACAGCAACGTCACTGTCCTCCCCAGCAACCCCCTGCGCGAGACGCTTGGCCTGATCGACGAGCAGGACCTGGCTGCTGCCTTCGGCGTGAAGCCGTTCACGGTCGCCGGCTGGCGCCGCAACGGCGACGGGCCCGACTTCGTGCAGATCGGCAAGCGGATCTTCTATCGCCGCGCCGACGTGGTCGACTGGGTCAAGGCCAAGGTCGAGGTCCAGGAGCGCCGCAAGCGCGGCTGAGTTCACCCCACCCAACGGAAGTCATTCTCATGAGCCCCACCACGCTCATGCGGCTGCTCATCATGATCTCGATCGGCTGCTTCGCCGTCGCGTTCGCCCTTACCTATGGGGTAATCTGATGCAGCGCCGCTCGTTCCTCGCCCTGCTGGGCTTGTCGCCCGTCGCGCCAGCGGTTACCTCCGACGTTATGACCGCGCCTGCGCCCGTCCCCATGGGCGGGATCGCGCAGTCGCTCTCCGCTGCGCAAGGCCTGGTCGGCTCCAGCCCGGGGGGCAACGATGGGATCGACGATCAGCTGCGGTTCCTCGTCAAGAACGGGCTTCTAAAGCGCGAGGACATCGTGGCGATGATCTATGCGAAGGGCGAACGCTATGTCGTGCTCGACGCTGACATCGCAGACATGAGGTCGTTCTCCACCACGGCGAAGATGCGCCTACAGCGCATGCGCGATGCCGAGAGACAGGCCAACAGCTTCCTTGAAGATGGCTACTACCGCGAGCTCGGCCAGCTCGCGAAGCGCCTGATAGGGGGCGGCTGATGCAGGCACTCATCGAGCTCACCCTGCTCGCGGTCGTCGCGCTCTCCATGGCGTTCTGGCTGACACGCACATGAGCGCCGGTCGCCGCAAGGGTCTGCGCCACGAGGACAGCCCGGCCTACAGGCAGTTCTGGCGCATCATCGACGGCGCCGTCATCGACGCCATCAACAACCACCCCACCTACCTCCGCGACAAGCGGCTGCTCCGTTACCTGCGGGTGTCCGTGACGAAACGCGCGGTGGGGTCTCTCATGAGCTACGCCGCTGTTGCCACACAGGGTGCCTCCCGCCCTGATACAGCGGTGGGGGGTGGGGCGGGCGCTGCAGAGCCGCCCACTGACAAGCGGTAGGGTCAGTCAAAGCCCTGTCGCGCCGGTCTTCCTTTTTGGGCCGGCTGGGGAGGGGGGTGCTCCAGCCCCCCTCCTTACCTCGAGGGTAACCTAAGTCCCGCGGCCCGGGACGAACAGGCAGGTGGGGCGCCCCGGGGGCTTGATCACGCTGCCCGTCAGCGCGCCGCTGTACCGGCACACATGGTAGCGCCCGTCGCGCGCGATGCGCGTGTCGCTCTCGGGGACGAAATGCCCGTCGTGCGTGCG
>JAIYAJ010000264.1 GCA_027489105.1 Zymomonas sp. | reverse complement strand
CCCGATGACGACACGCTGCGCTCGCTGCTGATCGATCGCATCTACGACACCTATATCGACGAGGAGCAGCTTCAGGACTGCGACTTCACGATCAACAAGATCGCCAACTCGCTGGAGCCGCGTGCCTATTCGAGCCGCGCCTTCATCCGCGAGATGGGCAAATATCTGGTCGAGCACGGCAAGAAGGAGAACAGTCTCGTCAAGCTCGCTTATGAGCATGACGTGCCGATCTTCTGCCCGGCCTTCGTCGACAGCTCGGCGGGCTTCGGCCTCGTCAAGCATCAGGTCGACTGCATGAAGGCGGGCCGTCCCTATATGATGATCGACGCTATCGCCGATTTCCGCGAACTCACCGACATCAAGATCAAGGCGGGCACCAGCGGCCTGCTGATGATCGGCGGCGGCGTGCCGAAGAACTTCATCCAGGACACCGTCGTCTGCGCCGAGATTCTCGGCCATGAGGACGTCGAGGTTCACAAATATGCCGTGCAGATCACCGTCGCGGACGTGCGCGACGGCGCCTGCTCCTCTTCGACGCTGCAGGAAGCCGCCAGCTGGGGCAAGGTCAACACCGGCATCGAGCAGATGGTGTTCGCCGAGGCTGGCTCGGTCGTGCCGCTGCTGGCATCGGACGCCTATCATCGCGGCCATTGGAAGAATCGCGCCAAGCGCGCCTGGGGCAAGCTGTTCGACTGATCGCGGTCGACAGGAAAAAAGGAAAAGGCCGGGTCCGCAGGGGTCCGGCCTTTTTCATTGGAATAGGATCAGCAGCGTTGCGAAGGTCTGCCGATCGGCCCGCCTGCCTTGCGGCTCTCCTGCGCCATGCGCTGGATCAGCATGTACAGATCGGCCGCTTCTTCGCCCGCCTCACCGTCGAGGAGCCGCCCGATCTGCGTGTCGACATAGCCGGCGTCGCCCCAATAAGACAGGCTCCAGTCGGCGAACCGATAGCTGTCGATCGGCTTTGTCTCGATCACCGTTACCGCTTCGTGGCGATGGTCCTTCTCGATGCTCCGCATCACCGCGTCGACGGCCGACGGCGGTCCTTCGAGCAGCTGCGCGAAATGCCGTTCGGTAAAGAGAAGCGAGCCACGGACACCCAGCGCCGCATTGCGCCGTTCGGACACCGCGACGATGGCCTTGATCTCCCCACATTGGACCGGGAGCACCAACAGGCTGCGGCTCACATATATCAGCGACTGAAGCATAGCCTTTGCAATACAAGGGTTTGCGTGCCGGACGGTTGCGATAAATACGTATGGAATGTAAAATACTGTAAACTTTTGTCTTATTGCGTTGCACCAATGTGTATCTTGCTTTGACGAGCGGTAGCAGAACCGGGCTCGCTTGTTTCCAACTCCCTTCGCCGCCGATTGGTTACCATCCGGTCGTGCAACTGAGTAACCAAGCGGCTCGCCGTCCGCTCGAACAGCGCGGGCACCAGCGCATGGATGAAGCAGGCACAAGCCGCGCGTCCCAGCAGCAGGCCAAAGCCTGCGGCGTTTACGAAATGCTCGGCATAGCTTTCGCCAACCGACGCGGGGTGATCCAGGAACAGCTTCTTCATGATCGTCTCCTCGCCACCAGAATATGGGCGCGCAGGCGCGACATGCTTCTTTTTTCTGTCTTCATCCGTGCGAGATGCGATAAGATCATTCTCCCTTCGGCAGTTTGGAGAGAATGAAAATGCTGGATGCCACCGACCGCCGGATTCTTGCCCATCTGCAGCGCGACGCGACACTGCCGCTGGCGGCACTCGCCGAGGCGGCCGGGCTCTCGCAGACCCCCTGCTGGAAACGCGTCAAGCGGCTGGAGCGCGAGGGCTATATTCGCGGCCGGGTAACCCTGGTCGATCCGGCCAAGGTGGGGCTGAAGACGGTCGTCTTCGTCGGGGTCCGCGCGAACGAGCATAGCGAGGAATGGCTGTCGCTATTCGCCCGCTCGGTCTCCGAAATCCCGGAGGTAACCGAGTTCTACCGCATGAGCGGGGAAACCGATTATCTGCTAAAGATCGTGTGCGCCGACATCGACGATTATGACCGCATCTACAAGCGCATCATCCGCTCCGTCCCCTTACGCGACGTCACCTCGTCCTTCGCGATGGAGCAGATCAAATATTCGACCGCCCTTCCCTTGTGACCGGCCATCTGTTCTAAAATATAGAACATTCTGGACGATTTTATACGACTGCATCGAAGGTCCGCGATCTCATAGATCTGCTTTCAGCGAGACGGACGGGCGAACGGGCCCGGTACCGACAGCCGGATCATTCGGAAAGGACTTCACCATGACCTATGTCACCACGCAGGACGGCACCCGCATCTTCGTCAAGGATTGGGGGCCCAAGGATGCCCAGCCCATTCTCTTCGCCCATGGCTGGCCGCTTTCGGCGGACGCCTGGGACGGTCAGATGCTCTTCTTCGCCCAGGCCGGTTATCGCGTCATTGCCCATGACCGTCGCGGCCATGGCCGCTCGGACCAGCCCGCGACCGGCAACGACATGGACAATTACGCCGATGATCTGGCGGCCGTCATCGAGGCGCTCGACCTCAACAACCTGATCCTCGTCGGCCATTCTACCGGCGGCGGCGAGATCAGCCATTATGTCGGCCGCCACGGTACCGCGCGGGTGGCGAAGATGGTGCTGGTGGGCGCGGTCCCACCGATCATGGCGAAGACCGAAGCCTATCCAGGCGGCCTGCCGATCGAGCTGTTCGACGGGATCCGCAACGGCGTCGCAGCCAACCGCTCGCAATTCTATCTCGACCTGACGACACCCTTCTACGGTTTCAACCGTGAAGGCGTGACGGCGAACGAAGGGCTGCGGCAGGGCTTCTGGGCGCAGGGAATGGCAGGCTCGATTCTCGGCCAATATCTCTGCATCCACGAATTCTCGGAGGTCGACTATACCGAAGACCTGAAGGCGATCGACGTGCCCACCCTGATCATCCACGGCGACGACGACCAGATCGTGCCGATCGGCAATTCGGGCGAACTCTCCGCCAGGATCGTCAAGGATGCCGCACTGCTCGTCTATGAAGGCGCTCCGCACGGTTTGACCGCGACGCATCAGGACCGGTTCAACGCCGACCTGCTCGCCTTCGCGCGCAGTTGAGCGCAGCGGACTGATACCCTTTCCCCCCGGGCGTGGAGCCTCTATCAGGCGGCCGAACGCTCGGGGGAATGAAATGCTGCGCCGCTTGTATGACTGGACCATGGCCAAGGCGGCGCACCGCCATGCCGAATGGTGGCTGGCGGCCTTCGCCTTCATGGAGGCGAGCTTCTTTCCGGTACCGCCGCACCCGCTGCTCGGACTGATGTGCCTGGCCGAACCGAAGAAGGCGATCCGTTTTGCCGCCGTGGCGACGCTGGCCTCGGTGGCCGGCGGGCTGCTCGGCTATGCAATCGGGCATTTCGTCTACGAGGCGTTCGGGGAGGCGCTGCTGCGCGCACTCGGCCTGGCCGAGAGCTTCCCGAAGGCTGCCTGCTATCTGCGCGACTATGGCGCCGAGATCATCATCGTGAAGGGGGCTACCCCGATCCCGTTCAAGCTGCTGACGATCACTGCCGGCTTCATCGGCATGAACCTGCTCGTTTTCATCGGTGCCTCGATCGCGTCGCGCTCGATCAGCTTCATGATCGTGGGCATCCTGTTCCGCCTGTTCGGCGCGCCGATCAAGGCGGTGATCGACCGCCACCTCGGCAAGGTTACGGCGGCTTTCGCGATCCTGGTCGTGGCCGGTTTTCTGGCGGTCACGCTGGTCGGGGGCGGCTCACAACAGACCAACGAGAAGTGTGCGGTGGCACAGGAAGTGCATCCCGACTGAACCGGGTCAGTTCCACTCTTTTGCCAGCGCCTCGGTGAGGCGCGCGAGCATCTGCCTCTGATCCTGTTCGAATGCCTCGCGGGCGTTGGCGCCCATTTCGGCCCTTCGCGCATGTGACAGGCTCTGCACTTGGTCGATCGCCGCTTCGATCAGGTCGATGGTCGTAACGTAGCGCACGCCCCTGTTCAGCGGCGCACTGTCGACAGTGGGCACCAAAATGCCGAAATCAGGCCGGATCAGTTCGTTCATCGGCGGCGCGTCGAGCGTCACGACCAGCGCGCCCATCGCCCGGCTCTCGTTGATATAATGGCCGAAGCCTTCGACCGCAGACGTACAGAGGTGGATTCCGCTCGCCGCGAGTTCCCGGAAATAGGCCTCATGTTGGGGGAAGAAGCCGAGGAACAGGCGCAGATTGCCATCCTCGATCCATCGACGCGTGTTCAGGCCGATGTCCTGCCCATAGGCCTGCAACGAGAGGCGCGGCAAGTCGGCGCGCTTCGCCCACAGATCGATCAGCAACTGGCTATGCCGGGTCGTGGCCTTACCCCGAAAATGCGCATAGGTCCGGTAGTCGCTCACCCGCAGCGCCGGGTCGCGCGAGGTGAAGCCGACATGGTGGTGGCGAGCATCGGGCAGATGCGGCGCCAGATGGTCGTATGAGAACCGGCTCCGGTGGAACACCGCATTGATCATGCGCCCCGCTGACTCGACATCCTCCGGCAGGAACCATTCGGGATTGGGCAGCAATATGCGCGACTTGTAATTTTCGAGGAAGGGCCGTTCGAAAACCCGCTCCAGGAAAATGGCAAGCCGGCCGGTCTTGCGAAGATAGTCCGGCGGCGGATCGCCGCGCTTCTCTTTGCGGTAGAGGGACATCCGCCCGCGCATCGGCCGGACCTCTATCCGGCCGCCGGAAACCTTCCGGATGGCCGACTGGATAACCTGCGCACAATGCTCCAGCCCGGTGCTCCATGCCGGATAGAATAGGTCGATCAGTCCGCCGTTCGTCATTGCCGCTGCGTCCCCTTGAGGGCACGACCAGACCCCCGCCTCATTGCCATGCCGTAACGGCTTTCACTTGAGGAGCAATCGCGGCGTGCTGTCGGCAACAAAATGTCACCGGTCAGATATCGCCGAACCCCTCCTCCTCCTCGTCGTTCGCGCCGAGCGTCACGAACTGGTCGAGCAGCCAGGAGCCGGCCGGTCCGGGTGGCGTGTCGCTGCGCCAGATGCCGTTGAAGCGGTAGGTGCCGCCGATATGATCGGGCATGTGCAGACGGACGAGCGTGCCGGCCATCAGGTCGGGCTCGATCATCGGCAATGGCATATTGCCCCAGCCGATGCCCTGCCGCAGCAGCTGGTGCTTCGCGCCGAGGTCGGCCAGGCGCCATGTGCGGTGGCTGAGCACCGAATAATCCTGTCCGTCTGTGAAGCGCGAGCGGTCGGTCAGCACGATCTGGACATGCTCGCGGCCCATGCCGGGCGGGATTTTCGCGGTCCGGCCGAGGGGGTGATCGGGCGCGGCCACCGGCACCATCGGCACCGAGCCGGCCGAGACGAGATCGATGCCGCTGACCCCGGCGGCGAGCGGGCCCGAAATGCCGATCGTCGCCACCCGGTCGAGCACCATCGCGGTGACCGCACCCAGCGCCTCGACATGAAGGCGCAGCGACACCGTCGGGAAGCGCTCGGCGAAGGCGCGCAGAACCTGTCCCAGTCGCTCGGCCGGCAGCATCACATCCACCGCCAGATCGACTTCGGCCTCCAGACCGTCCAGCAGACCTTTGACCTTGGCACGAAGGCCATCGATCCCCTGAGACACCATACGCGCCTCGGCGAGCACTGCGCGGCCCGCCGTGGTCAGCACCGGCTTGCGCGTCCCCTCGCGATCGAACAGCGTCAGACCCAGCTGCGCCTCGAGATT
>JAIYAJ010000375.1 GCA_027489105.1 Zymomonas sp. | reverse complement strand
GGTCGATGTCCCAGCCTTCGGCGCGGAAGGCGGCAAGGTCGGCGATCGTCGCCTTCGATCCGGGCAGGACGATCAGCGCGGCCTCCGCCGGCAGTGGGCGTCCCGGCGGAACCATGACCAGTTCGACCCCGGCTTCGGCCTTCAGCGGATCGAGATCGTCGAAATTGGCGATGCGCGGGATGATCGGGCAGGCGATCAGGATGCGCTTTTTCTCACCGACAGCGACGTCCTTCTCCAGCACGACCGCGTCCTCGCTCGGCAGGCGCGCGACGGCCGAAACCCAAGGCAGCACACCATGCCCTTTCCAGCCCGACAGCATCTCTATCTGGCGATAGCCATCCTCGAACAGGGCGGGATCACCGCGAAACTTGTTGATGATGAAGCCCCGGATCATCGCCGCGTCCGCCGGATCGATGACCGTTCGGGTACCGACGATCGCCGCGATCACCCCGCCCCGATCGATGTCGCCGATCAGCAGCACGGGCACGCCGGCCTCCCGTCCGAAGCCCATATTCGCGATATCGCCTGCGCGCAGGTTGATCTCGGCCGGCGAACCCGCGCCCTCGACCAGGACGATGTCGCAGTCCTGTTCGAGCCGGCGGAAACTCTGCATCACCTCGTCGAGCAGCGGGCGGCGCGCTTCGCGGAAATTGGCCGCACCCAGCGTGCCCCGCACCTTGCCATGGACGATCAGTTGCGACGTCCGATCGGCCTGTGGCTTGAGCAGCACCGGGTTGAAGTCGCTGTGGGGTGGCACGCGGCAGGCAATCGCCTGCAACGCCTGCGCGCGGCCGATCTCGCCGCCGTCGATCGTCACCGCAGCGTTGTTCGACATATTCTGCGGTTTGAACGGCCGCACCGACAAGCCCCGGTTGACGAGCGCGCGACAGAGCCCGGCGACGAGCACCGACTTGCCGACATCGGAACCCGTGCCCTGCAGCATCAGCGCAGCCATGCCCATCCTCCTGCAATGATCCAGAGAAGTCCGCACGCCCGGGCATAGAGCGATAGCGCGCGGCGAATGTCGGCCGCCGTCGCGTCCGACCGCCCGTCACCGATCCATGGCTTGTCGAGCAGCTGCCCGTCATAGCGCAAGGGCCCGGCAAGGCGCAGACCGAGAGCGCCGGCCATTGCTGCCTCGGGCCATCCGGCATTGGGCGACGCATGCTTGGCATGATCGCGTCCCAGCGCCCGCCATCCCCCACCGCCCGCCAGACAGAGCAGCAGGCCCGACAGCCGTGCCGGGATCAGGTTCAGCACATCGTCGAGCCGCGCCGCCGCCCAGCCGAAGGCGCGCCAGCGCTCCTCGCGGTGGCCGATCATGCTGTCGGCGGTGTTGACCGCCTTGTAGATCCACAAGCCAGGAAGCCCTCCGATGATCAGCCAGAACAAGGGCGCGACGACGCCGTCGCAAAAGCTTTCGGCGAGGCTTTCGATCGCCGCGCGTGCCACGCCTGTCTCGTCGAGGACCTGAACGTCGCGGCCGACGATCCGGCCGACAGCGTCACGAGCGCCGGCCAGATCGCCTGTCTCGAGAGATTGCGCGACCGGGCGGACATGGTCGAACAGGCTGCGCTGCGCAAGCGCGGGCCAGCCGAGCAATGCGAGGGCGATCCACGCAGCACGGCCGAACACGATCCGACAGAGGCTTTCAATCGCGATCAGACTGGCGCCGACCAGCAAGACGAGGAGCAGCACCGTCAGCACGCCGTGCATGCGACGTCGCTTCGCACTCCATGTGGGCCGGTTCCAGCGGCCTTCGCACAGCGCGATCAGCCGCGCGAAGCCGCCCACCGGGTGACCGATCCGGCGATAGAGCCGGTCCGGCCAGCCCAGCGCCGCGTCCAGACCCAAGGCGAGGAGCGCGATCGGCTCAACCATCGGCAAGCGCCCGATCGAGCCGGTCGAGGGCGGCATCGTCGCGTGGCAAACCGATGCGGAGCCAGTGCGGATGTTCGGCAAAGGGACGCACGAGGATGTAATGACGCGCGAGATGTGCGAACAGGCTATCAGCCCGTTCGGTTTCGACCAGCCGAAAGAGCGGGCAAGAGCCGCGCGGCGCGAGGCCGTGTCGTTCGAGAACGCAATCGAGCCGCGCCGCATCGGCCGGAAGCCGCGCCCGCGTTTCCGCGATCCACAGCCGATCGCGATAGGCATGGCTGCCGATGGCGACAGCCGCCGCGCTCACTGGCCAGGCGCCGAGCATCGAACGCAAACGGGACAGGAAATCCGGAGGTCCGATCACGAAGCCGAGCCTCAGACCTGCCAGGCCAAAGAATTTGCCGAAGGAGCGCAGCACGATCAGCTTCCGGTGCGAGGACATGTCCCCGGCGAGACTTACCTCCGGGCGGGTATCGGCATAGGCCTCGTCCACCACGAGCCAGCGGCTACTCTTGGCGTCTTGCAAGGCAAGCAGGATGCCGCGGTCGATGATCCTGCCATCGGGGTTGTTCGGATTGGCGAGGACGATCGCCATGCCCGTGCCTGCGCCGCCGATCGCCCGATCGAGAGTGACGCATTCCGCCCGGTCGAACATCTCGACATGGGTGCGATAGCTGGGTTCGACGACTGTGCCAGCTCCGCCCAGCAGGCCGCCGATCAGGCGAAGCGCGATCTCGCTGCCCGGAACTGCACAGACATAAGCGGCATCACATCCGAAATATGCTGCAGCAGCCTCTTCCAGACCAGCCAGCGCCTCGTTGTCGGGCAGCCGTGCCCAGTCGATCGACAGCGATGGCGGGATCGGCCAGGGCCGTGGATTGATACCAGTCGAGAGGTCGAGCCAATCGCTTTCCGCGCCGCCAAAACGGTCGCGCGCGGCCGTGATGGCGCCGCCATGCCAGGTCCAGCGCTCGATCATCGCACCCAGCCCGCAGCAACGACGCACAGCAGCAGCCAACTCTCGGTCAGCTCTATCCCGGCGCCATGGCTGTCGCCCGAAATGCCGCCAAGCTTGCGCGATACGAAGACATGCCAGGCGATCAGGGCAGGAAGCGCAGCCAGTGGAACCGGCGCGATGATTGAGGACAGCCCGAGCAGACCCAGCCAGATCAAAAGATGCCGCGCCTTCGTACCGCTGCGCAGGCCGCTCGCCAGCCCGCCATGGAGCGGCGGCAGGCTCAGCGTCCAGAAGATCGGGCCGATCCTTGCCACGACGGGTATGAACAGCAGAGGAAGCCAGGCTTCGCCGACAATGGCAGCGTGCAGCAGGACCAGCTTCGTCGCGATCTGCGCCCCGATGGCGGTGACGCCGAAGCTGCCGATATGCGGGTCGGCCATGACCTTCGACAGCCGCTCGGGGTCGCCATGCGCCGCGCCGAGGCCGTCGACGACATCCGCCAGCCCGTCGAGGTGCAGCGCGCCGGTCATACCGATCCAGGCCAGCAGCGCGAACAGCGCGGCGACCCAGGGATCATGGGGGTATAGCAACAAGCCCGACGCCATGACCGGCACGCCTACGACCAGCCCGGCTGCAGGCAACCAGGGCATCAGCCGGTCGAAGTCCGCAATGCGCGCGATGCGCCGTGGCAGCGGCAGGCGCGTCATGAACAGGAGGGCCGCGACGAGCCCCTTCATGCGCGCAATCCCACGATCTGCGCGACGCCACCATCGCCCGGCCAGATTTCGAGGCTGATCAGCGCGGCATTGCCCAGCTGGAAGGCCCAGACCTGCCGCATGTCGAAGCCGCAAAGATGCGCGAGCGCGGCGCGGATCGATCCGCCATGGGCGACCACCAGGGTCGAACGGCGCTCCATATCGGCCAGCGCATCCGCCACGCGGCGGACGAGATCGGACCATCGCTCGCCTTCATCCGGCGGATGTCGATCGGGATCGGCCCAAAAGCGTGACAAGGCGGCAGGATCGAGTTCGCGGGGGTCCAACCCGTCCCAGCATCCGAAATCCAGTTCGCGCCAGGCCGGATCGATCCGCAGGTCGACGCGATACGCCTGAGCGATGCGTTCGGCGGCGACGGCACAGCGCTGCAGGTCCGAACTTACCACCAGGTCGAAGCTCAGGTCCGCAACCTGTTCGAGGCAATCGCCTATTCCGGACGCCGTCGGTACCACATCGGTGCGCCCGTTGAACCGCCCGCCATCGGCGGTCGCCCCGTGACGCAGAAGATGCAGCGCGAACGGTCTCATGCGCGGTCAGCGACCCCCGCTTCCGCGAAGCTCGCCATGCCGGCATGGGCGTCGAGCGCCGCCCGGACCAGCATCGCCGCGAGCGCCGCGCCACTCCCCTCTCCCAGGCGCATGTCGAGGTCGAGCAAGGGGCGCAGGCCGAGCCGCTCGAGCAGGCGGAGGTGGCCGGGTTCCGCGGATCGGTGGCCGGCGAGGCAATGGGCGGTAATCGCCGGATTATTCGCTGCAAGCGGGGCGATGGCGGCACAACAGATATAACCGTCGAGGAGGACGGGGACCCGCAAGTGCCGCGCGCGCAGGACGGCACCGGCAATCGCCACGATCTCCCGCCCGCCAAGACGGCGCAACGTCTCGAAAGCCGTGGACGGAGCGTCGCGATGCCGCCTCAGCCCCGCCTCGACCACCGCGATCTTGCGTGCCATCCCGGCATCGTCGACGCCGGTGCCCGGTCCGGTCCACAGCGCTACTGCGCCCCCGAAACTGCGCGCTGCGAGCACGGCTGCGGCCGTCGAATTGCCGATGCCCATTTCGCCGAGCGCGATCAGATCGAGGTCCGGGGAAACCGTCCCCGCACCGATCGACAGAGCTTCGAGGCATTCGTCGACCGAGAGCGCCGGCCCTTCGGTGAAGTCGGCGGTCGGCCGATCAAGTTCGATCGCGACGACTTCCAGCGCGAGCCCTGCGGCGCGGGCGAGCGCATTGATGGCCGCTCCGCCCGCCCGGAAATTCGCAACCATCTGTGCGGTTACGTCCACCGGAAAGGCGCTGACGCTGCGGGCGGCGACGCCGTGATTGCCCGCGAAGACGACGACCTTCCCTTTGTCGAACGTCGGGATCGGTCTGCCCTGCCAACCGGCCATGAACAGCGCCAGTTCCTCCAGTCGACCGAGCGATCCCCTGGGCTTGGTCAGACTGTCCTGACGCAGACGCGCCGCCGCGATCGCGTCGGCATCCGCCTCACCGATATCGCGCAGGGCCTTGTCGACCGCATCGACCGACGCATAGATCATGGCAGGATATGGCCTTCGGGCGGCGAGCGGGTGAGGAAATGGCCCTTCACGCCCTGCGGCCAGTCGGCATAGCGCACGCTGCCGAGGTCGCTGTCGGCGTAGAGCAATGCATAGTCGAGGATCGCCCTTGCCGATTCTTCATCCGGCGCGAAACGGCCAAGGACATAGCTGAACTTGCCCGCCGCCCGCAGATGCACCGCCACAGGCTCACCGCAAGCGAAGAGGCAGGGCATCGCCTGGATGTCTATCCCCTGGTAGCGCGGGTCGCAGTCGCGGACGGTCTTCAGCATCTGACCGAACAGCGCACCGCCGCCGCGCCCGTCGCCCTCTCCGCGCTGTTCCGGGGACAATCTGCAGGTGCTGCACGCGACGATCGAGAGGCCCGATCCGACCGGTTGAAAGGTCATGCCGTCCTCCCGTCTCTATATTGGACGGCAGCGGGAAGCGGCCGCATCCTCAGGATGCGACCGCCGCCCTTCCCCCGCCGAAGCGAGATCCTCGATGCGGGGGAGATTCGCATCAGAAGCGTCCCCGCACGCCGGCATAGATGCTGCGACCGAGAGCGCCGTAGCGATAGGCCGTCATATAGCCCTCATCGAACAGGTTCTCGACGCGGGCGAACAGGCGCAGCTGATCGGACAGCGCATATTCGGCGCGCAGATCGACCAGCGTGTAATCGTCGAGCCGCTGGCTGTTCGATGCGTTGTCGAAGCTATGTCCCGACCAGCGCAGCGCGACGCCGGTGGTAAGACCCATCGGCCAGGCGTAGCTGATCGAGCCATTGGCCTGCTGGCGCGGTCGGCGGGGAAGCCATTTGCCGAAATTGGCGGTTCCGGGCGACCGGTCCTCGGCCATAGTCCACGTGTAATTGGCGTCGATCGACACGCCGGCCACCGGCGTCAGGCTGGCCTGCGCCTCGATGCCCTGGGCCTTCGCCCGCGACACATTCTGATAATAGCCGAAGCGGCGGATCGTTGTGCCGGGCTGGAAGCAGAGCGGCGTGGTCGAACTGCTCGAGCAACCGATATAGACGATCAGGTCCCGGCTCGCGCGCTCGAACCAGACCGCTCCGATCTGCGCGCGGTTTCCGAACAGCCGCTGTTCGGCACCCGCTTCCCAGCCATGCGCCCGCTCGGGAGACAGGGCGTCGTTCCCATATTCCGAATAGAGCTGATAGAGCGTCGGCGCCTTGAACCCCTCGCCATAGCTGGCCCTGATCCGCGTGCCGGTCGACAAATTGACCACGCCGCCGGCAGAGAACAGGGTCTTGGCGCCGTAGCGCGCGTGATCGTCACGACGCACCCCGGCGTTGAGCGTGAGTGCCGTGATCGGCTGCAGGCTGAGCTGTCCGTAGACTGCGGTGATCTCGCTCTTGCCACTCACAGGCGCTGGGATGGGCGTCGACAAGGAGGCCGGAGGCGAAACGCTGCGGAAGCGCGAGCGCTCATTCTCGACCCCGAAGATCAGGATATCGCGCTCGCTGATCGCAAAGCTGCCCTGATATTCGAGCCGCTGGTTGCGCCCGGCGGCATCGAAGGTCTTGGTCCGCTGGTTGCGCGGGTCATAATTGTCGCGGTTGGTGTCGGTATAGCCATAAGCAAAGCGGTTGCGCAGCCGCTTGTCGAACAGGTCGACGTTCAGGCCAGCATAGCCGACGAACTCCCGACTCGTCCCATAAGCCGGGTTATCCGCCCCCACTGCGTCGAAGTCGTTCCGGCCGCGCGCATAATAGCCGCGAACATCGGCACGGACATTGTCGCTGATCTCCAGTTCGGCGCGACCCGACAGGTTGCGGTTGGTATAACCGTCGCGTTCGCGCCCGCCGAAGGATGAGGCGAAAGCCGAGATGCCGTCGGTGGTGAAGGCCTGGCCGCCGATCCGCCAGGTGAGCCGCCCCTGCTTGCCGCCCAATGCGGCCCGGGCGCTGGCGGTCTCGCGCGATCCGGCCTCGATGTCGAAACTGCCTTCGAGCGGCGCCTTGGGCAGCGGGGTGACGATGTTGACCACGCCGCCGATCGCCTGGCTGCCCCACAGGATCGACTGCGGCCCGCGCAACACCTCGATCCGCGCCGCGTCGCCGACCAGCAGGTTGGAGAAATTATAGCCACCGCCGGTGGACGAGGGATCGTTGAGCTTGACGCCGTCGATCACAACGACGGTCTGGTCGCTCTCGGCACCCCGGATGCGGAGCGAGGTCGACGTGCCATAGCCGCCGTTGCGGGCGATGCTGATGCCGGGCGTGCGCAACAGCAATTCGGTGACGCCGATGTCCTGGCTGCGGTCGATCGCGGCCTTGTCGAGCAGGGTGATCGAGTCCGGTACGCGCTCGATGCTCAGCGGGAGGCGGGTCGCCGTGACCAGGATGGTGTCCACATCGGCAGCGGCGTCGGGCGGCGGAGCCTCCTGACCGTCGTCGGCCAGTGCGGCCGAGGTGGCGGAGGTCAGAAGCAGGCAGAACAGAGACAATTGTTTCAACACGAATGGGCACCCCATGACGAAGGAGCCGCACCCGCAGGGGGATAACCGGGCCAAGAAGGCACGACATATCCCCGCGCAAAGCACGGTCCAGACATGTCGTCTCTCGGGTTTACCCCCGTCCGCTCGGCACACCCTGTCCGCGCGAAGGACGACCGCGACGGGCAGGTCTCCTGGCTTGCGGGTCAACGCCGTGTTCGTGCCGCCTTCTCAGGATCGCAAAGATCCCAATGGCATGTGGCCCGATGGCTCGCCGCTCACAGTTGCAGGGGCAGCCGGGGTCTCGAACCCCGTTCCCTTTTCATCCCCGTCTCCGGGGAACCTGTCGCAACCGGGTCGTTACCGCAGTGCGGCAGCGGGCGTCAATCGTCTATCCACGTCCTGCCGTAACGACGGATCGGACTCCGTCCGTCTCGTTCGTATACGCTTTAATTCCATAGACTTCCGAGAGGTTTCTCGAAGTCATTACAAGTTCTGGCGGCCCATCGGCAACCAGCTTTCCGTGATTCATCAGCAGCAGCCGACCGCAATGGCGAGCCGCCATCGTCAAGTCGTGGAGCACCACGACGACCAGCGCGCCTTGTTTCGCCTCCCGCTCGAGCAGCACCATCATATCGATCTGATGACCGGGGTCCAACGCTGCCAAGGGTTCGTCCGCCAGCAAACCACCTGCGCCCACGGCGAGAGCCCGCGCCATCATCACCCGCGCCCGCTCACCGCCCGACAATTCGGTGACGGTGCGCTGGGCGAGATGCTCGATCTCGGTCCGCTGCATCGCCTCGGTCACCGCAGCGCGGTCGGCGTCGCTCATGCGCGACAGAGGGCCCATATGGGGCAAGCGGCCGAGCGCCACGAGGCGTTCGACACTGAGCGGCCAATGGAGATTCTGCCCCTGTGGCAGATAAGCCAGACGCTTCGCCCGATCGGACGGCGCAATATCCGCGATCGCACGGCCGTCGATCCGCACCTCCCCCGACGCAGCGCCGAGCAGGCCCAGCATGCCGCGCACGAGGGTCGACTTGCCGGCGCCATTGGGTCCGATGATCCCGATCAGCGATCCACCCTGCAGATCGGCACTGACGCCGTCGACGACCGCGCGATCACCCAGTCTGAGCACCAGATCGCGAACAGAGATGGTCACCATGCGCGGCGCTCCCGGAGAAGATGGACGATGAAGACCGGCACGCCCAGAAAGGCCGTCACCACGCCCAGTTTCAGTTCGTTGGACGTCGGTAGCAGGCGGACCAATATGTCGGCGAGGGTCAAAAGCGTTGCGCCCGCAATCATCGACGGCACCAGCGTCGCCGACGGGCTCCGGTCGGTAAAGGGACGGACCAGATGCGGTACGATCAGTCCGACGAAGCCGATCGCCCCCGACACGGCGACCGCACCGCCGACGCCGATCGCGACGCCCAGCAAAAGCCGACGCCTGCTCCGCCCGAGATCGAAGCCGAGCGAGCGGGCGCCGTCCTCCCCCAGCGCCAGCGCATCGAGCACCCGACCGTCACGCAGCAGAAGAAACGCGCCGAGCGCGACGCAGGGCAGCGCGATCCAGACATGCTCGATCGAGCGATTTTCGACTGATCCGAGCAGCCAGGTCATGATCTCCATCGCAGCGAAGGGATTGGGCGACAGATTGAGCGCCAGACTGATCCCGGCACTCGCCAGCGTCGCGATCGCGATGCCCGACAGAATCAGGGTGAGCGGGCTTTCGCCATGGCCGGCCAGGAAGACGAGCAGCGCCAGCGCGATCAGCGCCGCCCCGATCGCCATCAGCGGCAGCAGCACGACGTTCCATTCGGACAAGCCATAATAGATCGCACCCACCGCCCCGAGCGCCGCCGCGTTCGACGCGCCGAGCACCGAGGGCTCGGCGAGCGGGTTGCGCAGATAGCCCTGGAGGACCGCCCCGGCGAGACCCAGCATCGCTCCGACCGCAAGCCCGACCAGGGCTCTCGGCAGTCGAAGATCGATCAGGATGATGCGCGCCACCATATCGCCCTTGCCGATCAGCACCGCCGCCATGCGCGCAAGGCTGATCGGCACAGCGCCGAGCGCGATCGAACCGACAGCCGCCATCAGGAGCAGCAGCAAGAGAATCGGCATCAGCGCGGGGTGATGGCGTTGTCTGGTCGCGCTTACCATAAGAGCGCTCCTGCCTCTGGCGGCTTGCCTGCCGCGAAACTCTGTCTATGAGCGCCGGCACCATGCACCTGCGCCCTGCCCTTCTCGCCGGTCTTGCGACCCTGGCCGTCGCCACGATCCCCGCCACCATGGCCGATGCGCGCCCCGCGAGCGCGCCCAAGCGGATCGTGTCGCTCAACCTGTGCGCCGACCAGCTGGTGCTGGCGCTGGCCGATCGGGACCAGATTGCGGGGCTGACGCGCAACGCCACCGACGTCGAGATGTCGGCGATGGCCGGTAAGGCGGTCGGCCTGCCGGTCGCCGACAATTCGGCCGAACGGATATTGACGATCAATCCCGATCTGGTGGTCGGCATGCCCGCCCGCCGCAGCGCCGCGCTGCGCATGCTGCGCTCGCAGAAGTACAAGCTGCTCGATCTCGAGACTGCCGACGACCTTGCCGGGATATACACGTCGATCCGCGCAACGGCCGAAGCGGTCGGCCATCCCGAGCGGGGTGAGAAGCTGATCGCCGAGATGGAGCGCGGCCTGGCCGGCATCCAGTCCGCCGGGCGCGGCCGTGTCGCCGCCTATTATCAGCGCCGCGGCTTCATGACGGGTACCGGCACGCTGATCGACGACATCATGCGGCGCGTAGGCCTCGTCAATCTGGCCGGCCGCCTCGGCAAGCCCGCGCTGGCGCAGCTGAGCGTCGAGGAGATGGTGGCTGCCCACCCGGACTTCCTGATCGTCGAGAGCGCGACGGACCGGATCACCGATCAGGGGACCGAAATGCTGCACCATCCGGCGCTGCGCGACATTCCCCGGATCAGCATCCCGCAGGCCTGGACGGTGTGCGGCACCCCCGACTATGTCCGCGCGACGCGGGCGATTGCGGCTGCGATCACAGCACACTGACATTCTCCTGCCACGGCACCCGCGCCTGCCAACCGCGTCGCTGCAGTTCAGGGAGATCATCTTCACGCTCGGCTTGTCCGAGGCACAGCAAAGCGACAAAGCGCCAGGACGGCTCGGCCCCGAGCAGTGTCGCCACATGGTCCGGCCGCACGACCGACACCCAACCCAGTCCGATCCCGCGGGCCCGCGCGGCAAGCCAGAGCGTGTGGATCGACAGCACGACCGAATAGCGCAGCGCTTCGGGCATGGTCGCAGCCCCGAGCCCACGGCCGCGGGGTCCGTCTTCGTCGCAGAAGACCGCCACGATCTCCGGAGCTTCGCGCAGCCCGTGCAGCTTGAGCGCGTCATAACGCCCCCGCAGGCGGGGATCGCTGTACCGATCGCCCGCCGCCCGGACCTGCTCGTCGGCATGGGTCGCAAGCGCCGCACGGAGAGCCGTGCTGCGGATGCGGACGTAGCGCCATGGCTGGGCATTGCCGACCGAGGGCGCCAGCTGGGCGATGCGCAGCAGATCCCCGACCAGCGCCTCGTCGAGCGGATCGCCGCGAAAGTGCCGGACATCGCGACGCCAGAGCAGCAGTTCCTCCAGCGCCCCCGGCAGGTCCGGCGGGCACGACATCGGCATGGTCAATATTCTATGCCGGGCTGGGCGCGGACGTTCTGATCGCGAAAGGGGTGCTTGATCGAGCCCATGTCGGTAACGAGATCCGCCATGTCGATCAGTTCCTGCGGCGCGTTGCGGCCGGTCACGACCACATGGGTCATCGGCGGCTTCGTCCGCAGTACCTCGAGCACTTCCTCGACCGGCAGATAGCCATAGCGCAGCACGATGTTCAGTTCGTCCGCCAGCACGAGCCGATAGCTGGGATCGGCGATCATGCGCTTGACCTCTTCCCAGGCCGTGCGCGTGACCGCGATGTCGCGCGACCGGTCCTGCGTGTCCCAGGTGAAGCCCTCGCCCATCGGCTTGAACTCGACGAGGTGTGGGAACTGGTCGAACACGACCTTCTCCCCGCTGTCCATCGCGCCCTTCACGAACTGGATCACGCCGACCTTCATGCCGTGGCCGATCGCGCGGATGACCATGCCGAGTGCGGCGGAGGTCTTGCCCTTGCCGGTGCCGGTGTGGACGATGATCAGCCCCTTCTCGACGGTCTTGGTCGCGATCTTGCGCGCCTGGGCCGCCTGAAGCTTGACCATCTTCTCCTTATGCTCCTCGTCGGTGCGGGTCTTCATGCGACAACCTCCCGGCAAGCGGAGGAAGCTTCGTCCGGCGAAGCGGACATCGGATGATAGGCGGATTCGGTCATGCTCATTCCCCATGCGCCGACGACGATCGGCGGGGGCGAGCATCGTTGGCCGACGAAAGCCGGCGCGCGACGACCGGCCGTCTTCCCCGGGCAGGCGCACGCGCCCACGGAAGATCGGCCGCGCGGCCCCTGCCGCACTGCTTCGTCGCTCAGACGGAGAGAAAACCGTGCCGTGGCCATCCCCTGGACCAGGCAAGAGCGACCGAGCGCCGGCAGGTCTCCTGGCTCACGGGTCACGGCACGATGCGCGGCCTTCCCAGTCGCCTTGCGGCATCCAGTGGCCTGCGCCTTCCAGGAGAAGACGCGCTGCACATCGCGCTCGCCGCTTACAGTTGCAGGGACAGCCTCGGATTCGGAAGGAAGCCTTCCTCACCGCGTTCCCATTTTAAGCCCTTTCGGGCACCGGCGCGATCTGTCGAGCCCGACGCAGGGCGCCGGGTTCCCAAGCCTCATAGGAGATGGGGACGCGCCTGCCAAGCCGGAGCGTCGATCTGGAAATCAGGCGGAAAGCTGCGCCAGCTGCGCGCGGACCGCGTCGATCGCCTCTGCCGCACGCGCCCCGTCCGGACCGCCGCCCTGGGCCATGTCGGGCCGGCCGCCGCCGCCCTGCCCGCCCAGCGCCGCCACCGCAGTCTTGACGAGATCGACCGCACTCACCCGCTCGACCAGATCGGGGGTCACCCCGGCGGCGACGCTCGCGCGGCCCTCGTTGACGGCCACGATCATCGACACGCCCGAGCCGAGGCTCGCCTTGGCATCGTCGACCAGCCCGCGCAGGCCCTTGGGGTCGAGCCCTTCGACATGCTGCGCAAGGAAGGCGACGCCACCGACCGTCTCCGGGCCTGCAGCCTCGGCCTTGCCGCCGCCGCCCAGCGCCAGCGCCTTCTTGGCGTCGGCCAGTTCGCGTTCGAGCCGGCGGCGCTCTTCCACCAGTGCGGCAATGCGCGCCGGAACCTCGTCGGGCGAGGTCTTGAGCGCGGCCGCAGCCTCCTTCAGCTTCTCGTCGCGCTGGGTGAACCACTGGCGTGCGCCCTCGGCGGTCAGCGCTTCGATGCGGCGGACCCCGCTCGACACCGCGCTCTCGCCAACGATCTTGAACAGCGCGATGTCGCCAAGCGCCGACACATGGGTACCACCGCACAGTTCGACCGAGTAATTCTTGCCGGGCGTGTCGGCGCCCAGCGCGCCCATCGACAGGACGCGAACCTCATCGCCATATTTCTCGCCGAACAGCGCCATAGCGCCGGCCTCGATCGCCGCGTCGGGGGTCATCAACCGGGTGGTGACCTTTTCATTCTCGCGAATGTGGCGGTTCACCTCGGCCTCGACCGCAGCGATGTCCTCGGGGGTCAACGCCTTGGGGTGCGAGAAGTCGAAGCGCAGGCGGTCGGCGGCGACCAGGCTGCCCTTCTGGGTGACATGGCCGCCGAGCCGGTTGCGGAGTGCTGCGTGCAGCAAATGGGTCGCCGAGTGGTTGGCACGGATGCGCGCACGACGCTCGCCGTCGACCGACAGGTGCAGTGCAGCGCCGACCTTGACGCTGCCGGACAGGATCCGGCCGCGATGCGCGTGCAGGCGACCGAGCGGCTTGGCGGTGTCCTCGACCGCGATCTCCAGACCATCGTCGCCGGTGATCGTGCCGGCGTCGCCCATCTGGCCGCCGCTCTCGCCGTAGAAGGGCGTCTGGTTGGTGATCAGCACGACCTCGTCGCCGGCAGTCGCCTTGTCCGTGCGCTGCCCGTCCTTCACGATCGCGAGCAACTGGCCGTCGCCTTCCTCGCTGACATAGCCGGTGAACTCGGTGCCGCCGAACTCTTCGGCGATATCGAACCAGATCTCGTCGGAGGCCTTTTCGCCCGAGCCCTTCCACGCGGCGCGGGCTGCCGCCTTCTGCTCGGCCATGGAGCTGTCGAAGCCGCTGCGATCGACCGACAGGTCCTGCGCGCGCAGGGCGTCCTCGGTCAGGTCATAGGGGAAGCCGAAGGTGTCATAGAGCTTGAACGCCACCTCGCCGGGCAGCACGTCGCCGGCCTTCATGCCGGCGGTGGCCTCAT
>JAIYAJ010000533.1 GCA_027489105.1 Zymomonas sp. | reverse complement strand
GCGCTGCATGGTGATCTTCATCAACCAGCTGCGCATGAAGATCGGCGTGATGTACGGCAATCCGGAGACGACGACGGGTGGCAACGCACTGAAATTCTACGCATCGGTGCGTCTCGACATCCGTCGCACCGGCGCGATCAAGGACCGCGAGGACGTCGTCGGCAACACGACCCGCGTCAAGGTGGTGAAGAACAAGGTCGCCCCGCCGTTCAAGCAGGTCGAGTTCGACATCATGTATGGCGAAGGCGTGTCCAAGGTGGGCGAACTGCTCGATCTCGGCGTCAAGGCCGGATTGGTCGAGAAGTCGGGCGCCTGGTTCAGCTATGACTCGATCCGCATCGGGCAGGGTCGCGAAAATTCGAAAAATTATCTGCGCGAAAATCCCGAACTCGCGGCGAAGCTCGAAGCGGCCATTCGCGGCAATGCCGAGGATGTCGGCGAGGCGCTGATGGCCGGCCCGTCCGAAGACGACGATGTCTGATCGCGCGCCAACCGCGCGGCTGAACTATGTCGAGCTCCCGACGGCCGATGTCGCGGCGAGCCGGCAGTTTTTCGAGGCGGCCTTCGGCTGGTCCCTGACCGTCTTCGGTCCGGCTTATGCCGGTACCGTCGCGGCGGGAGCAGGGGGCACCAGCGATCTGGGTCTGAACGGCCATGGCGAGGATGCGCCCTCCGCTCCCTTGCCCATCATTGAGGCAGACGATCTCGAAGCCAGCCTTGCTGCCGTGCAAGGCGCGGGCGGGGTGGTGACAAGGCCGATCTTTGCCTTTCCGGGCGGGCGGCGCTTTCACTTCCGGGAGCCTTCCGGTAATGAAATGGCGGTCTATGTGAACGAGCCGGGCTGACGGGGGCGGAGCCGGTTTTCATCGCCGGAGCCGTATCTTGACCATCATCGTCCACCATCTTGAAAATTCGCGGTCCCAGAGGGTTCTCTGGATGCTCGAGGAGCTTGGCCTCGCTTATGAGGTCAAGCGTTACGAACGCGATCGCAAGACGATGCTGGCGCCGCCCGAGTTGAAGGCCGTCCATCCGCTCGGCAAATCCCCCGTCGTCGAGCATGACGGCCGCATCGTGGCCGAGACCGCGACGATCCTCGAATATCTCGTGGCGCTGGCAGGGGGGCAGCTCGGTCCGCCCGAGGACGCCGATGGCGCGCTGCGCTGGCGCTATTTCCTCGACTATGCCGAGGGTTCGCTGATGCCACCGCTGCTGCTGAAACTGGTCATCGACCGCATGGGGCCCTTTGGCTGGCCGGCACGCAAGATCGTCACCGGCATGGCGATGACCCATATCGACTATGTCGAAAGCGAGCTGGTCCGCCACAGCTGGTTTGCTGGCGACAGTTTCTCTGCCGCCGACATCATGATGAGCTTTCCGCTCGAGGCGGCGCGCCAGCGGCTGAAACTCGATGGGCGGCGCCCGAACATCTGCGAGTGGCTCGACAAGATCCACCAGCGACCGGCTTATGCTGCCGCCCTGGAAAAGGGCGGCCCCTATGCCTATGCCTGACGCTGGTCGGGCAAGCGGGTCTATCGTGTCCGGCTTCTCTTCAAGATGATCGCTGCCTGATAGGGCAGGCTTGCCAGCTTGGAGATGTGGAGGGGCCTCTCCGAGTGCCGCTCCAGGATCGAGACCTGCAGCTCCCGCGCATCGATTTCGTCGACGAACTCGGCGACATCGAATCCAGCGGCCGCGATCTGCCCGGGCGACCATTCCATCACGATCGACAAATTCCGATTGTCGCGGATGACATCGGCGGCACCACGCAGCGCCAGAGGTTCGGCCCCCTCGACGTCGATCTTGATGAAATCGACCCGGCCGCCGAGCCGATCCGCAAGGTCGTCGATCTTGCGGCCCTGCACGGTGAAAGGCTGGGACGGCTGTTCGCCCATATGGGTGGTGAAGCTCTCCCCCATATCGAAGATGCTCGTATTCCCGGACCGCGACATGCGGCGATACAGGGTTATGTCCTCGTTGCGATCGCACGCAGCCGCCCAGATGACATCGCCTCTTTCGTGGAGGCCGTTGATGAACAGATTGTCCCTTGCCAGTTCGGCGATGTGGCGATCGGCCTCGACGCCGAGGACGCGGCCCGCCGGACAGAAGCGCGCCATCAGGCAGCTATAATAGCCGAAATTGGTTCCGACATCGATACAGTGACTGTCCGCACGAAGGTGTCGGAGCAGATAGTTGGTCACCTCGGTTTCGAACTGTCCTGTGACGATGAACCAGGGACTGAGCAGCCGGTCGTCTGCTTCGACATAATAAGCGATGGTGCGGTCGCCGACGCGGGTCCCGACAAGTACCCGGTTGTTGCCGACATAGGTCACGGTCGGCCGGAATTCGGCAGCGAGCCGCTCATTCATCAGGGTTAGCAGCATGTTCAGTCGTCCGGCCGTTCCATCATCGCGCCGCCGCATGAAGTTCCGTACGCGTTGTAACATCACCCGCCTTTCCTGCTGATCCGCCGGTCGGGCATGAACCTGTCACCGGCGTTGAGCGGCGGCGAGCCCGGCTTCGCGAATGGGCGAGCGGGCGAACTGGCGAACGGTACGGCAAAGCCACTTGCCGTCAGCCCACGCTTTGCAGCAATGATGCACTGTGGAATCGAGCGACCTTCTCAAGCGCCCCGAGCGATGGGCCAGCGTCCTGGGCTGGGCGACCCTGGCCGGTCTCGAATTCGGCCTGCTCGGTCCTTTCGGTAGCTATGAGTCGGACGTCTTCCGGCGAATGGCCTATTGGACCTGCCTGTTCTGGATCGGCAGCCTCCTTCTCTGGCCGGCCATGGTCGCGGCGCTGGACGCCGGGCGGCGGCGGGGCTTTCCGGCACTTTTCTGTTTCTTCGCGGCGGTCATCGTGACGAGCGTTCCGCTGGCCCTGCTGGGCGCGCTCCAGACCTATGCCTTCTGGCCGCGCCGCGCCGCCGCCATGTCGATGTTCGACTGGTATGGTCTCACGATCATGGTCGCCTTGCCTGCAATGGCGGCCCTGACCTGGATCGAGATGGGCCGGAACAGGCCATCCTTCTGGCGGGCGGGTGGCCCCTCGGTATTGACCGCCATGCCTCAGCCGGGGCTGTCCGTACCGGACAACGCCCCTGATCCGCTCGCACTCGATCATCCTGCAGCTCTGCCCGATCACTTGCTCGAACTCGCGCTGTGCTTGCAGATGGAGGACCATCATGTCCGCGTCCATCTTCCTGGCCGATCCTATCTGCACCACGGGGTGTTGCGGGACGTTGTGGCGGCGCTCGACGAGGAGCGCGGTATGCAGGTGCACCGGTCCTGGTGGGTCGACCGCCGCGCGATCGACCGGTGGGAGCGGGATGGCCGCTCGGTCGTGCTGCTGCTGACCAATGGACTGCGTGTGCCCGTCGCCAGAAACCGCATCGCCCATCTGCGTGAGCGGGGATGGCTGGACGAGCCGGCATCGGCCGCCTGATCGGTGGCTTCCCGATCCGTGACGGCATGGCGCCGTCGGGACGAGCATCACCGACATCCCGCGAAACCACCATCACCGCTTGAGAAGCGGTCGGCTCTCGCCTAAGTCGCTGGCATGACCTCGACCAATGACATCCGCCGCTCCTTCCTCGATCATTTTGCGCGGGAGGGCCACGAACTGGTCCCGTCGGCGCCGCTGGTGCCGCACAACGATCCCACGCTGATGTTCACCAATGCGGGGATGGTGCCGTTCAAGAATGTCTTCACCGGTCTCGAGAAGCGCGGCTACACCACCGCGACGTCTTCGCAAAAATGCGTGCGCGCCGGCGGCAAGCACAATGATCTCGATAATGTCGGATATACGGCGCGGCATCACACCTTCTTCGAGATGCTCGGCAATTTCTCGTTCGGCGACTATTTCAAGGAACGGGCGATCTCGCTGGCCTGGAATCTGATCACCGGCACCTGGGGCATTGCCCCCGACCGGCTGACGGTGACGGTCAGCTTGTCCTTCGGCAGGCCATATTCGCGGGTGACCAGGTTCCAGG
>JAIYAJ010000056.1 GCA_027489105.1 Zymomonas sp. | reverse complement strand
TGGCCTATGGCCGCATTCTCGCCGCGTCCGACGGGACGATCGAGGACATGGTCGAGTTTAAGGACGCCACGCCCGAACAGCGCGCGGTCGACTTGTGTAATTCGGGGCTGATGGCGGTGCGCGGCGAGCGGCTTTGGGCGCTGCTGGCACAGGTCGGCAATGACAATGCCGCGGGCGAATATTATCTGCCCGACATCGTCCGCATCGCCCGCGCGCAGGGCGAACGATCGGTCGTGATCGAGGCGGAGGCGTGGGAAGTCGCCGGCGTCAACAGCCGGGCCGAGCTCGCCGCGGTCGAACGCGAATGGCAACAGCGCCGCCGCCTTGCCGCGATGGCCGACGGCGCGACGCTGATCGCGCCCGAGACGGTCTGGTTCGCGCATGACACGAAGGTCGGGCGCGACGTGGTGATCGAGCCCAATGTCGTGTTCGGTCCCGGCGTCACGATCGAGGACCGGGTGACGATCCACGCCTTCAGCCATATCGAGGGGGCGCATGTCCGTGCGGAGGCCGAGATCGGCCCCTATGCCCGGCTCCGCCCCGGCGCCGATATCGGCGAGCAGGCCAAGATCGGCAATTTCGTCGAGGTCAAGAAGGCGCGTTTCGGCAAGGGCGCCAAGGCCAATCACCTGTCCTATATCGGCGACGCCGAGATCGGCGCAAAGGCGAACATCGGCGCGGGCACGATCACCTGCAATTATGACGGCTTCCTCAAATATCGCACGGTGATCGGTGAAGGCACCTTCATCGGATCGAACAGCGCTCTGGTGGCGCCGGTTACGATCGGCGACGGCGCGATGGTGGCGGCCGGTTCGGTCATCACCCGCGACATCGAGGCCGGCGCGCTGGCGGTCGCGCGCGGACAACAGGAAGCCCGCGACGGCTGGGCCACGCGCTTCCGCGAAGCGATGAAGGCAAAGAAGGCGGCCAAGGGCTGATGCAACGTCGCCGGCTTTCGTAAGTCGGCATTCATCGTGGCTCTATCATAGCCACGCGCGGTTGAACTCTGGTGGGGCTTAAGGTCGATGTGCGGCATTATCGGCATTGTGGGCAAGGAAGACGTTTCGGAGCGGCTCGTCGCCGGGCTTCGGCGGCTCGAATATCGCGGCTATGACTCGGCCGGCATCTGCACCATCCATGACGGCCAGCTCGAGCGGCGCCGCGCCGAGGGCAAGCTCGACAATCTCGCCCGCAAGCTGGACGCAGAGCCGCTGCCCGGCCTGATCGGCATTGCCCACACCCGCTGGGCGACGCACGGCGCGCCCACCCAGGACAATGCCCATCCGCACGCCACCGGCGAAGTCGCCCTTGTCCACAACGGCATCATCGAGAATTTCAAGCCGCTGCGCGACGAACTCATCGCCAAGGGACGGACATTCGAAAGCCAGACCGACACCGAGGTCGTGGCCCATCTGATCTCGGCCGATGTCGAAGCCGGCATGGACCCGGTCGAGGCGGTCCGCACCAATCTCAAGCGCCTGCACGGCGCCTTCGCACTCGCGATCCTGTTCCGCCAGAACCCGGACATGCTGATCGGCGCCCGCCTCGGCTCGCCGCTGGTCGTCGGCTATGGCGACAATGGCGAGACCTATCTGGGCTCGGACGCCCTGGCGCTGGCTCCGCTCACCCAGCGGATCAGCTATCTCGACGAGGGCGACTGGGTCGTCATCACCCGCGAGAAGACCCAGATCTACGACCGTGACGACCAGCCGGTCGACCGGCCGATCGTCCTGTCGGGCGCGTCGAACCTGACGATCGACAAGGGCAATCACCGCCATTTCATGCTCAAGGAGATTTACGAGCAGCCGATCGTCGTCGCCCAGACGTTGAAATCCTATGTCCGCCGGCTGGAGGATCAGGTCTCCCTGCCCGTCCCCGAATTCGACCTCGGCTCGATCCGCCGCGTGACGATCGTCGCCTGCGGGACCAGCTTCTACGCGGGCATGGTCGCCAAATATTGGTTCGAGCAGTTCGCCCGCGTGCCCGTCGACCTCGATGTGGCGTCGGAGTTCCGCTACCGCGCGCCGGTGATGGAGGATGGCGGCCTCGCCCTGTTCATCAGCCAGTCGGGCGAAACCGCCGACACGCTCGCGGCGCTGCGCCACGCGCGGGCCGAGGGCCAGAAGATCGCGGTGGTGGTCAACGTCCCCACCTCGACCATGGCGCGCGAGGCCGACCTGCTTCTGCCGACTCATGCCGGTCCGGAGATTGGCGTCGCCTCGACCAAGGCCTTCACCTGCCAGCTGGCGGTGCTCGCCGCACTTGCCGCCAATCTCGCCCGCGCCAAGGGACGTCTGTCCGAGCGCGAGGAGAAGGACATCGTGCGGCATTTGTCGGAGGCTCCCGCCGCGATCAACGGCGCGCTCGCTTATGATGCGACGATCGAGGCAATGGCCAGCACGATCGCCACCGCGCGCGACGTGCTCTATCTCGGTCGCGGCACCGACTATCCGATCGCACTGGAAGGCGCGCTGAAGCTCAAGGAAATCAGCTATATCCATGCCGAGGGCTATGCCGCAGGCGAGATGAAACATGGCCCGATCGCGCTGATCGACGACAAGGTGCCGGTCATCGTCATCGCGCCGTCGGGCCCGCTGTTCGAAAAGACCGTCTCGAACATGCAGGAGGTTCAGGCGCGCGGCGGCAAGGTCGTGCTGATCTCCGACTATGACGGCGTGGCGGCGGCGGGCGAAGGCTGCATGGCGACGATCACCATGCCCAAGGTCCACCCGCTGATCGCGCCGATCGTCTATGCGATCCCGGTGCAGTTGCTGGCCTATCATGTCGCGGTCGCCAAGGGCACCGACGTGGATCAGCCGCGCAACCTCGCCAAATCGGTGACGGTCGAGTAACGGGACGCTCCCGAGCTGAGTTGAAATTGTCACGGCTGCGCTCCTATGCAGCCGGACGACGCGCCTGTTTCCGTGCGCAACGACAAGGATATAACGATGCGATTGGCGATCATCGGCACCGGCTATGTCGGCCTCGTCTCCGGAGCATGTTTCTCCGAATTCGGCCATGACGTGACCTGCGTCGACATCAATGAGGCGACCATCGCCAAGCTGAAGGCCGGACAGATCCCGATCTATGAGCCGGGCCTGGAAGACCTCGTCCGCCGCAACAGCCGGTCGGGCCGCCTGAGCTTCACCAGCGACATCGCCGAGGGCGTACGCGACGCCGATGCGGTCTTCATTGCGGTCGGCACTCCGTCACGCCGAGGCGACGGCCATGCGGACCTGTCCTATGTGTTCGCCGCAGCGGAACAGGCCGCAAAGGCGCTGACGAAGCCTTGCGTCATGGTGACCAAGTCGACCGTGCCGGTCGGTACCGCGAAGCAGGTGGCGGAAATCGTCGAGAAGGCCCGCCCCGACCTGCGGATCGAGGTGGCATCCAACCCCGAATTTCTGCGCGAAGGCTCGGCGATCGAGGATTTCATGCGGCCCGACCGCGTCGTCTGCGGCGTATCCGACGACAATGCCAAGGCGGTGCTGCGCGACATCTATCGTCCGCTGTCGCTACGCGAAGTGCCGATCCTGTTCGTCGACTGCGCGACGTCCGAGCTGATCAAATATGCCGCCAATGCCTTCCTGGCGGTGAAGATCACCTTCATCAACGAGATCGCCGATCTGTGCGAGAAGGCCGGTGCCAATGTTCAGGCGGTCGCCCAGGGCATCGGCATGGACAAGCGCATCGGTAGCAAGTTCCTGCATGCAGGGCCCGGCTATGGCGGCTCCTGCTTCCCCAAGGACACGACCGCCCTGCTCAAGACTGCCGAGGACCATGAAATCCCGCTGCAGATCGTCAAGGCGACGGTCGACGTGAACAGCCAGCGCAAGCGCTCGATGGGACGGCGCGTGATCGCGGCGGCGGGCGGATCGGTCAAGGACAAGAAGATCGCGCTGCTCGGCCTGACCTTCAAGCCCAACACCGACGACATGCGCGACAGCCCCAGCATAGATATCGTCCGCGTGCTGCAGGACAACGGTGCACAGGTCAGCGCCTATGATCCCGAAGGCCGCCATCAGGCCGAAGCGATGCTCGACGGGGTCGAATTCGCCGACGATGCCTATCAGGCGATGGACGGCGCCGAGGTGCTGGTCCTCGTGACCGAATGGAACGAGTTCCGCGCGCTCGACCTCGACCGGGTCCGCCGCTTGCTGAAGTCGCCGACGATCGTCGATCTGCGCAACATCTACCCCCCCGAGCAGATGCGCGCAGCCGGCTTCGAGTACAGCTCGATCGGCCGGCCCTGATCGCGACGGCCGACCGACGCGAGCCGACCTGATCTTTCCGCCGATGGGCGATCGCCCCGGCTGGCGCTATGCCCTTCGGAAAGAAGCGGCGAGAGGGTTGCAATGGCGGAATCCCGCGCGGTCGAAGCGGCGATCGACTTCGGCAGCTATGATTATGTGATCGCGGGCGCCGGCACCGCCGGCAGCCTGCTCGCCAACCGCCTGTCCGCCGATCCGCGCAACCGGGTGCTGGTGCTCGAGGCGGGCGGGCAGGACGACTGGATCTGGTTCCATATTCCGGTCGGCTATCTGTTCGCGATCGGCCACCGCCGCGCCGACTGGCTGTTCGAGACCGAGGTCGAGGCTGGTCTGGGCGGGCGCAGGCTCGCTTATCCGCGCGGCAAGGTGATCGGCGGATGCTCGTCGATCAACGCAATGGTCTATATGCGCGGTCAGGCTGCCGATTATGACGGATGGCGGCAACTGGGTCTGACCGGCTGGGGCTGGGACGACGTCCTGCCGCATTTTCTGGCGCATGAGGATCATTGCGCCGCCGATGGGCGCTTTCATCGCGCCGGGGGCGAATGGCGCGTCGAACATCCCCGCATCAGCTGGGAGATACTGGACGCGATCCGCTTAGCCGCAGAGGCAGCCGGGATCGCGCCGATCGCCGACTTCAACCGCGGCGACAATGAAGGCTCGTCCTATTTCCAGGTCAACCAGCGCAACGGCCGGCGGGTCAGCGCGGCGGGCGCCTTCCTCAAGCCGGCGCTCTCGCGCCGCAATCTGCGGCTCGAAACCGGTGTCGAGATCGAGCGCGTCACGATCGAGCATGGCCGCGCCACCGGAATCCTTTTTCGCAAAAACGGGCAACTGCATCACGCCGGGGCAAGCCGCGAGACCATCTTGGCAGCGGGCGCGATCGGCAGTCCCAAGCTGCTGCAACTGTCGGGCATCGGCGACCCAAAGCGGCTGACCGACGCAGGAGTCGCCGTTCGCCATGCCCTGCCAGGCGTCGGCGCCAATCTGCAGGATCATCTGCAGATCCGCCCGATCTACAAGGTGTCCGGAGTGCGGACGCTCAACAGCGACTATGCCAATCTGTTCAAGCGCGCGAAGATGGGCTGGGACTATCTGCTGTTCCGCAAGGGGCCGCTCACCATGGCGCCCTCGCAGATGGGGGCTTTCGCGCGTTCCTCCCCCGATCGGGACCGCGCCAATCTCCAATATCATTTTCAGCCGCTGTCACTCGACAAATGGGGCGACGGCCTGCACCGCTTCGGTGCCTTCACCGCCAGCGTCTGCAATTTGCGGCCGACCAGCCGGGGGCGGGTCGACCTCGCTGGCCCCGACCCCGCTCTGCCCCCGCGCATCCGCCCCAATTATCTGTCGACCGACGAGGACCGGCGCGTTGCGGTCGAATCGCTGCGGCTCACGCGGCGTATCGTCTCGCAGCAACCCCTGGCGAAATACCGGCCGGAGGAATATCGCCCCGGTCCCGCCGCCGAAAGCGACGAGGCGCTACTGCAGGCAGCAGCCGATCTCGCAACCACCATCTTCCACCCTGTGGGAACGGCGGCGATGGGGATCGATGGCGATCCCATGGCGGTTCTCGACGAACGGCTGCGCGTGCGCGGCATCGGCGGCCTGCGCGTGATCGACGCCTCGGCGATGCCACGCATCGTGTCGGGGAATACGAGTTCGCCGACGCTGATGATTGCCGAAAAGGGCGCCGCGATGGCGCTGGAGGACGCCCGGCGAGCCTCTTGAAGCCCCTCCTCCACAAAAGAAAAGGGCCGGCGCGCTATTGCGGGCCGGCCCTTCAACTTTGCTGGGCAATAGCCTCAGGCGGGCTTGGGTTCGCCCCAGTTGCCGCCACCGGAACCGCCCGGGCGGCGGCTCTTCGGGATCGACGATCCACCCGAGTTCATCGCGGCCGGGGTACGTGTGTTGCCCTGGTCGCGGCCGATATCCTCGCCCTTGATGACCCGCTTCGACTCTTCGCCCGACAGCGTCTCATATTCGAGCAGTGCTTCGGCGAGGCGATGCAGTTCATCGATATTGTCGGTCAGCACCTTGCGTGCAGTCTGCTCGGCTTCCTCGATCAGGCGGCGGACCTCCTGGTCGATCATCTGCGCGGTCGCCTCGCTGACGCTCTGGTTGCGCGCCACCGAGTGACCCAGAAAGACCTCGTCCTGATTGTCGCGGTAACGCAGCCAGCCGAGCTTCTCGGACATGCCATATTCCATCACCATCGACCGGGCCATGTCGGTCGCCTGCTGGATGTCGTTGGAGGCACCCGTATTCAGCTCGTCATTACCATAGATGATCTGCTCGGCGATGCGGCCGCCGAAGCAGAGCGCGAGCCGCGCCTTCATCTGCTTCATCGACATCGAGTAACGGTCGCGCTCGGGCAGGTTCCAGGTCACGCCGAGAGCACGGCCGCGCGGGATGATCGTCACCTTATGCAGCGGGTCGCAGCCGGGCACGTGGAGCGAGACGAGAGCGTGGCCAGCCTCATGATAGGCAGTGGACTTCTTCTCGTCCTCGGTCATGACCATCGACTTGCGCTCGGCGCCCATCATGACCTTGTCCTTGGCCTCCTCGAACTCCTTCATCGCGACGAGGCGCTTGCCCTTGCGCGCCCCCAGAAGTGCCGCCTCGTTGACCAGATTGGCGAGGTCGGCGCCGGAGAAGCCCGGCGTGCCGCGCGCGATGGTGCGCGCATTGACGTCGGGCGCCAGCGGCACCTTCTTCATGTGGACGGCCAGGATCTTCTCGCGGCCCTCGATATCGGGGCGCGGCACGACCACCTGACGGTCGAAGCGGCCCGGACGCAGCAGCGCAGGATCGAGCACGTCGGGACGGTTGGTCGCGGCGACGATGATGATGCCTTCATTGGCCTCGAAGCCGTCCATTTCGACCAGAAGCTGGTTCAGCGTCTGCTCGCGCTCGTCATTGCCATTGCCGAGGCCGGCGCCGCGATGGCGACCGACCGCGTCGATTTCGTCGATGAAGACGATGCAAGGCGCGTTCTTCTTCGCCTGCTCGAACATGTCGCGCACGCGGCTCGCGCCCACGCCGACGAACATCTCGACGAAGTCCGAACCCGAGATGGTGAAGAAGGGCACGTTCGCCTCACCCGCGATCGCGCGGGCGAGCAGCGTCTTGCCCGTGCCGGGCGAGCCGACCAGCAGGGCGCCCTTCGGAATCTTGCCGCCGAGACGGGCGAATTTGGTGGGATCCTTCAGGAAGTCGACGATCTCCTGCAGTTCCTCGCGCGCCTCGTCGATGCCGGCGACATCGTCGAAGGTCACCCGCCCATGCTTTTCCGTCAGCATGCGGGCCCGCGACTTGCCGAAACCCATGGCGCCCGAGCCGGCATTCTTCTGCATCTGGCGCATCACGAAGAACGCGATGCCCAGGATCAGCAGGAAGGGCAGCGACTGGTAGAGCATGATCATCCAGAAGCTGGTCTGCTCGGCCGGCTTGGCGCGGAAGGTAACGCCCTTCTCGGACAGCCGCTGGATCAGCATCGGATCGCTGGGCGCATTGGTCGTGAAGGCGGAGCCGTTCGAGAATTTGCCGCTGACGACGCCGTCCCCGATGTCGGCCTCACGCACCGCGCCGTCATCGACGCGGGCGAGGAACTCGGAATAGGCGATCTGCTCGCCAGGCCCCGTGCGCGCCGAACTCTCGAAGATCGAGACGAAGACGACGAGCAGAAGAAGGATACCCATCCATATGGCGAGGCTCTTCATCCACGGATTGGGCTGCTTCGGCTCTTTGTCTTCATTCATCGGTCAGGTCTGCCTTTCAGAGGGCAAGATAGGCATCGGCGGCTTAATAACAATGGAACAGATCGGACAGGCGCCCCTTTCAGCGCCGGGGCGGAGCTTTCTCGATCAGGATGCGGCGGCCGGGCGACAGTTTCAGGCGTCCCACCGTCGCGGTCGACCCTTGCTCCAGCCGCCTCATGGCGCTGTCCAGCGTGGGGCCATCCACGTGCGAATCGGCACCGCCGATCAGCCTGGCGAGTATCCGTCTTGTAATCTCGCGCGGCAACCCCTCCACGTCGGCAAGGATGCGTCCATTAGGACAGGAGGTGACGCGCGACCGCATCGCTTCCTCCACCGTCCAGGCGAGCGCCTCCTCCGCCTCGGCCAGATGGACAGCGGACATGGCCATGCGGTCGATGTCGACTTGCCCGTCCAGGGTCGCAAGCAACCGGCGCACACGGCTGCGGTCGTGGCGCGGATCGCTGTTGCTGGGATCGTCGACGGTCGGAGTATCGGCCACAACCGCGCGCAATGCCTCCCGTCGCCAGCCGAGCAGAGGGCGGATCACCATGACGCGGCCGAGCGGACGACATGCACGAATGCCGACCAATCCCGATAGCCCCGCACCCCGGTCCAGCCGCATCAGCAACGTCTCCGCCTGATCATCGGCATGGTGGGCCGTGGCGATCGCCATGAGCCCGCCGGCCGCTGCCCAGTCTTCCAGAGCGGCATAGCGCGCCGCCCGTGCGGCGGCCTGGATGCTGGCCCCGCGCTCGACCTCGACCCTCAATATGCTGTGGGACACGCCAAGTCTGGCGCAGGCCTCCGCGACGAGCGCCGCCTCGACCGCGGCTTCGGCGCGAAGGCCATGATCGACCGTCGCGCAGTCTATACGGTCGGGCACAGCCTCGGCCGCCAGCAGCAGCATCGCCATGCTGTCCGGCCCACCGGAAACGGCAAGCCCGATCCGCGCTGACGGATCGGGCAAGAGACGGTCGAGATCGGCCCGAAACCGCTCCACCAGATCCCGCCGTTCACTCATGAGCACCGGGATTGGCGAAGGCAGCGGGCGATCAGCCGCCTATTTGCACTTGGCATCGGCCCGGCCCTTGGCGACCATCTGCGCCAGCGGGCCACTCGCCACCTGTTCGGGATATTTGGCCGACATCACCTCATAGGCCTGGCAGGCCTTGTCGAACAGCGGCGGCTTACGCTTCATCAGCGCTTCGGCCATGAACACATAGCTGTGCGGTGCGCGCTCACCCTCTTCGACCTTGGTATTTTCGAAGAACTCGCGGATCGCCTCATTATACTGGCCATTGTCCAGATAGGCCCGGCCCGCGAGATTGCGGGCATAGCTGGCATATTTGTCCTTGGGATATTTGGCGTACATCGCCTTTAGCGCAGCGATCGCCTCGGGATATTTCTTCGCCATCCAGAGATCATAGCCGACCATATAGGCGTCCTTGCCGGGATTGCCGCTCGGCGGGGTCGCGGCAGGCGCCGGCGTGGTGGCTGCCGGAGCGGTCACCGCAGGGGCGGTGGCAGCACCCGGCTTTGGCGCGGGGGGCACGACATAAGGGAGGCTGGCCCCCGGTGCTGCGGCGCCCGGTGCGGCCGGGGTTTTGCCCTCCAGCGTGTTCAGCCGAAATTCGGCATCGCCCTTCATCTTGGCGAACTGATCCTCGAGCTTGCGCAGATTATAGCTGTTCTGCTCGACCTGGCCCGTGAGCGCGGCCAGAGCCTTTTCCAGCGCGTCGACGCGGCGCGTGAGGTCGATCACCGGCGCGTCGGCAGGCGAGCCCGCCGGAGCCGGAGCCGCCGCCTGCGGCTTGATCTCCGGCTCGAAATAGGTTTGCGCCCCGCCCGGAAACACCTTCCGCTGGACGGCCTTCATTTCCTTCTCGAGCTTGTCGACCCGCTTTTCGACGGGCATCGACTGCTGCGCCGAGAGCGGAGCTGCGGCCGAGACGAGCAGGAGGGCGATCATCGCCTTTTTCATTCTGAACTTCATCCCATGGTCGTTTCGGTAGAATAATGCCGCTTGAGGACGGCCCGGATCAAGGCTGCTCGCGCTGACCCGTCGCAGCGGCAGGATCGGACGCCGGAGCGACCGGCTCGGTCGTCGGAGCGACGCTGCGAAAAGCCGGAGGCAGCGGCGCCGTCCGGCGGCGACGCTCGGGCGCCGCGTCGCCCGCAACCGGTCCGACGACGTCTTCCGGCATCGCAGCATTGGCGGCGGCATCGCCCTCAGCGGCCGCTTCGGGCTTAGCGGTGGCGATCGCCACCAGCGCGTCGCGCTTGAGGCTGTAGGCGCGGACGAGACGATCGGGCTCGCCGATCGGCGGCAGGGCGGTCGTACCAATTGCGACACGCACAGATTGCGGACGCCCCGTGCGAAGAACCGGGTCGATCGCATCTTCGGGCAGCGTGTAGTTCTGCCCTGCCGGCAGGACGTTCATGAAATAGGTCCGCCCAGCGCGCTCGGACACCTTGAGCCACACATCCTCGATCGCGGTGACGGTGATCGGGCCGGTGGGAATCGCCGGTTCGGCAGGCGGCGGTGCGACGACTGGCTTGGGCGGCAACGGCCGATTATCCTCGACCGTATCGGCGGCGAGCCGCGCGAGATCGACATTGTCTTCCTGGAAGCGCAGCAGCAGATAGCCCATACCGAGCAGCAGGGCGACGCCGAGCGCGACCATCGCGAGCAGCCGCGACGGCACGCGCGAGGGATCGACCGGTTCATAGGCTTCCGGTTCGAAATGGCCGCGCCGCTCTTCGCCGAGTTCGTCACGGAAGGCGCGCGACAGAGCCGGACCGTCGAGCCCCAGCATCGTCGCATAGGTCCGCACGAAACCGACCGAATAGGGCGTGGCGGGCAGCCCTTCATGGTTGCCGCTCTCAATCCCTTCGAGATGCCGCAGCGGGATGCGCGTGCGTGCCGCGACGTCGCTCAATTCCATGTTCTGGCGCGTGCGTTCGGCCGACAATTGCTCGCCGACGCTCCGCGGAGCCATCTTCTGCCCTTCACCAGCGCTTTCGCTCATCGCGTACTCCTTCGCGCTCCGTGGCGATCACGCAGGCAGGACGGTCTCAAAACAGGTCTGCCGGCGCCGCACGAAGCGTCGTTCCCCCTGGCCGCCTAGGTCTGCCCCGCAAATCAGGATACCGCAACCCCATTGCGTTCGGCCCAGGCGCCGAGTTCGTCACGGAGGCTGCGCACCGGACGGGACAGAAAGTCCTGCATTTCCGCGCGCAACTTGCCAAGGTCGAGGGTGCGGAGCATCGCCTTGACCGGGCCGACCGAGGCTGGCGTGATCGACAGACGCCCGATCCCCAGGCCCACCAGCGCCATGGCCTCCAGCGGTCGTCCGCCCATCTCGCCACACACGCCGATCGGCACACCCGCGTCCAGCGTCTGACGCGTCACGCGGTTCAGGAAGCGCAGGATCGAGGGGCTCAGCCAGTCATAGCGCTCGGCGAGCTTCGGGTTGGCGCGGTCGGCGGCAAACAGGAACTGGGTCAGATCGTTGGTGCCGATCGACAGAAAGTCCAGGCGGGGCAACAGCATGTCGAGCGTCTCGGCCAGGGCCGGCACTTCGAGCATCGTCCCATAGCGGATCGCGTTGGGCACGCCCCGGCCATGATCGTGAATCCACTTCCGCTGCGCCTCGAACAGCGCCACCGCCTCGTCATATTCCCAGGGCTCGGAGACCATCGGGAACATGACGTTCAGCGTTCGCCCAGCCGCCGCCTCGATCAGCGCACGCGCCTGCACCTTCATCAGCGCATCGCGCTCCAGCCCGAGGCGGATGGCGCGCCAGCCAAGTGCGGGATTTTCCTCCGCCACCTCGTCATCCGTCTTCAGATAAGGCAGCGCCTTGTCGCCGCCGATATCGACCGTGCGGAAGATCACCGGACGATCTCCTGCCGCTTCCATCACCTCGCGATAGAGACGCTGCTGGCGCTCGCGCTGCGGCAGAGTCGCGGAGACGAGGAACTGGAACTCGGTCCGGAACAGGCCGATGCCGTCGGCGCCGGTCACGTCGAGCGCTGCAATATCGTCGCGCAGACCCGCATTGACCATCAACTCGACACGGACGCCATCGAGCGTTTCCGCCGGCAGGTCG
>JAIYAJ010000413.1 GCA_027489105.1 Zymomonas sp. | reverse complement strand
GTCCCCGTCGCGATGGTGCACGCCGCGACCCTGCCTTTCGCCACCGGCAAGCTCAGCATCGGCGGCGAGGCCTTCGCGCCCGCTGAGGTGATGGACGCGCGCGCATTGCCCGACATCAACGGCAAGGTCGGCATCATGCTTACGCTGACCCCCGATGCGGCGAAGCGGCTGGAGGGGATCAGCGGCGCGCTGGTCGGCAAGCCGCTGCTGATCGCGCTCGACGGCAAGACGCTCGCGGCCGAACTCGTTCGCAAGCCGATCGCCGACGGCGTGATCGAACTGCCCGGCCGCTGGAGCCTGACCGATGGCGAGGCGCTGGCCCGCCGCATCTCCGGCCGCGACCCTTTGCCCGACGATCTGGGCAGCGAATAGGCTGACGGGGTACCGCAGGGCGGCGCAGCGATTCGCCCGGTCGGGCGTTTCAACGCCATGGACCATCGCCCGATAGACCCCGCCGAACGGATCGACGCTGCGCCCGGCATCACCCGGCTGCGACGCGGGCGGGGCTGGCGCTTCATCGCGCCCGACGGAACGACCGTCGCCGATGCCGGGCAGCGGATGCGCATCCTGGCGCTGGGGATCCCGCCGGCGTGGCGCAAGGTCTGGATCAATCCCGATCCCGATGCGCCGGTGCAGGCCACCGGGATCGATGCCGCCGGCCGCCGCCAATATCGCTATCATGGTCGCTGGCGCGAAGCGCGAGACGAAGAGAAATTCGCCGCGCTCCCGGCCTTTGCCAAGCATCTCCCGCATCTGCGCGCGGTCGTGCGCAAGGCGCTGGAGAGCGACGATCCGTGGGAAAAGGCGCGCGCTGCGGCGGTTCGCCTGCTCGACGGCTTTGCAATCCGGGTCGGTTCGTCGGACTCGGCCGCCCATGGCAGCTTCGGCGCCACCACCTTGCTCAATCGTCACGCCCGCATCCGGGGCGACGAGATACGCCTCTGCTTCTACGGCAAACATGGCATCCGCGCGGATATCTCGGCGAAGGACGCCGCGCTCGCCGCCGCGCTTGCCGAACTCAAGCGCGCTGGTTCGGGCGAACTGTTCGCGATGCGCTCGGGGCTGCGCGTCCGCGCCGCCGACGTCAACCAGTGGATCGCCGAACTGACCGACGGCACCGGCACCGCCAAGACCTTCCGCACCTGGCGTGCCTGCGCGGTGGCGGCGGGTATGTTATCGCGTGACCGCAGGACATCGGTGAAGACATTGTTGGGTGAGGTTGCGGCGCAGCTCGGCAACACCCCGGCCGTCTGCCGGTCCTCCTATGTCGCGCCGGCCTTCGTCGAGATGGCCAAGGCGGGGCAGTGGATCGGGACGATTCCTGCGCGACCGGCACGACTCCGCCGCAGCGAGCGCGCGAGCCTGGCCGTTCTTACCGGCTGATCAGCGCGGGCGTCGTTCTTCGGCGCGGCGCAATATCTCGAAGGCGGCCTGGACGGCTTGGAACTTGACCGCAGCCTGCGGGTCGTTCGGTTTGACGTCAGGGTGATTGGCCTTCGCGAGACGGCGCCAGGCGGCCTTAACCTCCTCGAAATCGGCATCCGATTCGAGTTCGAGCGTTTCGAAGGCGCGCAGTTCGTCGCGGGTCCAGCGACCGTCGCCGGGCCCGCCCCAGCTATGATAGGCCTGCTCGGTAAAGCCCGATGCGTCGCGCTTCTCGTTTGCCTCGCGCTCTGCCGCTTCCTCGGCGGAGAGGCCGGCGAAATAATCCCAGTTGCGGTTATATTCCTCGGCGTGGCGCGGGCAGAAATACCAGCGTTCGCGGCTGTTGGGGGATTTGGGGGCGGGGCAGTCGCCCGGCTGGTCGCAGCCATGGCGGTCGCACATCCGCACCTTGCTCGCCCCGCGCTCGCTGCCATAGCCTCGCCAGCGGGGAAAGCCCCAGTCATTCGTACGGGATGATCGCGCCATAAGCCGTCTCTTCTAGCGCCGATGGGGTGAACGGGGAATTGATGTTTTGCGCCTTCACCATCGTGCAGGGGCGGCGCCTTTCGGCCGGAAAATAAATTTTGCGCCGTAAACGGGGCATTTACCGCAGTTGCGCTAGGAGGGTCTCGCGAGAGGCGGTGTCTTTGCCGATCGCGTGTGAACCGGTTGTATTCGGGGCTGTTGCGTATGGCGTATCAACACCACAAGGAGGCCGCGCGTCCAGGCGCGGCCGAGGCGGTCGGCGCGCTGCTCGCGGCCGACGGCGGCAAGACCCATCCCTATATCGCCTCCGCCATCTTCGCCCGTGGGCGGGAAGCGGCGCGCGACCTTGCGGACGCGGTGCATCTGATTTCGAGCCTGCACGGCGGCCATCCGGGCGTCGTCGATCTCGCACAGCAGCGCCCGCCCGAGGAGACTGTCCGCGCCTGGCTCGATGCGGCAGCGGAGGGCTTTGCCCAGGAGCGTGCCTATCTGATGCGGACGGTCGTGGCGGCGGGGCCCTTGCCCAGCACGCCGGGGCATGCCGGCTGCGAAACCGCCGTTGCCGGACAGCGGCACGCGCTGGAGATGCTGGCGCGGTCCGAACGCAAGGGCTGTGCGCTGGGCGCGGCGGCTGCGCTGGTGCTCGACTGGCGGGCGATCCGTACGGTGGTGGACGCGGCGGCGCAGCGCTTCGGCGTGACGCTCACCCCACCGGCGCTGCCGTCGATGCGCCAGACCCTGGGCGTCCTGGAACTGATCGAATCGCCGGCGGCCGAACGCGCGATCGTCTTTGGCGCACAGCAATTGTTGATCCAGCATCGCGGCCTGTGGGATCTGCTGGAGGCGCGCTCCGGCGCAAGGGTCGAAGCCCTGCTCTGACCCCGCCCCCAAAGGCAGTGCCACAGGGCTGGACAAGCGGCGCCGTCGCACCCTATCGCCGGACACAGCGGTTTTCCGGCGGGAGAGATTGGCGTGCGCTTCGAAGGTACGAGCAACTATGTGGCGACCGACGACCTGAAGGTGGCGGTCAACGCCGCCGTCACGCTGCGGCGTCCGCTGCTGGTCAAGGGCGAGCCGGGCACCGGCAAGACCGTCCTCGCGCATGAGATCGCGGCGGCGACCGGTGCGCCGCTGATCCAGTGGCACATCAAGTCGACCACCAAGGCGCATCAGGGCCTGTACGAATATGACGCGGTCGCCCGCCTGCGCGATGGCCAACTCGGCGATGAGCGGGTTCACGACATCCGCAACTATATCCGCAAGGGCAAGCTGTGGGAGGCATTCACTGCGCCGACCCTGCCGGTGCTGCTGATCGATGAGATCGACAAGGCCGATATCGAGTTCCCGAACGACCTGCTGCAGGAACTCGATCGCATGTCGTTCGACGTGTACGAGACCGGCGAAACGGTGGCGGCGAAGGAACGGCCGATCGTCGTCATCACCTCGAACAACGAGAAGGAACTGCCCGACGCCTTTCTGCGCCGCTGCTTCTTCCACTATATCAAATTTCCCGACCGCGAGACGATGCAGGCGATCGTCGACGTCCACTTCCCGGACATCCAGAAGACGCTGGTGTCGCGCGCGATGGATATCTTCTACGAGATCCGCGAGGTACCGGGCCTGAAGAAGAAGCCGTCGACGAGCGAGCTGCTCGACTGGCTCAAGCTGCTGCTGGTCGAGGATATGCCGCTCGAGGTTCTGCAGAATCGCGACCCCAAGAAGGCGATCCCGCCGCTGCATGGCGCGCTGCTCAAGAATGAGCAGGACATCATGCTGTTCGAGCGCCTCGCTTTCCTTGCCCGTCGTTCGGGCAACTGACGGGACGCCGGTCACGCGACTTTCGTCCAAAATGCTCAGGTATTTCACCGGGTCTGTATCCGACTCGGTCGCTCAGCCATTTTCCCTCGCGACGTCAGTCTGTTGCGAGGGCGTTGGCATATGGAACGACCGGACCGCGAAGCATTCGACCTGCGGCATCCCGTTGCCGGGCGCTGGCTCGATATCGGCGCACAGGCCGGCAGCGTGACGGTCGACGACCTCCAGGGCCTGTGGACTTTGCGCTTCGGTGCCTTTGGCTGTCGTGACGACGAAACGCGCGGCGGGGTCGTTCACGTCGAGGCCGACCGCATGGCGGGCGGCGACGGCCATGTCATCTTCCACGGCGGCTTTCGGCTCGACGGCACCACCTTGCAGGCATCGCTGACGATCGTGCGCCACGGCTTCGGCGGCGGCTATCAGCGGATGTTCGGAACCAATGATCCGATCTTCCGGCTGGACGTTGTCGCCGAGGCGATAAGCCCCGACCTGTTCGAAGGCCGCATCGAGCGCCGCGGCGGCCCCGACATCCGGGTCGTCATGCGCCGCTTCGAACCGATGACGCAGCGCAGCCAGATCGTTTGAACGTGCCCACTCCTTCGTGACAGGAGTGGATATAAGCCGCGAGCCTCAGATGAAATCGTCGAAGGCGAGCGACGCGCTCACGAACGACGCGCCCAGCGCGATGGCCGCGTTGACGCCGCCGCCGCCGTCCTGCGACCAGAACAGAACCGCATCATTAGCGCCGCTCAGCCGGATCAGTGCGACCTCATGGACTCCGGCGCGCTGATCGAACAGCGACTGGGCGAGCGCCTGCGCCTCGGCGAGCGAGGTAGACACGCTGCCCTCCAGGATCGCTTCGGGACGAAAGCCGAGCGACAGGACATCGTCGACCGTCGAAAGATCGACTATCCGGTCGATCGCCTGGAGATCGGCCCCGATCGTTGCGCTGTCGAGCCCGAACAGGAAGACGTCGCGGCCGCTGCCGCCTTCCAGCCGATCGATCCCGCGATCGCCCGTGATCAGGTCGTCGCCTTCGCCGCCTTGGATCGTGTCGTCGTCCTGTCCGCCGCGCAGCGCGTCATTGCCGGTACCACCCTGGACGGAATCCCTGCCGCGATTGCCGTTGATGACGTCATGCCCAGCGCCGCCGAGGATGCTGTCATCGTCGGCACCGCCCTGGATACGGTCCGATCCGCTGCCGCCGTCGATCGTGTCGCGCCCCGCATTGCCCTGCAGATAATCCGAACCGCCGCCGCCGTTGAGCAGATCCCCGCCGTCAGCCCCTCCGCTGGGCGACTGGCCGTAGATATGGTCGTTGCCGTTGCCACCGGTGAGCGTGTCGCTGTCACCGCCGCCCATGATGACATTGTGACCGAAGACGTCGCGGACGACATCGGCGAGGGCGCCGCCGCGATAGTCGTCATTGCCGGCCAGCAGCAGGCTCAGCGGATCATTTGGCGCGTAGGTGAGCAGATAGAAGAGCGAGGCGTTGACCGAGAAGCCGCTGGCCTCGAACAGGACGGTCGACCCCTGGGTGAAGCGAAAGCCCGTGATCGCGCCGCTGATCGGCTCGCCAAAGCCGTTGTAGCGAACGCCGGTGCCGGAGAAGGCATAGCGATAGCCGTCGACATCGATCGCCAGCAGGCTGCTCGTCTGGGTCACGATGATCGAATCGAAATCGGTCAGCCGGTCGAAATTGAACAGGTCCATGCGCAGGCGCCCGGCGGCCGGTGCGGTGATGATCGCCATGTCGCTCTCCCCTGATGACGGGCAGCAGGTGCCGTCAGCTTCGGGACGGGGTCAAGCGCAAGAGGACTGCAAAATGATCGAAAATGGACCCTATCTGCCTGGGCCTAGAGCAAACGCGGTTCTCCCGCCGGCTCGACGCTCAGCGTGCCGCCGGGCGTGGGGCGCAGCAGCGCCTGCGCCGGTGCCGACCCGTCGAGCCAGCCGGCCCAATCCGCACGGTCGAGCAACACCACCTGCCGGCTGTGATAGGGCGCTATGTCGGGGCCGGGCTCGCAGGTGAGCAGGGTGAAGGCTTCGCCGGCCGGATCGGGGATGGCGGGATCGCTCTTCCACAGGCCGGCGATCGCGAACCAGTCGCGCGCCTTCCACCGGAACAGCCATTTGTCCTTGCGCTTCGCGCGCGGATCGGCGGGCGCGGTGAACTCGTAGAATCCGTCGACCGGGACCAGGCAGCGGCCCTGCCGCGCCGAATTGCGAAAATCGCGCCCCTCGCTGCGGTAGTTGTAGACTGGCTTGCCCGAGGGCCCCGGCCAGCTCCAGCGCCGCGTGACCAGTTCCGCGGCCGGCGCCATGTCGGGAGCCTCGTACGCCGCTTGGGCGGACACGTCGCGCGCGGCGCGGATGATCACGGTCCGATCGGTGATCCGCACGCTCGGCAGCGGCGCCATGTTCGGCACGCCCTCGCTGAAGCGAAGCGGAATGCGCAACTCGGCGAAGTCCTGTCGTATCAGGCCCAGCTCGATCCGGCGGGCCACCTCATTGCACATGCGCCGTCACGCTCCGGGTGGGTCGGTCGGGACGATGGGGTAGGTATCGGACAGGGACAAGCCTTTGTTGCGGGCTTCGGGCGACCTATTCCGGCGTACGTCGGCGATGGTCGGAAAAACGCTCCCCATCGCGTCGTTCGGCCCGATGCCCGTTACGCTTCCACTGTTTGCAATATTTGCAGCCCGCGCGCTGGTTGCGGGGGCGCCGACGCTTGTGATTCATCGTGTGGTCTCCGAGAAAAAAGGGTGCGCGTCGAGCTCCATCGACAAGCTTCGACAATGCAGGCTACGTTATGGCCGTGCACGACGAACGTCGATCATCGGGAGCAACCCGCTTCGCTGGCGTCCGCGCCCGGCTCGAGGCGGCGGCCCCGCAAAGCGGCTTTCCGGCCTTTCTCTATGAGTTCCTGCTCTTCGGCTTCAAGCAGGGCTGGGCCTGTCTGTTCGGCGGATTGATGCTCGCGCTGTTGCTCGCGACCCATTTCTGGTGGCCTGCGCCCGCACCGATCGCGCGCTACGATTTTCTGACCGTGGCCGCACTGCTGATCCAGATCGCGATGCTGGCCTTCCGGCTCGAAAGCTGGAGCGAGGCAAAGGTCATCCTCGCGTTCCACATCGTCGGCACCGTGATGGAGCTGTTCAAGACCGCGCATGGCAGCTGGGAGTATCGCGAGGCGGGCCTGCTGCGGATCGGGGACGTCCCACTGTTCTCCGGCTTCATGTACGCTGCCGTCGGAAGCTACCTCGCGCGTGTCTGGCGCATCTTCGACTTCCGCTTCTCGCACTATCCGCCACGGGGCGCGACGATCGCGCTGGCGGTAGCGATCTATGTCAATTTCTTCGCGCACCACTGGCTGCCCGACATCCGTCTCGGGCTGTTCGCGGCGACGGCGCTGCTCTATCGGCGGACATGGGTGTTCTTCCGGCCTTTTCGCGAGCATCGCCGGATGCCCCTTCTTCTCGGCTTCTTCCTCGTCGCGCTGTTCATCTGGTTCGCCGAGAATCTCGGCACCTTCGCCCACGCCTGGAGCTATCCGCATCAGCGCGGGGGCTGGGCGATGGTATCCGTCGGCAAGCTCGGTGCTTGGTATCTGCTGATGATCATCAGCTTCGTTCTGGTCGAGCGGCTGCATGATCGGCAGCGCCGCCGCTGATTGGCTTTCGCGCCGGGCTGACCAGCGATTCTGCCCCAAGCCTAGTAACGGATGCAGATCACCAGCGCTTGCCGGTCTTCTCGATCGCGGCAAGCAGCGCCTTCTTGCTCGGCGTGCGTCGCGCACCGCTGTTGCGCGGGACCTCCGGTTCCGCTCCGAGGGCGTCACGGCGCGTTGCCAAGGCGTCCTTGAAGCTGACGAAATCTATTCTCTTTTCGGGCCAGTCGGCTGGGTCGTCAGTCTTGGACATTCTGGGCTCCTTCTCTCCTGTCGCCCCGCCGCTGTGTGACCTGAGCCTATTTTGCCGCCGCCTGTGCACCCGCCTCCAGCAGCGGCTTCAGATAATGGCCGGTGTAGCTGCGCGGCTCCTTCGCGACCTTCTCCGGCGTCCCCTCCGCGACGATCTCGCCGCCCCGGACGCCGCCTTCGGGGCCCAGGTCGATGATCCAGTCGGCGGTCTTGATGACCTCCAGATTATGTTCGATCACCACCACCGTATTGCCCTGCTCGACCAGCGCGTGGAGCACTTCGAGCAGCTTGCGGACGTCCTCGAAGTGCAGGCCGGTCGTCGGCTCGTCGAGGATGTAGAGGGTGTTGCCGGTCGACCGGCGCGACAGTTCCTTGGCCAGTTTCACCCGCTGCGCTTCGCCGCCCGACAGCGTCGTCGCCTGCTGCCCGACCTTGATATAGCCAAGGCCGACCTCGGCGAGCATCGCCATCTTGTCGCGGATCGGGGGCACCGCCTTGAAGAACTCGACTGCGTCCTCGACCGTCATGTCGAGCACGTCGGCGATCGACTTGCCCTTGAACTTCACCTCCAGCGTCTCGCGGTTGTAGCGCGCGCCGTGGCACACGTCGCACGTAACATAGACGTCGGGCAGGAAGTGCATCTCGATCTTGAGCACGCCGTCGCCCTGGCACGCCTCGCACCGGCCGCCCTTGACGTTGAAGCTGAACCTGCCCGGCTTGTAGCCCCGCGCCAGCGATTCCGGCAGCGCGGCAAACCAGTCGCGAATGTTGGTGAAGGCGCCGGTATAGGTCGCCGGGTTCGAGCGCGGGGTGCGGCCGATCGGCGACTGGTCGATGTCGATCACCTTGTCGCAGTTTTCGAGCCCGGTGATCTTGTCGTGCTT
>JAIYAJ010000093.1 GCA_027489105.1 Zymomonas sp. | reverse complement strand
CAGCGCAAAAGGATCGGCATCCAGCACGTCCGGCGCCTTAGCGATATTCCGCTTCAACTTTGACCGTTTACCCCAGGGTATACCCAGCAAGGTATCGAGATAGTTACGGATCACGGTAGCTTCTGCCGACATGGGCGCCATGGCGCGGAGCTTCTTCAGCTCGGCATTGGCCTTGCTGCGCGCTTCCTTCGACAGCTTGAGCTTGGCGATCTTCGACGCGAGTTCGGCCAGCTCGTCGCCGCCATCCTCGCCATCGGAGTTCCCCAACTCGCGCTGGATCGCTTTCAGCTGCTCGTTCAGATAATATTCGCGCTGCGTCTTCTCCATCTGCCGCTTGACGCGGCTGCGGATCTTCTTCTCGACCTGCAGCACGCCCAGTTCGCCCTCCATGAGGGCGAACGCCATTTCGAGGCGCTTGGCAGGGTCGAGTTCGATCAGCAGCGCCTGCTTGTCGGCAACCTTGATCGAGATGTTGGCGGCGACCGCATCCGCCAGCTTGGAGGCATCGTCGATCTGCCCCAGCTGGACCGAGGTCTCGGCCGGCAGCTTCTTGTTGAGGCGCGCATAATTTTCGAACTGGTCGACGACCGACCGCATCAGCGCCGAGATCTCGGTGCCTTCGGCGGCGATATCCTCGATCAGGTCGACCGAGGCGGTCAGATGCGCCGAATCCTCGCTCAATTCGGCCAGACGCGCGCGCTGCTTGCCTTCGACGAGCACGCGAACAGTGCCGTCGGGCAGCTTCAGCAGCTGCAACACGGTCGCGACGACGCCAACGTCATAGAGGGCATCGCGGTCGGGATCGTCCTCGGCGGGATCGAGCTGCGCGACGAGAAAAATCGACTTGTCGGCGGCCATGGCGCTTTCGAGCGCGGCAACCGATTTTTCCCGGCCAACGAACAGCGGCACGATCATGTGGGGAAACACAACGATATCGCGCAGCGGCAGTACAGGCAGATTCTCAGTCATCTATTCTCCGATCGGCGCGCTGCGGGAGCACGCCACAGAGGCTATATGGGCGCCGACCTGTTCAGGATCAATGAATGGAGCGCTTTAGTGGTACGAAGTTGTAATTTTCCCTGCCCCTGCTGTAAGGCGCGGCCGTGACAGCTGCCCCAATAAGCCCCGCCGCTCGGCCCGCACCCCGAACCCGGGACGCCAGCATCGACATATTGCGCGGGCTGGCGCTGCTGACGATCACGATCAACCACATCACCGGCTTCACCGACCGGATGCACATGGTCGGTATGCAGTTTCCGACCCTAACCCTCTGGGGCTTTTCCAGCGCAGCCGAGGTCTTCTTCCTGTTGTCGGGTTATCGCGTGGGCGCGGTCTATTTCAGCGCCGACAAGAATCCGAAACCGCTCGATTTCGCCGGCAAGGTCTGGCGCCGGGCGGGCAAGCTCTATGTGTATAATCTGGCGCTGTTCCTCGTCCTGGTGCCGCTCTGCATCTTTTCGAAGGACCTCGCCCGGCTCAGCTTCTACGACTATTTCATCGCACGTGGGCCGGGCTCGGTCGTCGATTTCCTGCTGCTGTACATCCAACCTTACTGCCTCGAAATCCTGGTCACCTATATGATACTGCTGGCGAGCGCTCCGCTGTTTGCGGTGCTGCTGCGGTGGAACGCCCTTGTCGCCGTCGCTGTCTCTGCAGGGCTCTACTGGTTCGCCCACCAGCATCCCTGGTTCAACATTCATGGCGGCTCGCCGATCGGCGACTGGCTGTGGAACTTCAACCCCGCTTCCTGGCAGCTGGTCTTCTTCGGTGCGCTCGCCGCTGGACGCTTCCGCCTGCTGGCCCGCATCGAACGGCGCGCCGAGGGCAATTGGCTCTGGCTGATCGCGCCGGTGCTGATCTTTACCGGGCTGACCCTGCTGTTCCTGTCGCAGCAATGGTTCTCCTATCAGGTGCTCTACCAGAGCAAGATCCGCATCGGGCCGGTGCGGGTCGCCCATGCCCTGTCGGTCTGCTGGCTGATCATGAGCATCCTTTGGATGTGGCCGCGGCTGCAGCGGACCTGGCCGATGCGCCAATGCGCGATCATCGGCTCCAACTCGCTGCAGACCTTCGTCGTCAGCGTCGCGCTCAGCTATGCTGCCGGCTTCATCTGGATCCAGTTCGCACCTAACCACGACGCCTATATCGCGCTCTGCATCAGCAGCGCAGGGCTGCTGGCCGGCTTTGCCAATGCCTATGCGGCGCGCAAGGCACGCGGCACCGCGCGTCCGATCGAGCAAACCGCAGGTTGACGGCCCGATAGCTGCCCTGCGCTTGCCTTTCCCGCCCCCGGCGCGCATGGGGAGCCGCCGATTAACGAGTGGAACGGGATATGGCTAAGAATTGGACGCCCGCGAGCTGGCGTGAGCATAAGGCAGTGCAGATGCCGGATTATCCGGATCAGCAGCTTCTGGCGGCAGCCGAGAAGGAACTTTCGAGCTACCCGCCGCTGGTTTTTGCCGGCGAGGCGCGCGGTCTTCGCGGCGCCCTGGCGCAGGTTGCGGCCGGCAAAGCCTTTCTCCTGCAGGGCGGCGACTGCGCCGAGAGCTTTGCGGAGTTCCACCCGAACAACATCCGCGATACCTTCCGCGTGCTGCTGCAGATGGCAGTTGTCCTGACCTATGCATCCAAGCTGCCGAT
>JAIYAJ010000222.1 GCA_027489105.1 Zymomonas sp. | reverse complement strand
CCGGGTCCTCGATCAGCCAGCCGAGATAGTGGAGCGGCACCGCCCCCGCCTCCAGCGCGGCGAGCGACATCGGGTTTCTGTCGGCTCGGCTCCTGACCGGCGTCAGCAGGTCGACCAGATAGCCCTCGGCGTTACGGAAGCGGGACGGCGGCGCACCGGGGCGGAGGGACGGGATCGGCGTGAAGGTCCGGTCGGCACGCTTCAATATCCGCTCCATCCCCTCCGGCGGTTCAGCTGTGAGAGCAAGCCGGGCCGTCGCGAGATCGAGATCCCCGGTCATCAAAGTGGGTGCGGGAAGCCGGCGGCCGACAAGCGGTTCGAACATCATATAGGCCGCCGTACCGACCAGCACTGCCCCCGCCCTGAAGAGACCTGCATAGGCGATGGCGTCCAGTGCGGCGCCCAGGGTGCGATCGGGGCCGGCCAGACGGTCTCGCTTGAGCATCGATACGATGTCCCGCCGCTTCTTCGCCAGATCAGCGCCCAGACGCAGCGATGCGGCTTCAGCCTCGGCTTCCTCGTCACCTTGTTTGCCTATGAAGCGATCGATCCGATCATTTCCGACGGGAATCTTCGCATAGAGGTAGGTGATGCCGTCACGCTTGCGAGAATAGACCGATCCGGCTGGCGGAGCCGCGTCAACCTGCTGCACCAGATCGGAGAAGATCGTGCGTGTTATCGGTTGGAGGTTGGGGTCTTTCATACAGACACATATATCAAACCTGTCTGTACATGCAATGTACAGACCCAAATCGTTCCGTTGTCTGTACAACAGTATAGTGGTCAGCTGGTCATCCAACGGCAAAGCAGCGCTCAGCCGAGCAGAGGCCTTCGGAAATCAAATCGGCATTCGATCCGCACCGGCGCTGTCGACGGAATCCGGAATCGCCCAGCAGCGCATGCCACGCTTGTAACGCTTCCCTCCCGGCAAACGAACATAGGGTTGCGGGCATGGCGCCTCCATGCCGAACCGGAGACTGCCGCCATGTCCGCCCGCCCTCATGTCGTGATCGTCGGCGGTGGTTTTGGCGGGCTGGCGGCGGCCAAGGCGCTCGGCGGTGCACCGGTGGACGTGACGGTGATCGACCGGCGCAATCATCATCTGTTCCAGCCGCTGCTCTATCAGGTGGCGACAGCTGGACTGTCACCGGCCGACATCGCCGGGTCGATCCGCTCGATCCTGCGCGACCAGCAGAATACGCGGGTGCTGCTCGACGAGGTGTGCCGGATAGATCGCACGGCGCGCACGGTTCACATGCGCAACAACTGTCCCCTGCACTATGACTGGCTGATCGTCGCGACGGGTGCGCGCCACAGCTATTTCGGCATGGACGCATGGGCGCCGCATGCCCCCGGCATCAAGACCATCGACGATGCCACGTCAGTCCGGCGCCGGGTCCTCATCGCCCTGGAAAGGGCCGAGACCGAGATCGACAAGGCCACCCGCGACGCCCTTCTTACCTTCGTGGTCGTCGGTGGCGGGCCGACCGGGGTGGAAATGGCCGGGGCGATCGCCGAACTGGCGCGCCAGTCGGTCAGCAAGGACTTCCGCCACATCACGCCGCACTGCTCGAAGGTCTGGCTCGTGCAGAAGGCCGACCGGCTACTGCCGTCCTTCCCGGAAATCTTGTCGGAACAAGCCCGCGTGGCGCTCGAAAAGCTGGGCGTTAACGTGCGACTGCACGGCAAGGTCGAGCAGATCACATCGGCCGGGGTCATCGTGAGCGGTGACTTCATACCGGCACAGACGGTGGTCTGGGCCGCAGGCGTGATGGCCTCGCCGGCTGCGCACTGGCTCGGCTGCACGCCCGATCGAAACGGTCGGGTGGGAGTCGACTCCATGCTCCACCCCCATGGCTCGCACGACATTTTCGTGATCGGGGATACCGCGCGGTGCGTGGATGCCAATGGGCGCGAAAGTCCCGGCGTGGCGCCGGCCGCCAAGCAGCAGGGGCGCTATGCCGCGCAGGCCATTCGCGAACGCCTGTCGGGTCGCGCGGTGGAGCCGTTTCGCTATCGCGACTATGGCCAGATGGCGACCATCGGCCGGGCCCGCGCCGTCTGCAGCATCGGCAGGCTCAGGCTCTCGGGGCATCTGGCGTGGCTGCTGTGGTGCGTGGCGCACATCTGGTACCTGAACGGATTGCGCAACCGCCTGTCGGTAACCATCAGCTGGATCTGGAACTACCTGACGTTCGAGCGCGGGGCCCGCCTGATAACCGGCGATATGGCTGCAGGATCTGATCAGCCGAGTGCCTCCTCAGCCCTGTAACTCTCAATCCTGTATACTCCCGAGGCACCCGCGGTAGCGACAGGCAGCGCCGGCGGGTCGACCCCGGCAGCCGATTGCGGCAGAGCCAGCGCTTCGTCAGTCACTTGCCTTATGGTGCTGAACGCGTGCGCGTCTTGCCCTGGCCTATGAGGCTTTCAAGCGTTTTCGCTATTGCCGCATGACCAGCCGCGTTTGGATGCCAAGGTGCACCTATGGTTTTCGGGTAGTCGGCATAGAAGCCGTTGCTCCATGGCTGACTTGCACAAGGAGTATGAGCCAGAGACAACGCATCGGCCGCGAGCAGTTCGGCATCGCCTTTGCGCGCCGCGCTTGCTGTCAATTGGGCGAGACGCCTGGCGATTGCCCGGGCAGCCTGCGCACCCCCTTCATCGATAACGGTTTTTTCGCACCGGGTTTCCGGCAAGAGCGAAACATATTGGACAAAGACGATCCGGGCTTTGGGAGCTCGGCGATGCACTTCGTTTGCAATCTCAACCATCCGGCCTTCCAGCGCGCTATAGTCTTTTTCCGAAGGAGCCGGCACCGATCGACACGGCCCACCGAAACTGTTGACGCCGGCCCGGCAACTGCCGCCGAACAATGTCCCGACGAGACCGAGGTCGTTCCCGCCGGCGGTAATCGTCACCAGCCTCGTATTCGCAGAAACGGCCTCGATCTGCGCGGGCAATTCATCCCATGCACCAAGGATATGCGCTGTCGTCGCCCCGCCGCAGCTCACATCCTTCAGCGCAAGACCTTCGGCTTCGGCAAGCAAGGATGCGTAGTTGTTGACCGTGCGATCGCACCGTGGCGGCGATCCAGCCTGCTGCGGCCCGATCCCCGCGCCTGCAGCAAAGGAACTGCCCATCGCCACATATTCCTCGCCCCGGGGCGAGGACTGGGTGACGGGGGCCGGATGAACGCAGCCCGCCAGCACGAGCATCAGGCTCAAGCCCCCCGGACGAATAAACCGCGCCATATTCCTGCCGCCTCCTGTTGCCGGCCAGTGATCTGCGTCCGACCGCGCTTCGCAAATTTGTGTCGGATCCCCACCGGGCGCGTGCCCCAACCGATGGCAATCACCGCGTTTCGGCCGGCAAAGTCCGAGATCAACTGCGAATTATACGGCCGCGAAAATGATCACCTTCTCGTCATTGTTGAACGAGGGGAACGGCAGATAGGAAATCCGCAGTCGCTGTTGCAGTGTCAGTCGATGTTCGCCCGCAGGAAAGCCACCGGGGTAATCGACGAGGATCAGCGCCTGCGCACCGAACGCCCAACGCCGGTCATAGGCGGTTTCCATCTCGTCCAGGGTGAGCGGGCCCGGCCCCTCATCGAAGCGGATCGCGCTGCGCGGTACCTGTTCCCCGTCGATGCTGACCGCGAGATCCTCGATCATCGACAGGCCGAGCCCGCGATAATAGCCGAGCTTGGTGGCAAAGCTGAAACCCGTGGGCGCATCGGCGGGGCCGAGATTGGTGACACTGGCGGGGTCGATTATATATTTGTCGAACATCAGTTTGCGCCTCCCTGCGCGCGGCGGGCTTCGGCCTCTGCGATAAGCTTCTCGAACATCACGTGCTGGCGGCGCACCTGTTCGCGACTGTCCACCTCCTCGACATCCTGGATCCAGCGATTGCCTTCATATTCACTCGACAGCGTCCCTTCCCAGCCACAGCCGACCAGCACGTCGATCACCTCGTCATAGGCAATGGCAGGATCGGTGCAGTCCGCGTTCATCTCGTAGAATTTGGCCTGGATATGGCGGAAATAGGGGGCGTACTCGGCCAGCCGCTTGGGATTGGCATAGGGCGCATGGCGCAGGGTTTCGGCCATGGCGACCTCGGCCTTGTTACCCTGCATCTTCACTGCGACCTCATAGATCGTGTATTCGGCCATGATCTTGGCTTCGTGGCTGTCCACGATGAACTGCGCCACTTCGGGCCGCGCGCCTTGCCGTTCGAACCGGGCGCGGAATGCAGGCGGATAATGTTTCATGAAGATGCCCATGTCGGGCAGGATCCCGAGGTGACGGGTGCCGAGCCGGTCGGCCTCCTCGATCGTCCGCAGAATCCATGCATGTTCGAGATGCCAGGGCGCATGCACTTCGACCCCCATGTGGACGTCAAGCTCTTCGGCAAATGGCACGCAGCGGCCCAGAATGTCGGGCCGCACGAACACGAGCACGCGCATGTTGCGGATACCGAGCCGGTTGCACAGCTTGAGATCGCGCACGATGCTCTCGACCTGCTCGTCGTCGGTCATCAGCTTGTCTTTGCGCAGCTTGGTGTCGAGGAACATGTCATAGGCTGTGAAATGGCAGCCATGTCGCTCCACCATCGCCTTCCACTGATCGACCTCGACATCGCTCAGATGCGGGAAGCCGGGCATATTCTGCTCAGGCAGGATCTCGATGCCCTTGGCACCGATCGAGGCGGCAAAGGCCACGCAATCCTCGACAGACATGGTGCCCAGGAACATCTCTTCCTGAAACGAATAGAGGCTGACGCCTCGGCTGATCTTTGACGGCAAGGATCCATCTCCCCTGATTTCATGCGCTGGCATGAGAGCCCGGCGCGAGTGATTATCGTCGGCGCGGCGGTCAGGCCTGCACGACCTTTTGCGAAATGGTACCGAACGGGCGGCGCTCGTCCGGCAGCAGACCGAACATCGCCACCTCGTCGCCGAACGCCATGAAGGGCGTCCGAGGGGCACCGTGAGCTATGATCTCGATCGCGCGCTTTTCCGAGATGCAGGCCGAACCGCGCTGCGCATATTCGGCGTTGGAGACGGTCCCGGTGCCGATGATCGTGCCCGCCACCAGATCGCGGGTGCGGGCGGCGTGGGCGACCAGTTCGGGGAGCGAGAAGGCCATCTGATCGCCATTCACGCGACCAAAGCGACGGCCGTTCCATTCGACCACAAGATCCATGCAGACCCGGCCATCCCGCCAGGCGGGGCCAAGTTCGTCCGGGGTAACGGCAAAGGGCGCCATGCTGCACGCGGGCTTGGCCTGCACCCAGCCGAAACCGGTCTTCATCTCGATCGGCGCAATAGCGCGCAGCGACCAGTCATTGATCTGGACGATCAGCCGGATGTGCTGCGCGGCCTCAGCGCTGCTGACCCCCATCGGGACGGCATCGACGATGACACCGAACTCGCCCTCGAAATCGATCCCCAGCCCCTCGTCGGGCACCGGAACATCGGCATGGGGGGCAAGGAAGCGGTCGGACATCCCCTGATACATCAGCGGGCGCGAGGCATCGACCGGGTCGAGCCCGAAGGCGATCTGCATCAGTTCGCCGTGCGTGTTGAAGGCGGAACCGTCGAGCCACTGCCATGACCTCGGCATGGGCGCGGAGAGGCTCGCGAGATCGAGCGGGTCTCCGCCCTCGGCCGCCAATGCGGCAGCAGCTGCCTGCAAGGCCGGTTCAGCCTCGTTCCAGTGGGTGATCGCATCCAGCAAATTCGACCAGCCCGATATGGTGCGGAAGGCCTCCCCGTTGGCGGAGATCACCACCAGCTGACCGTCGGGTGTCCCGTCATGACGTGTAGCAAGCCGCACCGCGATCAGTCCTCGAAGATCGCGACAGCGCGCGTCCATCCGGCCGAAGCACCCTTGATCTTGTGCGGAAAGCAGCTGACGGTGAAGCCTCTGGGCGGCAGCACCTCAAGATTGTGGAGCTTTTCGAGATGGCAATAGCCGATCTCCCGGCCCGCCTTGTGGCCTTCCCAGATCAGCGAGGTGTCGCCCGTCTCGGCGACCTTCTGCGCAGTGTGCACGAAAGGCGCATCCCAGCTCCAGGCGTCGGTGCCGGTCACCCGCACGCCCCGACTGGTGAGATACATCGTCGCCTCATAGCCCATGCCACAGCCACGGCTGACATAATCCGGACCGCCCAGCGCCTTGCCCGCCGCCGTGTTGACCAGCACGATATCGAGCGGCTGCAATTCATGCCCGATCCGATTGAGCTCCGCCTCGACGTCCGCGGCAGTCACCACATAGCCATCCGGCAGAGCCGTGAAATCGAGCTTCACACCCGGCTGGAAACACCATTCCAGCGGGATTTCGTCGATGGTGAGCGAGGGTTTGCCGCCGTCCTGCGTAGGGTGGAAATGCCACGGCGCGTCAAGGTGCGTTCCGTTATGGGTAGTCAGGCGCACCCATTCGACGGCAGCAAAGCCTGCGCCGTCCGGAGTCTGCTCGGCGGTTACGCCGGGGAAGAAATGGCCAAGTTCCCCCACAGTTTCGCTATGCTTCTGGTAGGTGATCTCGGGCCGAAGGAACGGCGGATCGCTGACGACTTCGTTGCAAAGGGTGATCGACAGGTCGACGAAGCGGCGCGGCATCAGGCGTCCTTCCAGTCATAGGCAAGTTCGCCCTCGCGGAAGGCGAAGCGATCAACATGGCGCTCGACGGCACCCTTCAGCCCGTCGCGCTGGCCCGGATCACTGGCATCGATGCGGCAGACAAGCGCGTCGGCTTCGGGCGACAGGGTCACCAGCGCATCGGCGGGCCAATCGGCACCGCGCGCATCGCGCGGAAAGCGGATGGTCACGACATCGCCATCGAAGGTGACGGCCATATTATGCTGCCAGTGCTTGCCGACCTGCGCTGCATATTTCTTCGAGCTCGCCGTCGCGACGCGGGCTTCGGTGCTGAACGTCATGCGCAGGTGCCTCCCAGCGTTTCGGCGAACCAGTCGGCGATGCAGTCGCGACCATAGGCCATGTTGTCCGCGCCGACATGCTCCACCCCGCCTTCGCGCGCGGTGAAGATCACCTTCTCGCGGCGCGGGGCGTTGACGAGCTGATCGTAGAGATCATCGGCATAGGCGACGCTGATCTGGCGATCCTGCGCGCCGTGAGTCACGAGGAAGGGAACCCGGATACGGTCCATATGGCCGTTCAAGTTCATCTCGGCTGACCTGGCGAGGAAATCCTCCATGTCGGCAGCGCCGAAAGCCCACATCACATGCGCCCAGTAATGCGGCACGGGGTTCTCACCCTCGCGCGCCATCCGCTTGTCCTGCACTTCGCGCCAATTGTGGTTGGCCCCCCAAACCGCGCCGCTGGCAAAGCGCGGTTCATAGGCGACCGCGCGCGGGGCAAAGTGGCCGCCAAGGCTGATGCCGGTCATGCCGATGCGCTTGGGATCCACGTCCGACTGTGCTTCCAGCCAGTCCACCGCCTTCGACGCCCAGTTCTCGGAATGGGGATCGACCGGCAGGCCCTGCAGCCGCAGCGCCTCGCCCGAACCCGGCTGATCGACGCACAGCGTCGAAATCCCGCGCCGTGCCAAAGCTTCGGGCAGGCGCGACCAGTAAAGCAGTTCCTTGCAGCTATCGAGTCCGTTGCAATAGACCACGACCGGATGCGGCCCCGGCCCCGCCGCGCGGGTATAGAGCGCAGGCATGGTGCCTTGCGCCAGCGGGATTTCGACCCGCTCACGGTTGAGCTTGCCGAGCGCGGTCGACCTGTCGAATGCAGCGCGGGCGCGAGCGTAGGTTTCCTTGCGGCCCGGATGGCCGTGGCCCTGCATCCGCTCGGCGGTGAACAAGTAAAGCGAGGCGCGTTCCAACTTGTCGGAAGCGCTGAAGGCCCGACCCTTGGCTTCGTCCTCTTCCGCCAGCGCGATCAGCTTGCCGCCCATCGCCGCCCATTGCTGCATGAAGGCCGGAGTGCCGACATCACCGCCGCCGGCCGCCGCATCGCGGATCGGCGCGCACATGTCGATGATTTCGCCGATCTGCCCGCCGCTCTCCATCGCGATCGCGACCGAGAGGTTCCATATGTAATTTGGGAAAAATTCGAACAAGGCCACCGGGTCAGCCTTCCGTCACAGCGAACAGGCCGGGGTTGGGTGCCGGATGCGGCAAGGTCTGCGGACCACCGGTACCGATCCCCCACTGGTCCATCACCAGCGGCGCCGGCGTGTAGACGGTCGGCTGGTGGGTGTGGAAGTCGACCTCCTCCAGCTCGGAGGTGTATTCGGTCACGAACCCGGCGGCAGTGACGAAATAGCTGAAGGTGTTGTTGCCCGCCGTGTGCCGTCCCGGCCCCCAGCCGATATCGACGCCCTTCAGCTTCAACCGGTGCGCCCCGCGCATCATGTCGTCGACGCTCAGCATGTCATAGGCGACATGGTTGAGGCACGGCGGCCCCGGCAGGATCGCGATTCGGTGGTGCGCGGAATTGCAGCGCAGGAAGCACATGAAATCGCCCAGCCAGTCGCTTACCTTGAAGCCCAACACGTCGGTAAAGAAGGCCACCGCCTCATGATGCTTGGGCGAATGCAGAACGATATGGCTGATCTTTAGCGGAACGCCCTCCCACCGCGCCAGTTCGCGGCGGCTGCCGCGCGCTACGTCGCTCGAAATCTCGAACAACAAACCGTCGGGCGAGAAGAAACGGAAACCATAGCCGCCGCCTGGTGAGGTCAGATCGGCTGGCTCGCTGACGACAAGGCAGCCGGCCTCGGCGACCTTGCCCCGCAGCGCCTCCACATCGGCGCGGCTGTCTGCGGCGAGCGCGATCACGTCGACGCGGTTTTCCTCTGCGCGGCGCAACTGCACCACATGATGCTCGTCATGACCCTGCGCCTTGAACCACGCGTGGTCGGCATCCTCGCCAACCGGCTCCAGGCCCCAGACGTCAGTATAATAGGCCTTTTCGGCATCGAATGCCTTCACGCCATATCCGACATAACGGATTTCCGTAACGCGGCTCATCGCTGTCTCCTTTGAATCAGATCGGCTGTGAAACGACGGCGAACATTTCAGCCGTGGCCTTGTGGTTATCGACCGGGGGGGCTTTGCCGAGCTGGCCCATGCATATCGCGAGGCTGGATTCGACGATGTAGCGGCAGCGTTCAAACCGGCGGTCGCGATACGCAAGCAGCGCGTTCTCGATCTCGTCATGGCGTGCGAGCTCTTCGGAGAGCACGATCGCATCCTCGATCGCCATACCTGCGCCCTGCCCGAGATGCGGCGTGGTCGCATGAACGGCATCACCGAGCAGCACGACGCGCCCCTTGTGCCAGGGCCCGCGCACCAGCATCGCCTCTAGCGGACGATAGACGACGCCCTCGTCATCGGTGATCTGTGCGGCAAGTTCCCGCAAGCGCGGGGCGCAGCGCGACAGGCGTTCGCGCATCCGTTCGGCCATGCCTTCCTGAGAATAGCGCGGATTGTCCAACTCAGGCGTGGTGACGAATATATACATCGTCTCGGCGTCCATCGGCACGAGACCTGCGCCGATCGGACCATTGAAAACCTGCAGCGCATCCATTTCGGCGGGCCGTGGAAAATTGTAGCGCCACACCGCCTGCCCGGTGAACTGAGGCGCCTCGGCATCGGGCAGGATCGTGCCGCGGGTCTGCGAATAGACCCCGTCCGCACCGACAACCAGATCGTAGCCGCCACTCGTGCCATCGCTGAAGGTGACATGGACGCGAGAGCCATCATCGGCGATGGCATCGGCCGTCACGCCAAGCCGCAACACCGCGCCGAGCGCCACGGCGTTGTCGCCCAGCACCTTCTGCAAGGCCTTGCGTCCGATGCCGACATTGGCGGGACGCCCCTCGACCAGACGAGGCGATGGCACGCGCGCGACCATCGTGCCGTCGGGGATGTAGATTTCGACCGAATCGAAGCCGCAGGAGGCATCGATGAAGTCGTCGAGCACGCCCAACTGATCCATCGCGCGCACGACATTGGATTGCTGGATGATGCCCACGCCATAGACCGACCAGGCCGGGTCCTTGTCGATCAACGTGACCTTGTGTCCGCCACGGCACAGGGCAATCGCCGCCGACAAGCCACCGATCCCCGCACCTATGATCAGCACATCAAGGTTTTGCATGCCCGCTATTCCTCAGATCTGTAAAACTTGAGGCCGGAAGGAAAAATCCCGTCCGGCCCCTGCGACTCTGCCCCTGTCTGCAGAGCCACTATCCTCAGAAGTCGAAGCCGAGCTGCACGCCGTAGGTGCGCGGGGCTGCGAACTGCCAGTTGTAGATGCGGTCATTCCCCGCAGCGGTGAATCCGGCATAGGTAATCGGCCGCGTGTTCTCGAGATTGCGAACAAAGGCGCGGACGCTGAACTGGCGGCTCTCGGGCTCCCACATCAGGCTAAGGTCGGTCTGCGTGAAGGCTTTCTGACGCGAGTCACGGAAATTAAAGATGTCGTTGAAGTAGGAGCTCTTGAAGATGCTGAAGGCGCTCGCGGTCAGCCTCCCCGCATCGCCCAGGTCGAACACCTTGTCATAGCCCAAACTGATGGTCCACGTCGGAGTGATCGGTGGCTTGTTGCCGGCCAGGTTCGGCTGATTGATGATGACCGGGTCCGGATTGAGGTCGGAAATCGCGGTGACCGTCGGGGTACAGCCTACGCAGAACACGGGGACAGTCGCCAGCAGATCCTTATACTCGGCATTGATGTAGTTGAGTGTCGCAGTGAAGGTGTCCGACTCCGACAGCTTGATCACAGCGTCGGCCTCTACACCCCAGATCACCGACTTACCGGCGTTGAAGATCTGACCGCCCTTCGCGTTGTCGATCAAGACGCTGACCTGCAGGTCCTTATAGTCGGTATAGAAAGCGGCAAGGTTGAAAATGTGCTGTCGAACCTCACCGAAGCTGAGCTTGGTACCGACTTCGTACGTGGTGTTGGTTTCAGGCGCATAGGTGCCGACCGAGTCGAATCCGCCAGCCTTGAAACCGGTTGCAACCTTGCCATAAATCAGCGTGTCGGCATTGGGTTCAAAGTTCAGACCGGCGGTCCAAGTGAACTTGTCCGCTTTGGTCCGCAGGTTCTGCGTCTGCGCGGCCGTCGCCGGGACGGTGACCCTTACCGGGCCAACATTGAACAGGTTGGGGTTGCGCGCCGGTCCCGGAAGACCACTGCCAAGGTTCTCGAAGAGAGCGCGACGCTTGTCGTCGGTGTACCTGAGGCCGACAACGGCAGTCAGCGTCTCGCTCAAGGAAACATCGGTCTGACCGAAGATCGCCTTGCTTTCCGAGTCAACGAACGGGCGACGGAAGTAGTTGATATATCCGCCAGCAGCACCGAGGACGGGAGGCGGCAGGGAGCCATTGAACAGGCCGCGGTTGATCTGCTGCTCTTCCTTGAAGTAAAATCCGCCGAACTGCCAGGTCAGCGGCCCGTTCTCACCATTGAAGCGGAGCTCGTGGCTCTGCGTCTCGACGTCACTCTTGAAGTTCAAGAAGAGATAGGCAGGGGACAAGGTCGTCGCACCATTGCGATCCGTCTTCCGGTAGCCGCCACGATAGGTAAAGGTCGCGGCATCGAAATCATATACCAGCGTGCCGCGTACAGCCGTCGAGTTGCCGTTGTTGAAGCCGACCCCGTTGTTGGGAGAATTGTACCGGTGACGGTCGATCGTCGCCAGATTATTGGTCAAAACCGGTACGCACTGACCACCGGCAATCAGAGGCGCAATATCGGTCCAGCCGGCATTGGCGCAACCCGTTCCGGGCGAAAACTCCGGAGAATTCAAATTGACCCAGGCCTGCGCCGATACGGTTTCCCGCGTCTCCAGCCGCTCGGCAGCGATGTTGATGCTGAGGCCGTCAGCCGGCTCCAGACGCAGACTCAGACGGCCCGCTTTGGTGTCCTCATCGCCGCTGCGCGTGTTGGTGTTGGGGTGGATATTGTAGCCGTCGCGGTTGGAATAGATGCCCGACACACGGATCGCCGCCATGCTGCCGAGAGGCACATCGACGCCGCCCTGAATGGTGATCTGATCGAAGTTGCCGTAGGAAATATTGCCGTCCGCGCCAAGTTCCTTGCCGGGCTTCCGCATGATGAAGTTGATCGCGCCGCCCGTAGCGTTCCGGCCATAGAGCGTGCCCTGCGGCCCGCGCAGCACTTCGACCCGCTCAAGATCGAACAGGGCGGCGTTCAGGACGGTCGGCCGGTTGATATATTCGCCGTCGATGTTCACAGCGACGGCCTGATCCTGCGCTTCATCATTGCTGTTCGAACCAATGCCGCGGATCGAGACGCGAGTCTGGGTCGTGTCGGCAACGATGTTCACCGCAGGTGCGACACGGGTGATCGACGAAAAGTCGTTCACACCGGCTTCGACCAGCGCTTCGCCGCTGACGACGCTTATCGCGATCGGGACGTCCTGCACGCGTTGCATGCGGTTCTGCGCGGTGACGACGATGGTGCCCGGATATTGCTCATTATCCTCCGGCACAGCATCCTGAGCAAAGGCCGCGCCAGGAACGGCAAGCATGGTTGAAGCCAGCAAAGCAGCATAGAATTTCATCATCACTCCCCCGATATCCGGTCCGCTTTGGCGCGGATCCTACAAGAATTAATATCAGAATTTAGGTTCTAGTAATGACATGTCCGATCCCTGTCAAGCTTGCCCCCAAAGGAAAGAGCGCCGTGGTGCCATTCCTTCACGGCGTTCCCAGGAAAGCGGCAATCATCGCGGCGAGATCGTCCTTGAGAATCGTCCAATCCCCCTCCCACGCAGCATTGGTAGCCGAGCCGAACCCGAGGTAACGCGCGATCGCGGCATAGAGGATGCGGAACGAGCTATCGACCGCGCGCTCGGGATCGATGCGCGCGATCTCTTCGCGATGGCTTAGCAGGACATAAGAATAGGTCCGCACCGTCTCGGAATAGAATCGCTTTCCGGTTACGGAGACCTGCGGATCATCGGTCGCAATCCGCATCAGTGCGGCCATCGGCCCGGCATGGGCGCGCAGGGTTTCGGCAATCACCTCCACCAGTCGCGCAACCAGCTGATCGAGCCCGTCATTGCGGCCGAACTGCCCAGCCAACCGCTCGCTCATCTCGCGATTGACCCGTTCGAGGATGCGCAGTTGCACCGCATGCAGCAGGGCTTCCTTGTTCTCGAAACGGTTGTAGATCGAGCCAATCGACACCCGACCCGCGCGGCTGACTTCAGCCAGCGTGAAGTCGCCGTTCCCGCGAGAACCCAGCAACTGCTCGGCAGCGACCATCATCCGTCCATAGGATTCACGGCTGCGCCCCTGAACCGGGGCACGCAGCGTCGAGGCTAACCCGACGTCGTCCCGCAACCGATCTTCGAACATCGCGCACCTCTCCTTGCGCATCTGACGCATCTGTATTTTAAGGAATGATAATTCTATTTTTATTTCATCGTCAATTGCTCAGATTGCCCAGTGCGGCGCAACTGCAGAACGATCTGGGCAGGATGGCGAAACAGGATAAGGGAGAGGACACGCGATGAAACGAATGATTCTGGCAGCCGCGTTGGCTGCAATCTGCGCTTGCCCGGTGCAGGCGCAAAAGTTCTACGCCGACTATGTCGAAATCGCAGAACCACGTCAGCCGGGCGAGATTTTCCTGCCTACGGTGCCGGCCGACACACCCGACAATGAACAATGGATGACGCAGAGCGGCGTGATCGGCGTGCGCAATGTCAACAAGCCCACGCTGGTGCCGGTGCTGCCCGCCGGACCTTCGACGGGGGCCGCGGTGATCGTCGCTCCGGGCGGCGCTTTCCTGGGCTTGGCGATTGATCATGAAGGCTGGCAGGTGGCACGCTGGCTGGCCAATAACGGCATTGCCGCATTTGTGCTGAAATATCGCCTTCTCCCCACACCGCGCGACAACAACCAGTTTCGCGACGAGAACAATGCCGTGCGCAACGGGGGCAAGGCGAGCTTCTCTCCGCCCGGCGACACTACGCCGCCCGCGCTTGCGGATGGATTGGCGGCGCTACGCCACGTGCGCGCGAATGCTGCAGCCTATGGCATCGATCCGGAGCGCGTGGGCTTCATGGGATTTTCCGCAGGCGGCTTTCTGACCCGCAGCGTGGTCGAGCATGGGGGAGTCGACGCGCCGAACTTCGCCGCGCCGATCTATCCCAACATGGCGGCGATGGCGGTACCCGCCAAAGCGCCACCGATGTTCGTAGCGATCGCCGCAGATGATTTCCTGCTGCAGCGCGAGAAGGGCCTGCCGCTGGTCGACAGCTATCGCGCGGCGGGCGCAGCGCTGGAATTTCACCTGCTGGCCAATGGCGGCCACGGCTTTGGTCTGGCGCAGGGCACCAAAGGCAAGGCCAGTGAGGACTGGATCACATTGCTGCACCGCTGGATGGGGGTGATCGGCATGCTGGAGCCGCAGGCAGGTCCAAAGCCCTGACCAGAGCTGCGGCCCGGCACAGCGCGGTGTCCAGAGCATTCTCAAGTTGACCGGATTCGGTCAACGGTTCGGAAAATGCGGCATCAAACGCCTAGAGTGTGTTCACCCATCGTGAACGCACTCTAGGCGGCGTCGCTCCGGGCGGGTTCGGGGTGGAAAATCACTCCCGGCAGGCGCAGCGCGAGCCCGGCAGTGATCGCCAGCACCACGGCGATCACACACCCCGCCGCCAGCGAGGGCAAGATCAAACCCTTGCCCGACAGCGCGAAATAGACGCTCCCGTTGAGCGCGATTCCGAGCGCGCCGCCGATCTGCTGCGAAGTCTTGAGCATCCCGCTGGCGGCGCCCGCATGATCCTTGTCGACCTGCGCCAAGGTCACCGGAGCGATGCAGCCTGACAGCGACCCCATTCCCAGCCCCGCCAGCACCAGCGGCAGCACCAGCACGGTCCAAGGCAGTTGCCACAGCCCGATCCCGGCGAGGATCGTCAGCACCGAAACCAGCATCGCTGCCCCGCCCGCGACCAACACCCACTTGCCGAAGCGCGGAAGGAAATTGCGCCCGAGCACCGCAATGCCGATCATCGCGCCTAGCCCGAACGGCATATGCAGCAGTCCGGTAGTCAGCGCACTCTCGCCGCGCTCGCTTTGCAGGGCGAACGCGAAAATCAGCAGAAAGCCGGCATTGGCGGCGGCAAAGGCGATGGAGATGCCCAGCCCCAGCCGGAACGGACGGATCGTCAGCAGCGAAGGATCGAACACCGCCGCGCGAGCGCTACGCACCCGGAGGCTGGCATGACGCCAGGTCAGGAAGGCGAGCGGCCCGGCCAGCGCCAGCACCAGAGGCTCTGCAAAGCTCCAGCCGCCCTCAACCCGGGTCAGCGGCCACAACAGGCACAGCACTGCGAGCCCGAACAGCATGATCCCCGTCCCATCGAAGCCGCTACCATGCGCCGACTTGCGGTCGGGCAGGAACAGCCAGCCCGACGCCAGCGCAAACAGCCCGATCGGCAGGTTGATGAGGAAGATCAGCCGCCACCCGAGTCCGAACAGGTCAAGTTCGATCAACATCCCGCCCAGAACCGGCCCGGCAATTGCGGCGAGCCCGCCCACCAGACCGAACAGCGCCAGCTTGGATACGCGCTCCAGCGGGGTGAACAGCACCTGCATCAGCGCCAGCGCCTGCGGCGACATGATCGCCCCCGCCGCACCCTGCGTCAGCCGCGCCAGCACCAGTTGCTCGGGCGTCTGGGCGAGGCCACAGGCGACCGAGGCGATCGTGAAGCACGTGACGCCCAGCAGGAAAACCCTACGATAGCCCAGCGCATCGCCCAGCCGGCCGCCCGCCATCAGCAGCAGCGCAAAGCTCAGCGCATAGCCCGCCACGGTCCACTGCACCGCCTCGGCCGAGGCCGATAGACCGGCCGTGATCGCAGGCAGCGCAGTGTTGACGATCGTCAGATCGACGATCTCGAGGACCACAGCCACGATCAGCGTCATCAGCGCCAGATTCTGCTGTCGCGGTGTCAGGGCCGGAGGCGGGGTGCTCACGATCAGAGCTGGCCCTCGCGCAGCATCGACGCCGCAGCATCGCAGGCCCGCGCGGTCAGCGCCATATAGGTGAGCGAGGGGTTCTGGCAGGCGGACGAGCTCATCTGCGCACCATCGGTGACGAACAGATTGGCGATGTCATGCGCCTGGCTCCACTTGTTCAGCACCGATGTTGCCGGGTCGTGGCCCATGCGTGCGCCGCCCATTTCGTGGATCGCGGTGCCGCCGGCACCGGGCTGGTCAAAGCCCATGATCACCTGACCGCCTGCCTTGGTGAGCATCTCGCCCGCATCGGCCTTGGCCTGTGCCAGCGCCGCGCGTTCTTCCTTGCCGAACGCAAAGGCGATGCTGAGCTGCGGAATGCCATCTGCATCGACCGCCTTGTGATCGAGCGTCAGTCGGTTGCTGGCGCGCGGGACGCAGTCGGCAAAGCCGACCAGTACCATCCGCCACATGCCGGGCTTCTGCAGCCTTTCCTTCAGCCCGGCGCCAATCCCCGGATCGCGCTTGCCCGCCGTCCAGGTGCTCTGCAATGCGCCGCCCTGGAACGAATAGCCGCGCGTGTGCCCCTCGCCGTCTATCTCGTCCATGTTGCGATAGCGCGCGACGATGACGCCGGTGGGGCGGTTGCCTGTGCTGGTGCGATCCTCGAAGCCCGGCATCAGCGCGATCGCCGACAGGGTATTGGCATGATCCATGATATGGGTGCCGAGCACGCCGCTGGAGTTGGCTAGCCCGTTCGGCATCGCCTCGCTGGCCGAATTAAGCAGCACGTGGACCGAGTTGAACGCGCCGGCATTGAGGAACACCATGCGCGCCGTCGCAGTCTTGCGTTCCTTGGTATTGCGGTCGAGATAGCGGACACCGGTGATGCGGCGGGTGGCGGAATCGAAATCGAGCTTTTCGACGACCCCATCGGTGATGAGGGTGAGCCGCCCTGTCGCCATCGCGGCGGGCAGGGTGCTCGACTGGGTGGAGAAATAGGCCCCGAACGAACAGCCGCGCGCACAGATCGAACGATTCTGGCACGTCCCGCGCTCGCCCTTGGCCTCCGTGAGGTTGGCGGTGCGACCGATTGTCAGACAGCGATCGGGCCAATTGGCCTTCAGCACTGCACGCACATGCTGTTCGACCGGATTGAGCGCCATCGGCGGCTGGAAACGGCCATCGGGTAGCTGTTTCAGCCCCTCCGCCGCCCCCGAAACACCGATAAATTCCTCCACCTTGTCGTACCAGGGCGCGAGATCGGCATAGCGGATCGGCCAGTCGGTACCATGCCCGTCGCGCTTGTTCGCCTCGAAATCATAATCGGACCAGCGATAGGCCTGCCGCCCCCAGGTCAGCGAGCGACCGCCGAGCTGGTACGAGCGAAACCATTTGAAATCCGCTCCCTCGGCGGTCGCATAGGGGTTCTGCGCATCGTTGACGAAGTGGCCCTGGGTGTATTCGTTGAAGTGGCGGTTGAGCATCTGCACCGGGTGCTCGCGCGCATACATCGCCTGATCGCCCGCACCGCGAAAGGGCATCTCCCACGGGGTCTTCATCTCGGTTTCATAGTCCAGCTGATGGCGGATATTGCGCCCGCGCTCGATCATCAGCACCTTGAGGCCCGCTTCGGTCAACTCCTTCGCGGCCAGCCCCCCGGTAATGCCCGAACCCACGACAATTGCGTCGAAATCCATGGTCTTTGCCCTCCCGCCTCAGCCGAAATCCACCGCAGTCCAGTCGCTCGAGAAAGCGCGGGTTTGCTTCGTAACGGGGATGTCGGGGACATAGGTGCCGGGCACCAGTTCAAACTGCAGCTCCTGGGAACCGCCCGGCTCGCTGGTATAATAGCCGGTGAGGATCAGCGCTTTGACCGTACGCCACGGATGTTCGCGTACGCCTTGAGCATAGGCTTCGGCATCGAGTGCGGCGAGCAGCTTCGCCTGGGTATCGGGGGCGGCCCTCAAGAAATCGCCTCTGGAGCGGGCATCGAGTTCAGCCTCGAGCCAGGCGGCCTGATCGAATGAGCCGTCCTTGCGCGCATAGCGGATCAGCGCTTCAGGCGCTTCCTTCGGCAGGCGCGCGCGAGACTTTTCGAGCCCGTGCGCGAGACCGAGCAGCACGAAATCGCCTGTACCGACGTCGCCTGCGCCCGGCGTATCGGTCCGGGGGATAACGATCTGGCTGACGATGCGCATCAGGTCGCGCCGGCGTTCGCTCGGCGCTTCGCCGGCATCAAGAAGGTCTAGACGGATCGCGGCCACCGGAAGGTCGACGACCGCCGCGAGTATCGCCGCCGCGCCCAGAAATGTCCTGCGATTCCAGCCCCCCGGCTGCTGCTCATCCATCGTCTCAGCCCTCTCCGTGCCGCGTCTTATGCTTGTCCCACTCTATAAAGCCACATATAAGAATACAAATTCTATTTATAAAGGAGTGGAGAGACGATGCTCAAATGGTCGCGCCAGCTCGATTACGGCCGACAGGCTCCCCCGTTTGCGCTGCCCGATACCGATGGGCGCGTCCGAACAATGGGCGAGTTCGATGCTCCCGCGCTGCTAGTCACCTTCATCTGCAACCATTGCCCGGTGGTGCTGCACATGCTGGGCGGGCTGATCGAGTTCGCGCGTGAATATGCCCCCAAGGGAGTGCAGGTGGTCGCGATCTCCTCCAACTCGCCCGAGGAATTTCCGGAAGACGATTATCCGCACATGCAGCAGTTCGCGAGGGCGCACGACCTGCCCTTCCCCTATCTGCATGATGAAAGCCAGGACGTGGCGCTGGCCTATAACGCAATCTGCACCCCCGATTTTTTCCTCTACGGTCCCGATCGCAGGCTGTTCTACACCGGCCAGTTCTGCGCCAGCCGCCCGCGCCTGCCGCACCCCCCGGTGCCGGGGGCACCGCCGCAGCGCACCGATGTGCCGGTGACGGGCGAGGACATGCGCCGCGCCGCCGACGCGCTGCTGACAGGCGCTCCGGCACCCCAGCCGCAAGTCCCCAGCGCTGGCTGCTCTATCAAGTGGCGGCCGGGGAAGGACCCGTCATGGGGCTGAGCCTGTGACCATCCTCGCGCGCCACTGGGTGCCCGCTGCCGCCGTCGTGGCGCAGGAATGCGGACCGGAATTCCTCGGCATCGTCGACGGGGCCGACTGGTCGGAGGGACGCGGGTTCTATCGCGGGTTCTTCACCACTTTCACCATCAAGGCGGGCAAGACGGTGTGGTTCCACTGGCCTTTTCCCACGCCGGTGGAACTAGATGGTCGGCCGCTCGCCCTCGCCTCGGTGAGCCTGCTGTGGGAGACACTGGAGGGCGCGGCGATCCGCTGGGTCACGGTGCAGCACGGCGGGATGGACCGGATCGAGCTGACCGCCCGGATGCAGAGCCCTGCGGCCATGCCCGTGCCGTTTGAGCCGAGCCCCGAATTCCGTCCCTATTGCCCGGAAACCAACCGCCAGCTCAGCACCTTGCCGCTGCCCGCGCCCTTGCCGCTGCGCTTCGGCGTGCAGTTATGCGTGATGGTCTCGGCCCCTGACCATGCGGATGCCGCCGTCCGCTTCTACGGTGCGGGCGCGGATTTCGTCGCCTGCCCGGCATCTGCGACTCAGGCGATGAGGAAGGCGGCACAATGATTGATCACACCTGCATCAAGCAGAGCGGCGAGCCGGCTTGGGTCCGCGCCATCATCGCTGGCTGGATATCTGACGCATGACATTCGACCGTCGATCGATGTTGACCGGCTTTGCCGCCGCCGGTCTGGCTCAGTTGCTGCCCCGGCAGGCTGAGGCCGCGTCGAGCATCCCACAGCGCCCATCGGCGCGGGTGATCGTGGACAATGATTTCGCGGGCGATCCCGACGGGCTGCTGGCGCTGGCGCATCAATTGCTGTCGCCCACCACCGAAACCGTGCTCATCACGTCCTCGTTCCTCGACCCGAAACTGACGCCCTCGGGCGTTGCCAAGGGCAAAACGGCAGAGCGGGGGAGCGAGTTGGCGCGCGAAATGATGCTGCGGCTTTGCCACAGCACGCCGGTGCCGGTTGCAACCGGCTTGGAGAGGCCGGGCCTGGCAGGCGACACACCATCACCGGCGGCAAGTGCCATCATCGCCGAAGCCCGCCGCAGCCATGGCCTGCCGCTCTTCCTGTGCTGCGGCGGGCCGCTTACAAATGTAGCCGAAGCGTTGCACCACGCTCCCGACATTGCAGGCAGGATGACGCTGATCTGGATCGGCGGCGGAGCGTACCCCGACGGGGGGTGGGAGTATAATCTTGCCACCGATCTCGCGGCGGCACGCGCGGTTATCGAAGCCAGCGCGATCCCCCTGTGGCAAGTGCCGCAGCCAGCTTATCGTCAAATGCAAATGTCGATTGCGGAAATGGCAGCAGACTTGCGTCCGATCTCGCCCTTTACCGAGTGGCTCTATGATCAATTCACCCGGCCCCCGTCTTTTGTGACGCTGGGCGGCGCCTGGCCCATGGGGGACAGCCCCCCGGTTCTGCTGACAGCAATCGCTTCCGAAAGCAGCGAGTATCGCGATCAGCCCGCGCGCCGCATTCTTGACGACATGCACTTCGGCGAAGCCCTGCCCGCACGCAGCATCCGCGTTTACACCCGGCTCGACGTGCGGCTGG
>JAIYAJ010000145.1 GCA_027489105.1 Zymomonas sp. | reverse complement strand
GCGGAGGCTCGCTCGCGGATGGCAGCTTCGGCGACGATGCGCGTGATGTGGTTGCGGCGGCAAAGGCGATGGCAGCGGCAGGACGCCCGCCGTCGCTGCTGGTCGGCCACAGTTTCGGCGGCGCGGCGGCGCTCGCGGCGGCAGGCGAGATGTCCTCGATCAAGGCCATCGCCACCATTGCCGCGCCGTTCGACGCGACCCATGTGCTGCGCCATTTCGATGAGCAGAGCCTGTCGGCTATCGAGCGCGACGGCGTCGGAGACGTGACGCTTGCCGGCCGTCCCTTCCGCTTCGGCAAGCGCTTCCTCGACGATCTGCGGCAACAGGATCAGGGCGCGCGGATCGCCGGCCTGCACAAACCGCTGCTCGTCCTGCATGCTCCCTTCGATCAGGTCGTCGACGTGGAGAACGCCACCCGCATCTTCCTCGCGGCGCGGCACCCCAAAAGCTATGTCTCGCTCGACAAGGCCGATCATATGCTGAGCGGCGAGGGCGAGGCCGAGCATGTCGCAACGATGATTGCCGCATGGGCCTCCCCCTATCTGCCTGCGCTCGAACAGACGCGCGACAGCGGCGAGGCCGACGTCGTGGCCGAGGAAACCCGCGCGGGCCGCTTTCAGGTCGCGATCCAGGCCGGCGGCACCAGCTTCGTCGCCGACGAGCCCGAAAGCGTCGGCGGTCTCGGTTCGGGGCCGACGCCCTATGACCTGCTGTCCGCCGGACTCGCCGCCTGCACGACGATGACGCTGCGCCTTTATGCCGACCAGAAGGGCTGGCCCGTGGCGCGCATTCGAACGGCCGTCGGCCACCAGAAGCGCAAGGGCGAGTTGCCAGCCGACCTCTTCGCCCGGCGGATCGAGATCGAGGGTGCGCTGGACAACGAACAGCGCATACGCATGTTGGAGATCGCAGATCGCTGTCCGGTCCATCGCACGCTCGAAAGCGCGGCTGCGGTCAAGACAAGTGCCGGCCCGCCACCGGCTGCGACGGGCTCGATCGACGCACATATGGAGGAGGCGGCCCGGGTTGAGGACGGCTGAAATGCGCCACGCCCAGCCGCGCCTTACATCGTCACCACGATCTTGCCCGCCTTATCGCGACCCAGCAGCGCCGACAGCGCCTCACACGACCGCTCCAGCGGGAAAGCATGAACCGCAGGAAGTACGAGTTCCCCTCCGGCGACCCGCACGAGCAGATCGGCCCAGATTTGCTTCGCCCGCCCGATATCGCTCTCCACCAGATGCCGCGCGTCGACGCCGACCAGAGCGCCGCTCTTGAGCAGCGGCAAGTTCGCCGGAAGGCGCGGTATCTCACCGCCCGCAAAGCCCAGTACAAGATGTCGGCCACCCTTCGCCAGCGAACGGAAGGCGCCCTCGAAGGTCGATCCACCGACGGGATCGACGACGACCGAAATCCCGGCCTCAGGCTGCACCGCACGCAGCGTATCGCGCCAGTCCTCGGCGAGATAATCGATCGCGGCCGCAGCACCGCAGTCGAGCGCCATGCTGCGCTTGGCGGCCGTCGACGCACCCGCGACGACGATCGCGCCGGCCGCCGCCGCGATCCGCACCGCCGCCGAGCCCACGCCACCGGCCGCCCCCAGCACCAGCACGCCCTCGCCGGGCTTCAGGCCACCGCGATCGAACAGCGCATAAGAGGCGGTCAGATAATCGAGCATCATGCCCGCGACCCCGGCCGCGTCGAGCCCGTCGGGAACCGCCACGGTCCAGCCAGCGTCGAGCAGCGCATAGTCCGCCGCCCCGCCGCCCCGTGCCAGCTGCCAGGTCGCCACGCGGTCGCCCGCCGCATGGGCGGCGACGTCCGGTCCCACGGCAATTACCCTTCCGACAATCTCGGCACCGGGCACATAAGGAACGGCCGGCTTGAGCTGGTAGAGCCCGCGCGCGATCAGGCCGTCGACATAGCCGAAGCTCACCGCCTCCACCTGGACGAGAAGCTCGCCCAGGCCCGGCTGCGGCACAGGCAGCGTCCGCAGCGAAAAGACCTCGGGGCCGTCCAGGCTATCGCCCGCCAGTGCCCGCATGGTCTGCGGGATCACCATGTGGCGTGCAGGCGCAGCAGGCCCCGGAACAGGAAATTGTCCCTCCACTCGGCCGAAGCCAGGTCGATCTTCATGGCCGGCAGCACGGTCGCCATATGCTCGAAGGCGACCCGCGCCTCGATCCGGGCGAGTTCAGCCCCCACGCAGAAATGGATGCCGCCGCCGAACGACATATGGTCCGAAGCGCCCCGCCCGATGTCGAACCGGTCGGGGTCGGGGAATTTGCGGCCGTCGCGATTGGCTGCGCCAACGAGGGTGAGGACGCGCTGGCCCTTTGCGACCGGATGGCCGTCGATGGTGGTGTCGTTCAGCGCCGTACGATAGGCCGCGACCAGCGAGCTTTCGTAGCGCAGCGCTTCCTCATTGGTCGAGGCGGCAAGCGCGACCGGAGCCTCGACCAGGCGCTGCCACTGGTCCGGATGGCAATGCAGGCGGTAGAGACCGTTGCCGATGATGTTCGCGGTCGTCTCGAACCCGGCGCCGAACAGCGCGATCGCAACCGTCGTCGCCTCGTGCATCGAGAGGCCGTCGGGCATCGTCCCCGTCTGCGCCAGGGCGGTGAGCAGGTCGTCGCGCGGGTTGGCGAGGCGATCCTCGAACTCGGCGAGGAAAAAGCTTTCGAGATCGTCGATCGCGCGGTTGGCGGTCGCGAGTTCCGCCTCGGTCAGCTTGCGCGCCTCGAACGCGACGAAAGCCTCCGGGATCGCCGCCATCAGACGGTCCATGGCCGACGCGCCATAATCGATGCCCATCAAGTCGCAGATGACCATGACCGGCAACCTATAGGCGAACTGGATCATCAGATCGGCGCGGCCGTCACCGATGAAAGCGTCGGTCAGTTCGCCGCAGATTTCGCGGATGCGCGGCTCCATCGCGCGCACCCGCTTGGCCGTCAGCGATCCCGTCACCAGGCCCCGGATGCGCGTGTGCTGGGGCGGGTCCTGCATGATGAAGACCTCCGACAGCCAGCGATAGGCCGAATTGGCCATCGGGTCGAAGTCGGGCCCATAGAAGAGCTTGAGATTGGCGATGAAGTCGCCGGTGCCGAAATCCTTCCGGTTCATCAGCACCTCGCGCACATGATCGTAGCGCGAGACCACCCAATAGCCGAATTTCGACCAGTGAAACGGATCGTTTTCGCGGATCGCCGCGAAGATCGGATAGGGATCGGTGATCAGTTCCGGAATCGACGGATCGAACGGTTCGACGACGGCGACTGCCTCCACATGCTCCTCCTCGGTCATCCTCTCGCGGGCCGGTCGTTGCCGGCCCCCGCCCGCCGCGCTGCTGCGCGGTCAGGCGGTCAGTTCTGCGTCGGCCTTCGCGCCGGCTCCGTCGAGGAGCAGATCCTCGACCTTAGCCTTGCGCGTCATCCGCCAGAAGGCGTCGTTGCGCCACGGCGTGATCGCCACGACCCGGCCACGCGAATTGCGGTACCAGTTCTCGGTTCCTGGATGGGTCCAGACGAGCTTCTCATGCGCCGCGTCCAGCCGGCCGACATAGTCCTGATAGACGTCCTCGCGCACCTCGACTGCGCTCGCGCCCTTCTCGACCATCGTCTCGATCAGGCTCATCGCATAATGCGCCTGGTTCTCGATGTTACGGATCATGCTGCCGCCATGGCCCGAACCGACATTCGGCCCGAGCAGGATGCAGAAATTGGGGAAGCCCGGAACCAGCGTGCCGAGATAGGCGGCGGCGTTGTCGCCGTCCCAGTAGTCGCGCAGCACGCGGCCCTCGCGCCCGATCACGTCATAGGAACCGAGGACGTTCGACGCCTGATAGCCGGTGGCGAGGATCAGCACGTCGACCTCGACCTCCTTGCCGCCGCTTGCGACCAGCGTCCCGTCCTTCACCTCGGCGAGGCGCTCGGGGATCAGTTCGACATGCGGCTTGAGCAAGGTGCGATACCAGCCATTGTCGAGCAGCATGCGCTTCGCGAAGGGCGGGTAATCGGGGAGGACGAGCGAAACGAGATCCTCG
>JAIYAJ010000270.1 GCA_027489105.1 Zymomonas sp. | reverse complement strand
GGTCGCGGACGTGTCGATGAGCCTGGACAATGTGCTCGCGGTCGCCGGCGCTGCACGCGAGCATCCCGGGATATTGGTGATCGGCCTGCTGCTGTCGGTCGCGTTGATGGGCGTCGCCGCCAACGTCATCGCCAAATATATCGAGCGCTATCGCTGGATCGCCTATGTCGGCCTCATCGTGATCCTCTATGTCGCGGTGAAGATGATCTGGGAAGGCTGGCACCAGGTCGTCCCGCTTCTGACCTGACCAGGCCTTCGGTACCGCATTCTCCGCCCTCGCACTCCCGTGCGGGGGCTTTTTTTGCGCTTTGCCGTTGCAATAGTTTACGGTTTATTCGTTTTTTTACTTCGTTATGACTTCAGCTATACATGATTGTGGCTTCTTGATACAAAAGTGTCGGAGTTTTTTACAACTTAAGTGGCGCCAATCTTCGCCAGTTCCTGCATTTGTTACTGGAAATGATACCGGGAATGGAGTATTGGCTGTTCTCGACTGATGGGGCTCTGCCTCGCAACCGACGCCGTGGAGTATTGTAATGCGTCCGTTCCTCAAGCTTCCGATGCTCATCGCCGGAGCCCTGGCCATCCTGTCTGCGGGAGCGGCGCAGGCTGCGCTGGTCGGACAGTCGATCTCGACGGGCATCGCGGCGATGAAGGAATGGAACGTCGTCTCCTTCAACAATTTCCAGTCGTACAACCATGTCGACGGCAGGGTCTATGTCGGCGGCAGCTTCACGGCCGGCAGCAACTTCACGATCCAGAACAACAATATCCCCGCCAGCCAATATGGCACGCCGGCGCTCACCGTTGGCGGCAGCGCGCAGATGGCGGGCAGCGTCAATGCCGGAGGCGGCATCGCCGTCGGCGGGTCGATCAGCGGCAATTTCAACAACAACGGCAATAATGTCGTGACCTATGGCGGATCGAACAGCGCCTTCGCCAACAACACGACCTTTCAGTCCGGCGGTGCCAATTTCGCCAGCACGATCAACGCACAGACCAACGATATCAGGGTATCGCTGACCAGCCTCAGCCAGAATCTCGCGACCCTTGCCAACACGGCCGGCGTGACCGTCGGGGGCGACAGCAACAACCAGACGATCACAGTCGCCAATAGCGGACTCAACGTCCTCAACTGGTCGGAAGCGATGTTTGAAGGCAATTCGAACCAGCAGCTGCAGATAACGCTACCTACCAACGCCACGCTGGTCATAAACGTCGCGGGCACCGACATCGACTTCAACCGCAATTTCAACCGCTTCACCGGTGACAATCGCGTTCTGTTCAACTTCTACGAGGCAACCACGGTCGATATCGGCCGGCAGTTCAGCGGCTCGATCCTCGGCGTCTTCGCCGACATCACGGGTGGCAACAGCGGCAATATCGATGGCACGGTGATCGGCAACAATGTTCGCCAGAATGCCAATGGTGAGATCCACAACAATTATTTCCAGGGCGATCTGTCCAGCCTGTCGAGCAGCAGCAATCCGGTCGTTGCCCCCGAGCCTTCGACCTGGGCCATGCTCATTCTGGGCTTCGGCCTCGTCGGCGCCGTACTGCGCGGACGCCGCACGCGCCCGACGGTCCTGCAGGCAATGTGAGACCGTTTCATCTTCGAAACCATCAAAGGCCCACCCTCAGGTGGGTCTTTTCTTGAGTGGAATCCGCAGGATAACAGGAATTGTCCTGACTTGATTTAAGCCACTCACGAGCCGAGCATCGGGACCGGAGGGTGTTCCTTCATGTCTCAGCGGCTTCATGCGGCCATCCAAGCTTTGGTCGAAACTGTCATGGACAGTGTCGCAGGCTATGAGCACATCGCCTCGCACACATACGGCTTCGGCTGGTACAACTACTGCGAAATGCACGCACTCGAGCGGCAGCGGCTCGCCATCGCGCTGCGGCGGGCGGTCGAGGCCTATGGCGGCCATACCGAACAGCACGGCATGCTGCTCGGTACCGCGACCGGCTGTTCCTCGATCTGAAGTCGGAGCTGCTCGATGGTGAGCAAGCCGCGGTGGACGAACTGCTCCATGGGGAGAAATTTCTTGCCGGGCAGATTCGCAAGGTGCACCGCGATGCGGGTGAGCGGCCAGCCGACGTCGAGGACGTCCTTGCCACCCTTTACCGCAATGTGCACTCGTCGATCGGCGAACTCACGGCCTTGCGCAAGCACATCGAACAAGGGCAGCACCCCTCGCCAAGCCGTTTATAGCATCTCATGCGCGCGTGGGCGCTGCGAGCGACGGCGTGGTGCATGCTATTTGCGCTGTTGGTCGGTGCGCCGGGTCAGGCGATCATCTTCGCCGTCGATCCGAACGAGCATGGGGTTGCTAGAGCGTTTTCGAACCAGATGGAATCATCTGGTGACTCGGAAAACGGGGTAAAACAATAATCTAGAGCGATCCGTCCGATGCAATCGGAACGGATTTCGCCCTAGACGCGAAAGGCCCCACGATCAGCGGCCACGTCGGCCAACGCCGAATCCGGATCCTCGGGCGGGATGTATCATGATGAGCGGCTCGGGGCCGCGATCGGCCTTCATCTGGGCTATCTGTGCGATCGGCCCAAGCCTGTCTCGCGCTACATGCCCGCGGAATGCTTCAACTATGGCCGCTATGTCACAGCTGAGCTGATGGCGATGATCCAGGGCGTCGTCGATGCACGACCCGACATCAGCCTGCTCGTGACGCCCCAGCTTCCGCAGCAGCGACCCGGACGCCATGCGGACGCCGGCCCTGCCCACGACGGAGCAGGGCGAGCCCACTAGCATGGCCGCTCAGACGGTCACGATCACCGATCCGGTGGTCGCG
>JAIYAJ010000484.1 GCA_027489105.1 Zymomonas sp. | reverse complement strand
TCGGTCGCCCATGATCCCGCCTCGGGGGTGCAGCTCGATACCGCCGGAGCAGTTGGCCCGTGCGCAGATCGGAGTGGCGCACCGGCTTTGTTCGGCAATGTGTGGGAATGGACCGGCTCGGCCTATAGGCCCTATCCCAGCTTCCGCACCGCCCCCGGCGCGGTGGGCGAGTATAATGGCAAGTTCATGAGCGGCCAGTTCGTCCTCAAGGGCGGCAGTTGTGCCACGCCGCGCGGGCATCTGCGCCATTCCTATCGCAATTTTTTCTACCCGCATCAGCGCTGGCAGTTCACCGGCCTGCGCCTTGCCAAGGATATCTGACATGGGCGTCATCGAAGAGATCAAGCTGTCGGGGCATGAACAGGATGGGGTCGATCCCGCTTTTCGCAAGGATGTGCTAGACGGCCTGGCGCAGGCGCGAAAGGCGATCCCGGCGCGCTGGTTCTACGATCTCAAGGGCTCCGAGCTGTTCGAGCAGATCACGACCCTCGACGAATATTATCCGACGCGTACCGAAATCGGGCTGCTGGAGCGCCATGGCGCTGATGTCGGCGCCGTGGTGGGCGAGGGGCGTGCTGTCGTCGAGTTCGGATCGGGCAGCTCGCTCAAGACGCCGCTGCTTATCCGCGCGATCGCGCCCGCTGCTTATGTGCCGCTCGACATATCGGGCGAGTTCCTGCGGCAGTCGAGCGAGGCGCTTGCCGCCAGGTTCCCGCAGCTGCCGGTGTTGCCGGTGGAGGCCGATTTCACCCGACCGGTCCACCTTCCCGCCGAGGTGCGCGACATGCCGATGCTGGGCTTCTTCCCCGGCTCCACGATCGGCAATATGGTCCCCCGCGTCGCGATCGACCTGTTGCGGTCGATGTGCACGACGCTGGGCAATGCATCCTTCCTGCTGATCGGGTTCGATCGCGTGAAGGACGTCAATCGCCTGCTCGCCGCCTATGACGACGCGCGCGGCATCACTGCGGCGTTCAATCTGAACCTGATCGCGCGCATCAATCGCGAACTGAACGGCGATATGCCGCTATCGGCCTTCCGCCACGTCGCGCGCTGGAACCCGGACTGGAGCCGGATCGAGATGCACCTCGAGGCGGTCGAGGATGTCGTCTTTCATATCGAAGGCGAGCGTTTCCGCATGGCCGCCGGCGAGACCATTCACACCGAGAACAGCCACAAATATACGCCCAATCAGGCGCGGCTGCTGCTGCAGGCCGCCGGCTGGGCTCCGGCCGGGATGTGGACCGATGCGGGAGACGACTTCCTGCTCATGCTCGCCGAAGCGAGCGAGCAGCGCGCTGCCCCCTGATCCCGAGGTTAGTCGGGCCATCGCAGGCCGGGTGCCCGGCCTGCCCTATTTCGCAGCGAGCTTCCAGACGCCCGTCCAGTTTTCTGGTGGCCGTAAGTTCAGCGCATCGATCCGCGCGAGCATCGCCCGGCTGGGGCCGTCGTCGACGGCCGCTTCCGCAAATAGCGGCCGAGCCTCTGCCCAGTTTCCCGCGCGGTAGAGCGCCAGGCCTTCTGCATATCGGGCAAGGATAGCAGAAAGCTTCGGATCGATCGCACCAGAGCGACCGGAGAGCTCGTGGATGAGCACGGGCTCCTCGCGCCCGACGACGCGGACCGTGTCGATCTCGCGCGCCTCGATCGCATCGCCCGCCATCGCGCGGGTCATTGCGTCGATCAGGATGCGGGTACCGTAAACCTTGTTCACGCCTTCGAGCCGGGCGCCGAAATTCACCGTGTCGCCCATGGCAGTGAAGCTGCGCGCATGTTCGGAGCCGACCGATCCAACCACCACCTCGCCGGTCGCAATGCCGATCCGCATGTCGATCGACGGCAGGTCGCGCCGCATGCCGATCAGATCGGGGATCTCACTGCGGAACCTTTCGAGCGCTTCGCACTGATCGAGCGCGGCGAGGCAGGCGAGCCGCGCCTGCTCGGCCGGTTCGACGAACGGCGGCACCCAGAAGGCCATGATGGCGTCGCCGATATATTTGTCGATGATCCCCTGCCGGTCGCGGATGCAGGCCGACATCGCAGCGAAATAGGCGTTGATCAGTCTCACCAGCGTGCTCGGCGCCAGCCGCTCGGCCAGCGGGGTGAAGCCGGCGATGTCGGAGAAGAACAAGGTGGCGGTCTGCTTTTCGCCCACCGTCGACCGGTCGGCGCTACCGCTCACGAGCCCCGCGACGACGCGTGGGTCGACATATTGGCCGAAGGTCGCCTTGATCCGTTCCTTCTCGCGCAGTTCCGCCAGCATCGCATTGAACGTCCGCGTCACGTCGCCGATCTCGTCGCTGCTCGTGACAGGCACATCTGCATCCAGCCGCCCCTGCTGGATCGCACGCGCGCCTGCCTGCAACCGGCTGATCGGCCGGGTCAGCCCGCGCGCCACCAGCCACGCCAGCAGCAGCCCCACCGCGCCTGCCGCCGCGATCAACAGGAAGTTCGCGGTCATCGCCTGCCGCTGATTATCGCCCACGATCACCGCGCCGGTCGCCACGAACTGCGCAATCTCATGGTTGATCGCACCCGCGTGGCGCCGCACCTCGTCCACTCGCCGCGCCGCTTCGGCCTTCGCCTCCGCGTCTCCCCGGCACAGCGCGGGCACGAGTCCGACGAGCTTGCCATGGTCATAAGCGAGGTCGTCGAGCATGGGCTCGATTCGGGCGAGTTCCAGCTTGTTGCGTTCGAGCACGGCAAGCTTGGCTGCGCGCGCGCGATAGTCGATCGTGCGCCGGATCAGCGCCTCGTTGCGATCGAGCAACGCATGCAGCTGGGCCGTGCAGCGGGGGCCAGCAGTGGGTATGGCCGCCATTTCCGACGCGACCCCGCTGTGAACCTCGGCGATGGCGAGCGCCATGGGAAAGAGGCCGCGGTCGAGCGTCTGCAGCTGCAGATGAACCTGCTCGGTCAACCGCCCCGACCACGTCGCCGCAGCCGCCATGATGATGAGCAGCACGACGGCGACCCCGAAGATCTTGATACTGATCGATCGCAGCAGAACGGCCATGGCTCCCCCTCTTGAGTCGAGAGAATATGGTATTATTGTTCAGCGGGAAACGGTGCTTGGTGGGGAGGGTTGGCGCTTCCCCTCCACCATGCTCCGCATGGTCCCCCTCCCCGTTCCGGGGAGGATCTTTGCCGCGCACTACACCCAAGTTCCTCCCCGGAACGGGGAGGGGGACCGGCGAAGCCGGTGGAGGGGTAGCGCGATGGTCCGGGCAATATCGGAGATGGTGCCGGCTGCAGGGATCGAACCCGCGACCCCCTGATTACAAATCAGGTGCTCTACCAACTGAGCTAAGCCGGCACAGGCGCTCTCATGCGTCAGGGAATGCCGAAGGTCGTGATAGGGATCGATTTCAGCGGAACAGCCCTGACTCCGTCGTTGGAGGGCAGAGGATATGGCATAATGGCGCTGGCGCGACACCGGACTTCGCTGGATGCCCAATTCGATGTGCTGGCCGTTTCGCGCTTCAGGTCAGTCGGTTGGGTACGGCTGTGTCGAAGCCGCGGCCCCGCGTGTGGTGGCCCATCCAGCCGTCGGCAAGAGCGCCAATGTCGATGGCGATGCCACCCAGTTGGCGTATCCGTTCACAGTAGATCTTGCCCAGCAGCCCGCCTGCGACAATGAAACAGGCGCCCGGATAGGGTACCTCCAACGTGCGCATCACCTCATCGAACACATGAGGGAAATGCCGGCCGCGGCTGGACCGTTCCTGCTCGCGACCCAACCGGGTTTCTCCCGGGATCACATAGTCCTGGGATCGTGAGGCGCCGATCCGCCCCGCGAGCCGTTTCGCCAGATCGTCATAGGGTGAGATTGCGCCAATGAAGGATTGCCCGGAGAACAATTGTTCGAAGAACGGGTCGCGACGGTTCAGGAAGAGATTATAGGCAGCTTCGGTGTACAGCTGATCTTCGGGCGAATCGATATCGACCAACCACTCATCGAGCGCGGCCCGGTAGGCAAAATGTCGATCGTCATGCTCGAACATGCCTACGGATGTGATGCCGACAACGCCAGCGTTGCGATAGGCAGCCGCCAGCATTCCATTCAGACGCTGTAATTCCTGGGAAGGCACATTGCCTACGTCCTGCCCGAACCAGTTCCACCAGATATGTCCGAGAATCGCCAGAGCGTCCTTTTCCGCGAAGGCGGGGAAGAGGTGCCGTCCGGTTGCCGCCACGAAGCGGCCTTCTCCGTCACTGCCACGAATGAAACTGAAAGGTTCTGCGCTATCGATCCGGGCCTTTAGATGAGCCCATAACGCCTCGTCGTCGAGCCAGCGTCCCGACGCTTCGCGGGCCGCAGCCGCAGCGATGACTTTCGGCCTGTCGAAGCAGGAGAGAAGCCTGTCGTGCGCGGTAGAGGCTAAAATGCGATATCTCGTCAGCGGATCATTCAACCGAAAATCTTCGACGACAATGGGTGGGAAGTCTTCATAGGGAGCTTCCGTTGTCAGCAGTTCCGCCGCCTCGCGGCGCAGGCCGGCATCGTCGGCTCGTCTTGCGATCAGTGTCATTGCCGTCACCAGCGCGGCCTGGCGACAACCCCTTTCGAGCAGTCGTGTGTATAGCGAACGTAGGTCGTTGGAATGCGGCCATCGCAGTTGGACCGAAAGCGCCAGGGCGTCTCGCGCCGCATCGACATTACCGCGCGCCCTTTCGATCTCGTGAAGCTCTAAAGCCAGCCCGGCATTTGGGCGCGCCCGCAGCATGGCTCCCATCATCCACTGTGCCGCCTCATCGAGATCTCCGGTCTCCCGACAGTATCTGGAATAGGCCTGCTGAAGCGGCGCCGTTGGACCTTCAAGCGCCAGTCCGCTCCTCAGGACGTCTCCAGCCTCCTCCTGCCGTCCAAGCGAGCCAAGAAGCTCAGCCGCCTCGATCAGCATGGGAGTGCACGATCGACCTAACGCAGCAGCCTCCATGGCCTTGATTGCCGAGCCGGTTTGCCGTGCTTCAACGAGGAGCTTGGCACATCTCTCTACAGTAATTATCGTGTCGACGAATTGATCAGGCAAACCGGGCATAGCTCTCGGAATCTTGTTTTGTGGCTCCCCGTTTAGGGCAGATAGACCGAGCTATATCGCGAAGTCTGGCATGTCTATGCAGATGGTGCCGGCTGCAGGGATCGAACCCGCGACCCCCTGATTACAAATCAGGTGCTCTACCAACTGAGCTAAGCCGGCACAGGCGCTCTCATGCGTCAGGGAATGCCGAAGGTCCAGCCCTCAAGCGCAGCGAGTGCGGGGGAAAGTGCGGGTGGATGCCAAAGTTCTGTCCTTTGGGCCGCCTGCGACAGCCACAGCGCGGTGACGAGCGCGTCGGTGCTGTGGTCGTCATGCCGCTCCAGCTCGGGGGCATTGTCGACGCCAAGGCCGGCGAGCGCGAGAGCGAGGCGGTCGGAGTCGCGCATCTTGCTGCCGCCCTTCAGTCCGGCCGCGCGGGCTGCGATGGTGGTGTAGATCTCGACGATGACCGGCCCCTGTGCCGGCAACGGGTCGAACGGCCAGACCGGCACGCGGCCATCGAGGCGGTGGAGCAGGCGCATGCCCGTCAGGCTCGACTTGCCCACCTGCGCCGCGCCGACCAGGTTGAAGCAGCTGGTCGCAGGCGCGTGGCGTTGGTCGCGGCAATGGCGCTCGGTCACCCGGAAGCGTCCGTTGCCGGGGCCGAACAGCGCCCCCTGCCGCCCGCCATGACGCCGGAAATGGGGCGCGATCTCGGGGTGGTCGATGAAGCTGCCGGCCTCCAGATGCGGATCGTCGGCGGACAGCCGGTCCACCACTGCCCACAGCGCGCGGGCGTCGGCGGGGCTGTCGCGCCAGCCCGGCAGATAGGCCCCGGCATCGAGGAAAGGCAAAGCAGCGGAGAAGTCGACTCCGATCAGCATGTCGGTCCCGCGCCGGGCATGGTCGAGGAGCCAGTCAAGGATGGCGGTCCGCGACCAGGGCCCCGGCAGTAGCGCGGGAGCCGCCTGAGCGTCGTCCACCGTGGCGACGGCGATGCCGGGCTGTTTCGGTCCCCTGGCGCCCGACCAGTCGATGCAGGCAAAGCTAGCGAAACGGCGAGTCATCGGGCGCTCAAGACTCAGCGGCCGGAGCGCTCGACACGCAGCTTGTCCCAATGGGCGAGGCGCTCGCTGATCCGCGCCTCATAGCCGCGCGGCGTCGGCGCATAGAAACGCTGCGGCGCCATCTCTTCCGGCCAGTAATCGTCGCCCGAAAAGGCATCCTCGGCGTCATGGTCATAGGCATAGCCCTTGCCATAGCCGATATCCTTCATCAGCCGCGTCGGGGCGTTGAGGATATTCTTGGGCGGACTCAGCGACCCCGTCTCCTTGGCCGATCGAAAGGCCGCCTTCTGCGCGGCATAGGCGGCGTTCGATTTGGGCGCGGTCGCAAGATAGAGACAGGCCTGGACGATGGCGAGCTCGCCCTCGGGCGATCCGAGAAAGTCATAGGCATCCTTGGCGGCGAGGCACTGGACCAGCGCCTGCGGGTCGGCGAGGCCGATATCCTCGCTGGCGAAGCGGACCAGGCGGCGCAGGACGTAGAGCGGATCTTCTCCGGCGACGAGCATCCGCGCGAGATAATAAAGCGCGGCCTGCGGGTCGGACCCACGCAGCGATTTATGGAGCGCCGAGATCAGGTTGTAATGGCC
>JAIYAJ010000556.1 GCA_027489105.1 Zymomonas sp. | reverse complement strand
GTCGATCCCGCCATTTGCGGGAGCACGGTCCAATGAACGCACCTGTCGACGTCGCATCCATGCTGCAGGATGTGATTGCCCATTTTTCTGCCGGTCGCTTCGATGCAGCCGGACACATCATGCCATCTTTGTTGGCAGTCGTGACCGATCAGCCGGCGCTCCATAATCTGGCCGGAGCTATCGCTGCGGGGGTTGGCGATCATGCGGGAGCGATCACCCATTATGACAGGGCCTTGCTGATCCAGCCGGACTTTCGGGATGCGCTGTCGAACCGCGGCCTCGCGCATCATGCACTGGGGCGCAGTATCGAGGCGCTGGCGGACTTCGACGCGGCAATCCGTTCCGCGCCGGACTTTGCCGAAGCGCACTGCAACCGGGCGGTCATCCTCCGTGAACGGGGCGACCATGCCGGCGCTGTCGAGGCCTCTCGTCGCGCAATTGCGGCGCAGCCGGATTTCGCAGCGGCTCACTATAATCTGGGCAATGCGTTGAGCGAACTCCAGCGACTGGATGAGGCCTGCGCCAGCTTTACCCGCGCGATCGAACTTCAGCCCGAACATGCGGACGCCTGGTGCAACCTGGGCAATTGCCTTCACCTGTCGGGTCGACTCGAAGACGCGCTGGGCTGTCTCGATCGGGCCAGCACCTTGGCGCCGGAAAATCCGGCCATTCATGCCAATCGCGGCAACGTGGCCCATGAACTGAAACAGCTGGACAAGGCGCGAGCCAGCTATGAAGCGGCTTTACGGCTCGCTCCCGACGACCAAAGCACAGCGGCGCGGCTCGCTTTCGTGCGGGCGCATGGCTGCGACTGGTCCGAGCTCGATGAAGGCCGGCTAGCGACGCTGGGCATCGAAGGGAGTGCCGTGACGCCCTTCACGCTGCTGGCGTTGGACGACGATCCCGAACGCGGTCTCGCCCGATCTCGCAACTGGGCCCGCCACAGCTATCCGGCCAGGATCGCCGCCACCTTCGCCTCTCCGCCCAGCGACAGGATCCGCATCGGCTATTTCTCGTCGGACTTTCACAACCATGCGACGATGCTGCTCATGGCCGGCATGCTCGAAGCACATGATCGCCACCGCTTCGAGGTTCATGCCTTTTGTTATGGCCCTCAGCGGGATGACCCGATGCGACGCCGAGTGGTGGCAGCTGTCGAGTATTTTCACGATATTTCGGCTTCAACCGATGCCGAAGCTGCTGCTTTTGCCCGTCGGCTCGGGATTGATGTCGCCGTCGATCTGAAGGGCTATACGCAGGAGGCGCGGCCGGGAATCATGGCGCATGGGGCAGCGCCGGTGCAGATGGCCTATCTCGGCTATCCGGGCTCGATGGGCTGCGATTTCATCGACTATATCGTCGCCGACGCCATGGTGATCCCGCACGGCAGCGAGCGCCATTATAGCGAGAAGGTCATCCGGCTGCCGCACAGCTACCAGCCCAACGACCGCAGCCGTCCGATCGGCGGAGCGACGCCGAGCAGGGCGTCACAGGGCCTGCCCGATCGAGGGGCGGTCTTCTGTTGCTTCAACAACAGCTTCAAGATCTGCGGGGACGCCTTCGCCAGCTGGATGGGTATCCTGCGCGAGGTCCAAGGCTCGGTCCTCTGGCTGCTGTCGGACAATGATATGGCCACCCGCAATCTGAGGCGGGAAGCGCAACGGCTTGGCGTCGATCCCGAAAGACTGGTCTTCGCAGGCCGGCAACCGCTCGAAACCCATCTGGCCCGACATGCCCTCGCCGACCTCTTCCTCGACACCTTCGCCTATAATGCCCACACCACCGCAGCCGATGCGCTCTGGACCGGGACGCCTGTGATTACCAAGCGCGGAAAGGCCTTTGCGGCCCGGGTGGGCGCCAGTCTGCTGAGAGCGACGGGACTGGACGAGCTGGTTACTGATGACGAGAGCTCCTACCGCGACCTCGCCATCGCACTCAGCCGCGATCCCGAACGCCTTGCAGCGCTAAAGGCAAGGCTCGTGCAGGCGCGTGACCAAGGGCCACTGTTCGACAGCGCATCTTTCGCGCGCGGCATCGAAAAGGCCTTTGAGGCTGCCATCGCCCGCCACCGGTCAGGCTCCGCGCCGGACCATATCGATATCGCCCCCTGATCAGCCGCGTGCGGCCAGTGTCCTTTCCCAGGCGAGGGCATGGGCGACGATCGTGTCGAGCTCGGCGAGGCGGGGGCGCCAGGGGGTCGTCGCGAGGATGCGGCTGTTGTCGGCGATCAGCGCGGCGGGGTCGCCCGCGCGGCGCGGCTCCATGCGGCGGACGATGCTGCTGCCGGCGATGCGATCGACCGAGTCGAGCACTTCGAGCACCGAAAAGCCCCGACCATAGCCGCAATTGAGAACATGGCTTTGCGCCGGATCGGCGATCAGCGTGTCGAGCACGTGCAGATGGGCGTCGGCGAGATCGCTGACATGGATATAGTCGCGCACACCGGTGCCGTCGGGGGTCGCATAGTCGGTCCCGAAGATCGCCACCTCGGCCCGCCGGCCGAGCGCCGCTTCGACCGCCACCTTGATCAGATGGGTGGCGCCCGCCGTCGACTGGCCCGTGCGGCCCTGCGGATCGGCGCCGGCAACGTTGAAATAGCGCAGCGCGCCATAGTTGATCGGATGCGCGGCGGCCACGTCCTTGAGCATCGCCTCGGTCATCAGCTTCGACATGCCATAGGGGTTGATCGGCACGGTCGGCATATCCTCGCGCACCGGGATGCTGTCGGGGGTGCCATAGGTCGCGGCGGTCGACGAGAAGAGGAAATGACGCACCCCGCCCCGCACTGCGCTTTCGATCAGGGTGCGGCTGTTGGCGGTGTTGTTGCGATAATATTTGAGCGGATCGGCGACCGATTCCGGGACCACCACCGACCCTGCGAAGTGGAGGATCGCGCCGATGCCATCCTCCGCCAGGATGCGGGCGACAAGTCCCTCGTCGGCGATGTCGCCCTCATGGAAGCGCGCGCGCGGGTCGACCGCCCAGCGGAAACCGGTCACGAGATTGTCGAGCACCGAAACCTGCCAGCCGGCATCGAGCAGCGCCAGTACCGCATGGCTGCCGATATAGCCGGCGCCGCCGGTGACGAGGACGGAGAAGGGCCGGGGCGCTGCACTGGTCATGGCCTTGACCTATCCCGCGTCGCTTGACCGGTCAAATGGCCTTCCGGGTCGTTCCCTGCCCAAGCCGCTATTTGGGCAGGACCGACACCAGCCCGGCCGCAAAGGCGATCCGCACCGCTTCAGCGACGCTGCGCACGCCCAGCTTGTCCATCAGATTGGCGCGGTAAATCTCGACCGTGCGTGGGCTGATGTCGAGTTCGAAGGCGATGATCTTGTTCGCCTTGCCGTCGATCAGGCCGAGCAGCACGTCGCGCTCGCGCGGGGTGAGCCGCTCTATCCCCTCGCGCGCGGACTGGATCGCGCTCTCCTCGCGCTCGCGATCCTCGATCCGGGCGAAGCCGGCGGCGAGAGCCCCGAGCAGCATCCGATTGTCATAGGGCTTCTCGATGAAGTCGATCGCCCCAGCCTTCATCGCCTCGACGGCGATGCCGATGTCCCCCTGGCCGGTAAGCAGGATCGTCTCGAACCGTCGGTCGCGCTGGCGCAGCAGGCGCAGCACCTCCAGCCCGTTGAGCCCCGGCATGTTGAGGTCGAGCAGCACGCAGCCCGCTTCCAGCCGCGCCAGATCCTGGAGGAAGGTCTCGCCCGAGGGAAAGCCCGAGGTGACGAAGCCGCCTGCCGCCTCGAGCAGCATCTCGACAGAGGCGCGCAGGCCGTCGTCGTCGTCTACGACATAGACGTGGCGTTCGGTCATCGTGCCGCCTCCGCGTTCATCGGCTGCAGGGTGAAGCGGAAAACCGCACCTCCGCCGGGGACCGAGGCCGCCGACAGCTGGCCGCCATGCGCCTCGATGATGCGACGCGATATGGCGAGGCCGAAGCCGAGGCCTTCGCGCTTTGTCGTCGCGAACGGCCGGAACAGCCGTTCGAGCATTTCGGGTGCGACACCCGGGCCGGAATCCCGCACTTGAACTTCGATCAAATCGTCTCTCGCTAATGTGGTGGCGATGGTGAGGTCATGCGGGCCATTGCCCTTGGCGGCCATGGCATCCGCCGCGTTGCGGATCAGGTTCACCAGAACCTGCTGAATCTGCACGCGGTCACACAGAACATGCCGGTCTTCCCGTTCGAACTCGTAATGCAGGCGGATGCCGAAGGCACCGCTGTTGAACAAGGCCAGCGCAGCCGCTTCACGCGCGAGCGCGGGGAGGAGTTCGGCCCGCATGTCCGCCTCGCCGCGCAGGATGAAGGCCCGCAGCCGCCTTATGATCTCTCCGGCGCGCGCAGCCTGTTCGCTCGCCCGCACGACCGCATGGCGGAGTCTCTCGGGGTCTTTTTCCCCGGCGGACCCGAGCATCAGGTCGACCGCGCCGAGGAAATTGACGACCGCCGACAGCGGCTGACTGAGCTCATGGGCCAGTACCGCCGCCATCTCGCCCATCATGCCGAGGCGCGACACCTGGGCGAGGTCGTTGTTCATTCGCCGGAAGCGCTCCTCGGTCGCGATGGCCGGGCGCATGTCGCGCCCGAACACCACGAACAGCCGCGCCCCGTCGATGCGGGTCTGGCCGATGACGAAGGACATGGGCAGGATTTCCCCGTCCGCGCGCCGCAGACTGATCGGCAACGGCCAATCGGCCTCCAGCCCGCGGTGCAGCGCAGCCCGCAGATCGCGCCGGATCGCCGACCGGCCGCGATCATCCTCGATCAGGTCGACCAGCCGCCGTCCGATCAGTTCTTCCTCCGAATAGCCGAGCAGCCTGCAGGCGGACGCGCTGCACACGCGCACCACGCCGCGCTGATTGCAGACGAACATAGCGTCGGGAACGGTCGCCAGGACTGCCTCGCGCTCGGCCTCGCCCGAACGCAGCGCCCGTTCGCGCGCGCGCCGTTCGGTAACGTCGAGATGGGTGCCGAGCAGACGCAACGGACGACCGTCGAGATCACGGATGATCCGTGCCCAGCCCT
>JAIYAJ010000237.1 GCA_027489105.1 Zymomonas sp. | reverse complement strand
GACGTCGCCGAAGCCCGCGACGCAGGCGACCTTGCCGGCGAGCATGACGTCGGTCGCGCGACGGATCGCATCGACCAGCGATTCCTTGCAGCCATAGAGGTTGTCGAACTTCGACTTGGTGACGCTGTCGTTGACGTTGATCGCGGGGAAGGGCAGCTCACCCTTCTTGGCGATCTCGTACAGGCGGTGCACGCCGGTGGTGGTCTCTTCCGAAACGCCGCGGATCGCCTTGACGCTCTCGGTCAGATAGCCGGGCTTGGCGGCGATATAGGCCTTCAGCGCACGCTGGAATTCGACTTCCTCGGCGTTGCCCGGCTCGCCGAGGCTCGCGCCGGCTTCGAGCTTGGCACCCCACAGCGCGAACATCGTCGCGTCGCCGCCGTCGTCGAGGATCATGTTGGCGGTGGTGTCGTCACCCCAGTCGAAGATGCGACCGACATAGTCCCAATAATCGGCCAGGCTCTCGCCCTTGACGGCGAACACGGGGATGCCGCGCGCGGCGATGGCGGCAGCGGCATGGTCCTGGGTCGAATAGATGTTGCAGGTCGCCCAACGCACGTCGGCGCCCAGCTCGACCAGCGTCTCGATCAGCACGGCGGTCTGGATCGTCATGTGCAGCGAGCCGGTGATGCGCGCGCCCTTGAGCGGCTTGGATGCACCGAATTCCTCGCGGAGAGCCATCAGGCCGGGCATTTCGGTCTCGGCGATCTCGATCTCGCGCCGACCGAATTCGGCCAGGCTCAGATCGGCAATCACATAGTCGTTGAAATCAGTCGCAACGGCGGTGGCCACCGGGCTTCTCCTTCGGGGAACGGACATCGGCCGGCGACATGCCGACCGGTAGCTATGGCTGCGCCTTAGCGGGGGAGCCATTAATACGCAAATATAAAGATATCTTTATATCTCTGTTGCGGTCAACCGCAGCCGAGCCAAAGCGGTCCCCGGCGCAGCGGAGCGGCGGTCAGGCCTGACCGCTGGTCGAGGCGAGCAGACGCGGGTCTATGCCCGCGTCGCGCATCGCCTGTTCCCAGCGCTCGGGGGCCTGATGCTCGAACAGCAGCCGCTGTTCGCCCGGCGTGGCGAGCCATCCGTGCCGGCGCATCTCGTCGTCGAGCTGCCCCTCGCCCCAGCCGGCATAGCCCAGCGCCACCAGCCATTGCGCGGGCCCTTTCGCCTCCGCGATCGCGCGCAGCACGTCGAGCGTCGAGGTGAGCGCCCAGCGCCCGTCGACGTTCAGGCTGTCCTCGCCCATCCAGTCGGTGCTGTGCAGCACGAAACCGCGTTGCTGCTCGACCGGCCCGCCCAGGTGGATCTCACAGTCGGGCGCGAGACCAGGTTCCAGCCCGAGCTGTTCGTAGAGACCGTGGAGGGTGAGGCCCGGAACGATGCGGTCGACGCCGACGCCGAAGGCGCCCTGCGCGTCGTGGCCGCACATCGCGATCACCGCCTTCTCGAAACGGGGATCGCCTATCCCCGGCATGGCCAGGAGATACTGGCCGCGAAGAGAGACTGGCGTATCCATGGAGGTCAATATAGTCCTCCGGCATGGCGACGCAAACAGGCGAACCGGATGAGATAGGCGGACAAACCCGGTCGTCCGCCGGTCGGGCGATCGAACCCGCGCCTGCCGCTACGGTCACCATCGTCGTTCCGGCCTATGGCGTGGGCGACATGCTGGCCGATGCGATCGACTCCGTCCTCGCCCAGGATCGCCCCGACTGGCGACTGATCGTGGTCGACGATGGCGACCGCCGGGTGCGCCCGCATGTCGAACCCTATCTGGGCGACCCGCGGATCACCCTGCTCGAAACCGACAATGGCGGCCTGCCGACTGCGCGCAACCGCGCCATCGCCCAGTCGACGACGCCTTATGTCGCGCTGCTCGACGGCGACGACATGCTCGAACCCGATTATGTGTCGGCGCTGGTCGCGGCGCTGGAGGCCGATTCGGGCGCGGGCTTCGCGACCGGAGACGCCAGCTTCTTCGGCGCGGATCGGGTGGGCGAGCTGTTCTCGTCTTATTGCCCCCAGGCGGGGCCGCCGACGCTGGAAAAGCTGATCCGGCGGGAGTTCAACGTCTTCGGTCTGACGATGATGCGGCGCGAGGCGATCGAGGGTATCGGTGGCTTCGACACCAGCCTGCGATCGTCCGAGGATCTGGACGCCTGGATCCGGTTGATGGCGGCAGGCTGGCGGCTCGCGCATGTACCCCGCCCGCTTGCCCGCTATCGCCGGCGCGAGGGCCAGATGTCGGGCAACACCCCGGTGATGCTCCAGACCGCCCATGCCGTGATGGACAAGGCCCGGCGCGAACTGGGCGATCGCCCCGAAGCCGCCGCCGCCGCCGAGATGTGCCGGCGGATCGAGCACGACATGGCGATCGAGCAGGCCTTCGCGCGCATCCGGGCAGGCCAGCATCGCGCGGGGGTCGCGGATCTCGTCCGGCTCGGTGTGGGTGACCGCAGCCCCCGCTGGCGCCGGGCACTGGCGCTGATGCGCTTCGCCCCCTTCCTCGCGCCGCTGCTGTTGCGGCTGCGCGAGCATGTTTGAAGGGGCAGGCTCGCCTTCCGGCACCGGAAAATGCAACAATGGATGATTATCGCCTTCGGGCAGCCCTTCGAGGAGACCATGCAATGACGATCAGCACCGGCGACGCGATCCCCGCGGTCACGTTCAAGACGATGACCGAAGAGGGCCCGGTCGACGTATCGAGCGAGACGCTGTTCGCCGGCCGCAAGGTCGCGCTCTTCTCGGTGCCCGGCGCCTTCACGCCGACCTGCTCGGCGCGCCACCTGCCGGGCTTCGTCGACAAGGCCGACGCGATCAAGGCGAAGGGCGTCGACGAGATCGTCTGCACGGCGGTCAACGACGCCTTCGTGATGGGCGCCTGGGGCAAGTCGGCGGGGGCCGACGGCAATGGCGATTTTGTCCGCGCGATCGGGCTGGAAATGGACGGTCGCGGGTTCGGCCTCGGCATGCGCGGGCAGCGCTTCTCGATGATCGTCGAGGACGGGGTGGTCACCACGCTCAACATCGAGCAGCCGCGCGACTTTCAGTTGAGCAGCGCCGAGCATATGCTCGGCCAGCTCTGATCATTTGCAACGCAGGAAAAGGGAGCCGCATTTGCCGTCTCAAGGTCGCGACATCGTCGAACAGCTCGACACCATCTATCGGCAATCGGTTTCCCGCCTGCGCGCGGCGTTGACGCATTATATCCGCACGGGCGAACGGCCCGATCCGGCGCTGCGCGCCAATGGCAGTTTCGCCTATCCCGAGATACGCCTCCATTATGAAGGGGGCCGCGACCCGGGGCCGCTCGGGCGCTCCTTCGGCCGGCTGCAGGAGGCCGGGGATTATGCCGTCGCCGTGACGCAGCCCGCCCTGTTCGGCCATTATCTGGAACAGCAGATCGACCTGCTGGTCGCCGATTATGGCGTCGAGGTCGAGGTCGGGCTCAGCGCGACCGAGATCCCCTATAATTATGTGCTCGATGCCGGTGACGACCTCGACCTGACCGGCGCTTCGCCGGTCGAACTGTCGCACATCTTCCCGTCGACCGAACTGGCGCAGATCGGCGACGAGCTGGCGGACGGGCTCTGGCTTCAGGACGGGGAATCAGCCCGGCCGCTGGCGCTGTTCGACGGCCCGCGCGTCGACTTCAGCCTCGCGCGCCTGCGCCACTATACCGGCACGCCGCCGGCTCATGTGCAGGACTATATCCTGTTCACCAACTATCACCGCTATGTCGACGAGTTCGTCCAGTGGGCGATCGAGCAGCTGAACAAGGACGACCGCTACACGATGCTCAGCGGTGCGGGCGGGGTGGAGATCCGGCGCGGCGATCCCGATCCGCGAGCGGCCATCGCCGACAGCGCGTGGCGCAAGCACCAGATGCCGGCCTATCATCTCGTCGCAGAGGACGGCTCGGGCATCACGCTGGTCAATATCGGGGTCGGACCCTCCAACGCCAAGACGATAACCGACCATCTCGCGGTGATGCGCCCGGCGGCCTGGCTGATGATCGGCCATTGCGGCGGCCTTCGCCCGAGCCAGCGGATCGGCGATTATGTCCTCGCCCACGCCTATCTGCGCGACGATCATGTGCTCGACGCGGTACTGCCGCCCGAAATTCCGATACCGGCCATTGCGGAAGTGCAGCAGGCGCTGACCCGCGCGGCGGAGATCGTCTCGGGCCAGAGCATGGAGCAGCTCAAGCTGCGGATGCGCACCGGCACCGTCGTGACCTCGGACGACCGCAACTGGGAGCTGCGCTACACCGCCTCCGCGCTGCGCTTCAGCCAGAGCCGGGCAGTCGCGATCGACATGGAGTCGGCGACGCTGGCGGCGCAGGGCTATCGTTTCCGCGTGCCTTATGGGACGCTGTTATGCGTGTCGGACAAGCCGATCCATGGCGAGATCAAGCTGCCGGGTCAGGCCAATCGCTTCTACGAACGCGCGATCGCCGAGCATCTGCAGATCGGTATCGCTGCCGTCGACCAGCTGCGCGGCGAGGGCTCACGCCTGCACAGTCGCAAGCTTCGCGCGTTCAACGAGCCGCCCTTCCGGTGACGCGGATGCTGCCCGGCTAAACCCGCTCGTGGGTGACGGCGAGAGCCTCCTCCAGCTCGTCGGCATGGGTGACGCGGTCGCGCCCGTCCAGCTTGGACCGGTAGAGTGCCCGGTCCGCCCGCATCAGCAGTTGCGCCAGCGAGGTGTCGCCGGGGCGGATGCCGGTCACGCCGAAGCTGGCGGTCATCATCAGCGGACCGGCACCCTGCACGGGAACCGCAGCGATGTCGCGGCGGACGCGCTCGACCACGTCCAGCGCGTTCGCATCGCGCGTGTTCATCAGCAGCAGGGCGAACTCCTCCCCACCAATGCGGCCGACCAGATCGCCGCGCCGGACAAGTCGTTCGAGCCGCTGCGCGAAATGCTTCAAGGCCGAATCGCCCGTGGCGTGGCCGTGGCGGTCGTTGATCACCTTGAAATTATCGATGTCCGCCAGGACCAGTGCGAGTGGCTGATGCTGTCGCTGCGCGTTGAAGATCACGCGTTCGGCAGCCTCCTCGAAACCGCGCCGGTTGAGGATGCCGGTGAGCTGGTCCGACGTGGCGAGCTGCCGCATCGATTCCGCCAGGTCGGTTGCCACCAGGAAGACCGTGAACAATCCCACCCCGGTGAAGGCGAGCGGATAGGCGATCACGAGGACCGTCCGGAACAGCGCGTGGCCTGGTCCTTCGCCATGCGCACCCTGTCCGGGCGCCATCATCGCCAGGGAGAAGTCGACCAGTGCGAAGAGCAGGAACATTGCCGCAACCGTGCGCTCCGGCAGCGACGCAGAGCCGAGGGGGTGAGCTATGCAGGCAGCGCAGATCAGCAACATCGACCCGGCGAAGGAAAGCCACAATATGTCGCGCAGACCCTGATGATCGACGATCGTGACGATCGCCCCGATCAGGGTTGCGGCACCGAGCGCAAGCACCAGCGGCGGAAGCCGGGGCGACGCTGGCCGCATGCGGCTGTAGCAGCCCGCCGCGAGAAGCCCGTTCGCGAGGCAGCACAGACCGTAGGCGAACCCCAGAAAGAGCTGGTTCTTGAAAGGACTCAAGCGAAAATAGAGGTTGCAGAGCCATTCGATTGTCGAGGCGCCATAGGACACTGCCCAGATCATCGCATGGGCCGGGCGTCCGAAACTGTGCCAGGCGACGACCATCATCCCCGCGAGCAGAGCGGACACGAAGCATAGGGTAATGACGTTCACCACCGCAGCCGACATGGTCTTCCTCCGGACCCATGCAAGACGGACGTCCCGCATCCGCGGCGATGCCGACAGGCCGATGGGGCGCGCCAGTGCAGCGAATCCGGGAAAAAGGCAATGCTGAAAGCCATGCCTGCCGTAACGGCGTGGTCATGGCGGTAAGGGGGTGGCGGGGCGGTCTGTGGACGCACCCCGCCTGAGCCTCACCAGCCGCAGCGCTGGCCCTTGTTCTGCTGCTTCAGCCAGGTCATCAGCGGCTTGAAATAGGCGATCATCGCCGACCCGTCGATCTCGCGGGTGCCGGTAAAGGCCTCCAGCGCGTCGGGCCAGGGCTTGGACGCGCCCATTTCGAGCATCGCGTTCAGCTTCTCGCCCACCCGCTTGTCGCCATAGAAGGAGCAGCGGTGCAGCGGCCCCTTCCAGCCGACCTGGTCGCAGGCCGCCTTGTAGAACTGGAACTGCAGGATGCGGGCGAGGAAATAGCGCGCATAGGGCGTGTTGCCGGGGATGTGATATTTGGCGCCCGGATCGAAATCGCCCTCGTCGCGCGGCTCGGGCGCGGCGATGCCCTGATAGCGCAGGCGCAGGTCGGTCCACGCCTTGCTGTACTGGCTCGGCGGCGTCTCGCCGCTGAACACGCCCCAGCGCCATTTGTCCATCAGCAGGCCGAATGGCAGGAAGGCGACCTTGTCCATCGCCTGCCGCAGCAGCAGCCCGATATCCTTGTCGGCGCTCGGCACCTTGGCCGGATCGAGCAGGTCGATCTTCACCAGATAGTCCGGGGTCACCGACAGCGCGATGAAATCGCCGATCGCCTCGTGGAAGCCGTCATTGGCGCCGTTGAGATAGAGATAGGGCTGCTTGTTATAGGCGCGCTGATAGAAATTATGGCCGAGTTCGTGGTGGATCGTCACGAAGTCGTCGGCATTGACCTTAGTGCACATCTTGATGCGCAGGTCGTCCTTGTTGTCGACGTCCCAGGCCGAGGCGTGGCAGACGACCTCGCGGTC
>JAIYAJ010000018.1 GCA_027489105.1 Zymomonas sp. | reverse complement strand
GGGTCAGCCCGTCCGCAAGTCTGGCGCACACAAGATGAAGGTTATCAGCCTTGTCGATCGCAACAGCGGCCAAATCCGCTCGTGGACCTTCGATCAAATGATCTCCTGCTATGTCGAACCGATCTGCAAGGCGAACATCGCCAAGGAAGCCCGCCTGATCACCGATGGCGCTCGCCTCTACAAGTATGTCGGCAAGAACTTTGCCAGCCACGAGAGCGTCAATCACGACGCTGGCGAGTATGTCCGTGGCGACGTGTTCACCAACACCGTCGAAGGCTCGTTCTCCATCTTCAAGCGCGGCATGAAGGGCGTCTATCAGCACTGTGGCGAACAGCACCTGCACCGCTACCTTGCCGAGTTCGATTTCCGCTACAGCAACCGCGCCAAGCTCGGCATCGACGACAAGCAGCGCGCCGACAACGCCGTGAAGGGGATCGTCGGCAAGCGGCTGACCTATCAAACAGCTTACCGCTAAGCCTCAACAGAAGGTCGGGCACCAATATAAGATGTCGTTCGTTTTGGACGATTCAAAAGCGAGTGCAACCATGATACCACGACATCGAAGCAGGTGGATAACCAAGGGCCGAAGGAGGTCCCGGCAACAGTGAACGCGCCTGTCCGCCCCAGTGATTTATGGCGATCTCGCCTTTTCATTCCGAATTACAAAATTCGGGAAGCGGCTCGTTACGCGCGGATTACGCCACAGACCGTTGCAAGCTGGCATAAGCCCCTGACGAGCAATCAAAAGGGTACGCTCAGTTCGAAGGACAAGGGTGACGCCCTTTCCTATCTGCAGTTGATTGAGGTAGCGGTCGTTTCGACCTTTCGTAAAGCGGGTGTAAGCTTGCAAAAAATCCGCGCGGCGCGGGAGTACGTTAGCAAGCAGCTTGAGGCCGAATTTCCATTTGCCGAACATCGGTTCAAGACGGATGGCCGTGATCTCTGGATGGATTACGCGCAGTTTGAAGCGGATGCGGGTGACAAAAAATTGCTCGTTGCTTCGCGCGCGGGGCAGTTGGCGTGGTCTGATATTATAGGACGCTTACAGGAGTTTGAATACGAGGATGACGGCTTGGCCGTTCGGTGGCGCGTTGCCGGCATGGACAGTGAAATAATTATCGATCCGCGCGTTCAGTTCGGCGCTCCAGCGATTGAGGGTGTCGCCACTTGGATTTACCGCGGACGTTGGGAAGCAGGGGAAACGCTTGAGGACATCTCGGATGATTTCGGGGTGCCAAATTCGGTGGTGCTGGCCGCCCTCCGCTTCGAAGGTGTCGATCTGGAGGACGGGAGGGACCTGCGGGACTAACTCTGTATTTTGATCGGTGCTTTGGGAAGAAATTCCCGAAAGCCCTTGTTACGTTGAAGTGCCCGTTCGAAGTGCGCTCTCACGATGTAGAGGGATTCCCCGATAAAATGCCCGATGATGAATGGCTGCATATTGTCGGAGAGAAGGGCTGGGTTGTTTGCAGCCATGATGCGAAATGGCAGAACGAAGCATTAGCGAGGAGGGCCATTGAGCAGCATAAGATCGGCTGTTTCTATCTCCATGGCGCGAGTTCTATAGGCTTTTTCAAAATGAAGAGTCTTGCCCACAACTATGACAAGATCAAAAGGGTTTGCGACACCGAAAAGCGACCCTTCATCTATCGAGTTACCGCCGGGAACCGGCTCAAGAAGGTTCTTTAATGACCGACGAACCCAAAACCCAACTCGACAAGTTCAAGGAAGCCGCGCGCGAGCTAGAGTGCGACGACGACGACGCGCGCTTTGACGAGCGGATGAGAAAGATTGTTGAGAAGAAGCCGGGCGAGCAAGAGCGCCCATCGACCTAAATCGGCTTCCTTTTTGCGAGACGTTTTAGGCGCCTGCGCTCTCGGCGCGTCATCGGGCGCTCCGGCTCCGCATAGCCGAAATGTGATCCGGTAACGCATAGGCTATCGGCGCTATCTAACCGGATGCCAAGCGGATCTGGTATCCCCACATCATGGATGTGTAAGATGCCCGCAGCCCCGACTATGGCGGGGGCGCCGCTTGTAACAAGCTCCATTCCGCTAATTCCTGATTCGCCTCCAGGCTCTACAGAAAATATTGGGACGCCGGGTGTCGCTTGGATTATTCTCGTAAGAAACACCGGTTTCGTTGTTTTTGGCGGTAAGCTCATCGACGGACTCGCTTTTTAGCAGTGTCTCGCTGCCTGTGCGGTTGCCTTCTAAATGTGCCTTTCCGATTTTACCAACGTGGATGGCTGCTGGCTTATCGCCTTCTTTCTTGCTGGGCAAAAAGAAACAAACCACCAGCCCGACCAAGCCAAAGATCATGACCGCCAGACTGCCCCAAAAGATAATCTGTTCCCGTTGAGGAAATAGGATAGTCGCAACATCTGTCATGCCTGCCGCTCCCACGCCAAAAAATGTGCTAAACGCGGTAACGGCGATTTCTTTCTTCCCCATCCCTCATTCATAGCGGGACTCCTCAACGGCGAGAAGATGGTTTGTGAAATACGTAATCGCCCTTCGCCGACTCGTTCGGATATGCACAAAAACACGGTGGGGCTGCTGCGTCGACCTTAGCTGGTTGATCGAGCCTCCTTTCCTATTGCAAGCGTCCGCAGTTCTCCGGTCCTGCGGGCGCTTTTTCTTTGCAGCCAGCGGAGACGAGAATGACCGTCGAAATCAGCTATTTTGCCCGCGTTGCGACCGGTGGGCTGCCGATCGCCGCCGACCCCGGCCAGGATGGCGGGCCGGCCGGGGCGCAGAGCCTGTCGATCGGCACCGCACCGGTTTCGAGCAATGTGACCCCTGACGGCCAGACCGCGCTGAGCCTGCTCGCAACCGAGGCCTTCCGGTATGAATATAGCCCGGCCGGGGCCGTCGCTGCGACGACGACGTCCCATTATGTTCCGGCGGGTGAACGTTTCTGGCTGGCGCCGCGCGCAGGCTACCGCTTCAGCCTGCGCACCGCCTGATGCGGCGTGGGCGGCTGACCGAGCCGCAGCCGGCGGGCGCTGACGAGACCGGTGGAGACCCGGCTGCAGATCCGGGGGAGGCGGTGGGCGACGCTGAGGAGCCGAGTGCCGACTTTCTTGAGGCATTGCGCGCGAACTGGGCGCGGCATGGCGCGCAGACGATCGACAAGGTGCGTGCCGACCGGCCACATGATTATCTGCGTCTGATCGCCTCGGCGCTCGCGCGGCGGCCGAACGACTCCGGCACGGTCGAGACGCTTAGCGATGACGAGATCGCCGATGAACTCCAGCGGACACTTGCCGCGCTTGCGGCGTCGGGCGCTGATCCTCGCACGTGAGCTTCAGCGCCGGCACGACCGCAATCGCCTGCTGCGCTATCGCCCCTATGCGCGGCAGAGAGAGTTTCACGATGCCGGCGCCGAACACCGGGAGCGCCTGTTCATGGCGGGTAACCAACTCGGCAAGACGGTGGCCGGCTCGTTCGAACTGGCGATGCACCTGACCGGGCGTTACCCCAGCTGGTGGCGGGGACGCCGCTTCGCAGAGGCAGGGCGCTATTGGGCGGCTGGCGAAACGCGGTTGTCCACGCGGGACACGGTGCAGAAGCTGCTGGTCGGCGCGCCCGAGCGCAGCGCCGATTGGGGGTGCGGGGCCATTCCGGGTGAAGCCATCGTCAGCGTCCACCGGGCGAATGGCGGCGCAAACATCCTGGATGCAGTGAGCGTGGCGCATCTGTCCGGCGGCGCCTCGACGCTCCTGTTCAAGACCTATGAGCAGGGCCGCGCCAAGTGGCAGGGCGATACGCTCAACGCGGTCTGGTTCGACGAGGAGCCGCCGGTCGACATCTATGTCGAGGGGCTGACCCGGACCAACGCGACCGAGGGGATGGTGATGCTGACCTTCACGCCGCTGAAAGGCATGAGCGAGGTGGTGCGGATGTTTCTCGACGAGGCGTCGCCGAACGCCGATCAGGGGAAGGGAACGCGATGAGCCGCCATGTCACGCGCATGACGATCGACGATGCGGAACATTATACGCCGGCCCAGCGCGCGGCGATCGTGGCGGCCTATCCGCCGCATGAACGCAAGGCGCGGGCGGAGGGAATCCCGATGCTCGGATCGGGACGTGTCTTTCCGGTCGACGAGGACCTGATCCGGGTGCCGGCGTTCGAGATACCCGCGCACTGGGTGCAGATCGGCGGGCTGGACTTCGGCTGGGACCACCCGACCGCTGCGGTGCGGCTGGCCTGGGATCGGGATGCGGACTGTCTCTACGGCACTGCATCCTATGGCCAGCGCGAAGCGACGCCACTGATCCATGCGGCGGCGCTGAAGCCGTG
>JAIYAJ010000068.1 GCA_027489105.1 Zymomonas sp. | reverse complement strand
GATCACCATCACGGACGCGCAGGGCAATGCGATTGCCTGGTCGTCGGCCGGCATGATGGGCTTCAAGGGCAGCCGCAAGTCGACCCCTTATGCCGCGCAGGTTGCGGCCGAGGACGCCGGCAAGAAGGCCGCCGAGCATGGCGTCCGCACCCTCGAGGTCGAGGTCAAGGGCCCCGGTTCGGGTCGTGAATCGGCTCTGCGCGCCCTGCAGGCGGTCGGCTTCCACATCACGTCGATCCGTGACGTGACGCCGATCCCGCACAACGGCGTCCGTCCTTCGAAGCGTCGCCGCGTCTGATCCGGCGCGGAGGCTTCGGCCTCCGCTCTCCGTCTTTTCCGGCAGGCTGCCTTCCGTCGCCTGCCATACCCTGAGGGGAACACAGTGGCTGTCAACGCAAAGAACTGGCAGGAACTCAAGAAGCCGAACGGCCTCGAAAAGAAGTCGGGCGGCGACGGCAAGCGCAAGGCGACCTTCGTTGCCGAGCCGCTGGAGCGCGGCTTTGGTCTGACGCTGGGCAACTCGTTGCGTCGCGTGCTGCTGTCCTCGCTGCAGGGCGCGGCGGTGACCTCGATCAAGATCGAAAATGTCCTTCACGAATTCTCCAGCCTTGCTGGCGTGCGTGAGGACGTGACCGACATCGTGCTCAACGTGAAGCAGATTGCGCTGCGTATGCAGGGCGACGGCGCGCGTCGTCTTCAGCTCTCGGCGACCGGCCCGGCCGAAGTCACCGCGGGCATGATCGCGACCCCCGGCGACATTGAGGTGATGAACCCCGATCTGGTCATCTGCCATCTCGACGATGGCGCGACGCTCAACATGGAGCTGACCGCCGACATCGGTAAGGGCTATGTTACCGCAGCGGCGAACCGTCCGGTCGACGCCCCGATCGGTCTGATCCCGGTCGACGCGCTGTACTCGCCGGTCCGCCAGGTCGCGTACAAGGTCGAGAACACCCGCGTCGGGCAGGAGCTCGACTATGACAAGCTCACGCTGACGATCGAGACCGACGGCACGGTGACCCCGGAAGACGCGCTCGCCTATTCGGCCCGCATCCTCCAGGATCAGCTGCAGCTGTTCGTCCACTTCGACGACGGCATGGCGATCACGGCCCCGGCCGCAGGCGGCTCGACCGCCGGCAGCGCCGCTGGCGAGCCCGAGGGCGACGCCAACCAGCTCAACCGCTACCTTCTCAAGAAGGTGGACGAGCTGGAGCTCAGCGTCCGTTCGGCCAACTGCCTCAAGAACGACAACATCATCTACATCGGCGATCTGGTTCAGAAGACCGAGGCCGAGATGCTGCGCACGCCGAATTTCGGCCGCAAGTCGCTCAACGAGATCAAGGAAGTCCTCGCTTCGATGGGGCTCCGCCTGGGCATGGAAATCCCGGGCTGGCCGCCTGAGAATATCGAGGAAATGGCCAAGAAGCTCGAACAGGAATTCTGATGCGATGGGGAGGGCGACCTCCCCATTCATCGAGAGGGGAAGGGGCGGCGCCCTTGGAAATTGCCGCCTGGCTTGGGGTACCTTGAACGGCCCCCTGACAAACGAAGGAAAATATCATGCGCCATCGCGTAGGCGGTCGTAAGCTTCAGCGGACCGGATCGCATCGTCTCGCCCTGTTCCGCAACCAGTCGGCGGCCCTGATCAAGCATGAGCAGATCATGACCACCCTCGCCAAGGCGAAGGAACTTCGCCCCTATGTCGAGAAGCTGGTCACGCTCGCGAAGAAGGGTGGCCTGGCCAACCGTCGTCTCGCCCATGCCCGTCTGCAGGACGACGTGCAGCTGAAGAAGCTGTTCGAGGTTCTGGCCGAGCGTTATGCGTCGCGCAACGGCGGCTATACCCGCATCATCAAGGCCGGCATCCGCGCTTCGGACGCCGCCCCGATGGCGATCATCGAGTTCGTCGATCGTGACGTCGCCGCCAAGGGCCAGGACTCCGGTCCGGTCGCGGGCGACGAGGACATGGCCGACGCGGCCTGATCCAGGGCGACCTCCCCCGGGAGGCCGAACTATCGCATTGAAAAGAGAGCCGCGGGCGTTACGCTTGCGGCTCTTTTTCTTTATGTGCGGAGAGGGCGTTTCCGGATGGTGTCGAGGATCGTGCGGGCGTCGCTGGCTGCAGCGGGGCTCCTTCTCTGCCTGTCCGGACCAGCCCGTCTCGTCGCCGCTGCGGAGCCCAGCGTGACCTATCCCGAAACGCGCCGTCAGCCGATCGTCGAGGAGATGTTCGGCGAGCGCATCGCCGATCCCTATCGCTGGCTGGAACGCGACGTCCGCACGGACTCCGAAGTGGCCGACTGGGTGGAGGCGCAGAATGCGACCACCCAGGCCTATCTCGGATCGCTCAAGGGCCGCGATGCGCTGCGCGCGCGGCTGAAGCAGCTGTGGGACTATGAACGCAGCGGCGTGCCCCGCAAGCGCGGCGGCCGCTATTTCCACACCTATAATAGCGGGCTGCAGAACCAGTCGGTGCTGGTGGTGCGCGACGATCTGAAAGCCGGCCCCCGGCTGCTGCTCGACCCCAATGGCTGGTCGAAGGACGGGGCCACCGCGCTCGACGAATGGCGCCCCTCCAATGATGGCCGCTTCGTCCTCTATTCGGTGCAGGATGGCGGCAGCGACTGGCGCACCCTGCGCGTCATCGATGCGACCAGCGGGCAGGTTCTGCCCGACGAGGTCCGCTGGGTGAAATTCTCGACCCTCGCCTGGGATGGGCGTGCCGAGGGTTTCTTCTATTCGCGCTTTCCAGAGCCCAAGAAGGACGCTGCCTTCCAGCAGCTCAATCTCCACCATAAGATCTATTATCATCGCCTCGGAACGCCGCAGTCCGAGGACCGGCTGATCTATGCCACGCGCGGCCGGCCGCGCCTGAATCATCATGCCGAAACGACGCAGGATGGCCGCTATCTGCTCGTCACCTCGAGCGAGGGGACCGACGAGCGCTACGAACTCACGCTGTTCGACTTGAACGATCCGGAGCTGAAGCCCCGGCGTCTGGTGCGCGGCTTCACCAATGAGTGGGCGCTGGCGGGCAGCATCGGCGACCGGCTCTATTTCCGGACCAATTTCCAGGCGGCGCGCCAGCGCCTCGTAATGCTCGACGTGGCGCAGCGCCGGCCGCGTCCGGTCGAGGTCGTCCCCCAGTCGGTCGATACGCTGGTCGGGGCATCGCTCGTCGGCAGCCGGCTGATCCTCGCCTATCTCGGCGACGCCAAGACCGAGGCTGTGCTGTTCGAACTCGACGGTCGTCCGGTCGGGCCGATCAAGCTGCCCGATATCGGCACCGGGGCCGGCTTCGGCGGACGGGCAGGGGACCCGGAGACCTTCTTCAGCTTCTCCAGCTTCGCCACCCCCTCGACCATCTATCGCTTCGACACGTCGACCGGGAAAATGGAGCCCTTCATCAAGCCGCGGCTCAGCTTCGACCCCGACGAGTTCGACGTCGACCAGAAATTCTTCCGCTCGCGCGACGGCACCGAGATCCCGATGTTCGTTGCCCGCAAGAAATCGACCCCGCCGGGCGCCCCGGCTTTGCTCTACGGCTATGGCGGCTTCAACGTGGCGATGACGCCGACCTTCTCCCCGGCGATTCTCGACTGGATGGAGATGGGCGGCGTCTATGCCGTCGCGAACCTTCGCGGGGGCGGCGAATATGGCAAGGCGTGGCACGACGCCGGGCGCCTCGACCGCAAGCAGAATGTGTTCGACGACTTCATCGCGGCCGGCGAATATCTGATCGCGAGCGGCATCAGCGCCAGGGGCAAGCTGGCCGCGATGGGCCGGTCCAATGGCGGGCTCCTCGTCGGCGCCGTCGTCAACCAGCGCCCCGACCTGTTCGCCGCCGCCAATCCTGCGGTCGGCGTGATGGACATGCTCCGCTTCACCAAGTTCACGGCGGGCCGCTACTGGATCGACGACTATGGCGATCCCGGTAAGGAAGAGGATTTCCACGTCCTGCGCGGCTATTCGCCCTATCACAACATCCGTGACGGGGTGGACTATCCCGCCATCCTGGTGACGACCGCCGACACCGACGATCGCGTCGTGCCGGGACACAGCTTCAAATATGCGGCCGCGCTGCAGGCGGCGGCGATCGGCTCCCGCCCCCACCTGATCCGCATCGAAACGCGCGCCGGCCATGGCTCGGGCAAACCCACCGACAAGGTGATCGACGAATATGCCGACCTTTGGGCGTTTCTGGGCCATTGGACGGGGTTGAAATTGCCGGAGTAGGGGCTGTTGGTACGGAGCGGACCGTCCGGAAGCGACCCATTGCGGACGTTTACCAGTGCCGAATGGCGGCGGTTAACCCGATCAGGATCGCAACAACTAGCAAGATTCGGCGGTCAAACCGATGCTGGCCGAGCAACAAGGTCGCGGGCGTCACGCGCGAAGGGTCTACGCCCGTTTCCGAGGCGATGGCTTTGACATAGCGCGCCCACGTGTCATGCGCCGCAGCTCGTTCGGCAGGAAGTGCCTTCTGAAGGGCAGCAAACACCTCGCCAGCCGTCGTCCAGCTTTGCGCGTTGGAGTGGTCGAGCCGAACGCCGAAGCATCGCTCAACTTCTTGGATCGCAGCTATCTCGTCCCCGTCTCCGCCAAGACCGAGGCTACGTGGAGGGTGATTTTCAGCAAATGCCATATCCCATGGTAGGCAAATTCAAGCACCGAGCCAACGGTAGGTTTCCACCTCGTTGCGGCCGTGGAATGCCCTGAGGCCGGTTCCTCGAATTGCGGGGACACCAATTTCGGGGACGCCAATTTCGGGCAGATTGCGGGGACACAACTGGACCGCACCCTTTGGGTGAGACGCGATAATTAGGGACAGCGTGTTGCTGCCAGATCCAAGGGCTGCTGCGCAGCAGCCCTTGGCGCCGTTTCTTCATACTCATCGGGCGATCGGT
>JAIYAJ010000558.1 GCA_027489105.1 Zymomonas sp. | reverse complement strand
GCCCAGGACCACGCCGCCCGCTTCGCACGCCAGCGGGAGGCGGACCGCACGGCCACGGCCGAGGACTATGTCGAGCTAATCGCCGACCTCCTGCGGGAGGACGGCGAGGCGCGCGCGGTGGATCTCGCCCGGCGTATGGGCGTCTCACAGGCCACGGTCACGGCGACGGTCGGCCGCCTGCAACGCGACGGGCTGGTGGAGACCAAGCCCTACCGGGGCCTCTTCCTGACAGAGGAGGGCCAACGCCTCGCCACGGCGGCCAAGGCGCGGCATGACCTGGTGGTGCGCTTCCTGCTCGCGCTCGGGCTCGACCATGAGACGGCCGAGGCCGACGCCGAGGGGGTGGAGCACCACGTCAGCGAGACGGCGCTTAAGGCCTTCGCGCGCTTCCTTGCCGACCGTGAGGGAGGCGGCCGATGAGCAAGGCGTTCACCATTGGCGACCTCTCGCGAGCCACCGGCGTGAAGGCGACAACGATCCGATTCTACGAGGTTGAAGGTCTGCTGCCGCCGCCCGGCCGCACCGAAGGCGGCCACCGCGTCTATGCCCGCGCGCATCTCGATCGGCTTGGCTTCATCCGCCACGCGCGCGAGCTCGGCTTCGCCATGGACGATATTCGGGAGCTGCTGCGCCTGGCCGACGCGGCGCCGGACGCCCCCTGCGAAGGCGCCGACGCGATCGCGCGGCGTCACCTTGCCGGCGTGCGGGAGCGCCTCGCCCGGCTGCGCTCGCTGGAAGCAGAACTGGAGCGGATGACCGACTGCCACAATGGCCGCGTGGCGGAGTGCCGCGTCATCGAGGTGCTCGCCGATGCGGAGCATGGGCATTGCGCTGACCCGACCCATGGAGTGTTGCGCCGCTGATCCACGGCTTGGACGGGCAACGGCCGCCTCGGCCGGGCTGCGGCTGCGCGTCAAGTCGTTGAACGAGGATGGGGCGCGGTCCGCTCAGGCCAGCCCCGGATACGCGGCCTAAGCGTCTCCCCTGCTGTTGGCAGGGGCCGCGCCCTACTCGCGGCACCTGGCCGCTCCCGGAGCCACCTTCGGCGTCTCTGCCCTTCGGGTGACGACCGCTGACGCGGCGGACGCCGGAGTGGCGTCCGCACATCGGCCGCGGACGCGGCCTGCCCGGGGCACCATGGGGCGCCGCCCCAAGGTTCCCCTCGGCATGCCGCCTACGGCGCGGCAGGACCCCTCGCTTCGCAGGGCTGCGCCCCGCTCCCTCAGGGCCCGGCCGCGCCCGCCCGCATGCCCCCCCTCCTTCCCCGGTCTCGCCGACGGGCAAGGAAGCAGCGGGGCTGCTTCCCGCTGCGCAGGAAGAGAAAGGGCAAGACACCATGTCGTTCATCGGCCGCACCACCATTCTCCGCCCCGACGGCGTGACTCCCCTCACCGACGAGGACATCCGCCGCGTAGCACCTTCAGCCTTCGCAGGCGGGGCGCACGAGAGCCGTAGCGCGCGCTACGCCTACATCCCGACCGCCGACGTGATCCGCGGCATGCGCGACGTCGGCTTCGTACCAATGGCGGCGGGCCAGGCGCGCACCCGCGACGAGGGACGGCGGGGTCACACCAAGCACATGCTCCGCTTCCGGCATGCCGACGCGCGGCCTACCACGGAGCGCCGCGTTGGGCAGACCTTCCCCGAGATCGTACTGCTCAACTCACACGACGGGACGAGCGCCTACCGCGTGATGTCGGGCGTGTTCCGCCTTGTATGCCTCAACGGCATGATCGTGGCAGACCGGCAAGGGGCCGAGGTACGCGTACCGCATAAGGGCGATGTGGTGCGGCAGGTGATCGAGGGATCCTATGCCGTGCTCGACGATGCACGTCGGGCGCTGGAGGCGGCCGAGGCGTGGCGCGGCGTGACGCTGTCGCGCGACGAACAGCGGGTGTTCGGTGAGGCGGCGCGGACGCTGCGGTTCGGCGATGCCGAGGGTTACACGGACACGCCGATCACGCCGGAGCAGCTGCTGGCGCCGCGGCGGGCGGAGGACAGCGGCAGTGACCTGTGGCGGGTGTTCAACCGGGTGCAGGAGAACGCGATCCGAGGCGGGCTGACCGCATGGGGGCGGGATACCCAGAACCGGCCGCGGCGGATCACCTCACGGGAGGTCACCGGCATCGACGGCGACGTGCGGTTGAACCGGGCGCTGTGGCAGCTGACGGAGCGCATGGCCGAGCTCAAAGGGAGCTGAACTCTACCGGGGCCGGGGCAGTAGCCCCGCCCGCCTTCGCAGGCACGCGGTGCCAGCCAGAAAATTGTGGCCTGGAGTTGGAGTTGACCCGGTTTCGTGGACACCCCAAGGCTTGAGACGGAGGTGTCCAAGATGCCGAAATTTAGGGTGCCCTAGGCCGCATCTCAAGCTGCTTTCCGACGCGCGCCAAGCTGACGGCGTAGAACAACCCGACGAGCGCAAGCAGGACGGCGAGGATCGTCCGCGACCGGCGCCGCTGTCAGCGACACCGCGCCCCTCGCCGTCTGCGGCCAGATGACATGGCCTTTTCGCGCCCTGGGGAGGCACTCTGGTCGCGGTC
>JAIYAJ010000419.1 GCA_027489105.1 Zymomonas sp. | reverse complement strand
GCCGACCGTCGGACACTGCCTGGTAGAGCGGGTCACCGGTGGCGTTCGCGCCGAAGCGCTCGCGATAGCAACCCCGGAAGCGCTTGATCGTCTCCTCGTCGAGCAGTGGCTCTGCTGCGGGCAGCAGGGTGAAGCCTTCGATCGGGCCGATCGTGCGCTGGTCGCCCGTGTCGAACTGGCGGACGCTTTCGATCTCGTCGCCGAAGAAGTCGAGGCGTAGCGGGTGCGGCTCTCCCGACGGGAATAGGTCGACGATACCGCCGCGCACCGCGAACTCGCCGGGGTCGGTCACCGTGTCGGTGCGGACATAGCCGTTGGTCTGGAGCAGCGCCGTCAGTCGGTCGAGGTCGATCCTTTCGCCGGGGGCGAGCCGCGCCACCAGCTGGCGGATCCGGAAAGGCGTGAGGACGCGCTGCGTCGCAGCCTGCACCGTGGTGACGAGCAGCACCGGTCCCTTGGATTTCGCCTGAAGCGCGTGCAGCGTGGCAAGCCGTTCGGCCGTCCCGCGCAGGGTGGGGCTCGCACGGTCATAGGGAAGGCAGTCCCAGCCGGGGAAGGTGAGTACGGTCAACTCCGGCGCGAAATAGCGTGCGGCATCGGCCAGCGACTGCATCGCCTGGTCGTCGGAAGTCACGAGGACCGCACGACCTCCATGCGTTGCCGCCGCGCGCGCCAGGTCGGCGACCAGCCAGGGCTGGAAACCCGCCGGAGCGCGCGAGAGGGTCAGCGGCTCGGTGGCCTTCACGATGCGGAGGAGATCGGTCATGCGGCTTTCATCGGAATCGGGGATAGCGGACGGAGACTGGAGGCGACCGTCCGTCGGGCCTTAACGACTGATGGGCGATATCGTCACTGTGGCACTTCGACATAGTCGACGCGCTGCATCCGCTCGATCATCGGGCCTTGCCACTCGGCGGGAACCTCGATGGTGCGCATGATCCAGCCCAGGATATCGGCGTCTTCCTGGCCCAGCAGCGCTTCATACCAGTCGAGTTCGGCCGCCGACCATTGGTCGTGGAAGCGATCGAAGAAGCAGCCGATCATGTAGTCGGCCTCGCGCGTGCCGCGGTGCCAGGCACGGAAACGGATGCGCTTCAGACGGTCTTCCTGATTCATGGTCATCCCGTGGCGATGGACAAAGTGCGGCATGCAGAGCGCCTCCGGGCCATTGGCAAGCCCGTCGGCGAAAGGATAGGAGGGACATAAGCATTTTCCGCCCGCGTGCAATCGACCCGGGCGGCGGAAACTGCCACAGCGACGGAATCGATGCGGCCCGAAATCCTCAACCCTCTCTTCGCGGAAGTCGAAACGCTCAAGGGCGTGGGCCCGGCGCTTGCCAAGCCGCTGCGCAAGCTGGCGCTGGACCGCGCCGTCGATCTGCTGTTCCACCTGCCGACCGGCGCGATCGACCGGAAGCGGGTCGACGAGCTCGATTACCAGGATGCCGGCCGGGTGATCACCATCGACCTCGTGCCGACCAGCTACCGGGCGTCGGCGGGGCGCGGGCCGTTTCGTGTCGGCGCGACCGACGCGGCGGGCAACATCCTCAACCTCGTCTATTTCGGCGGCAATCCCGGTTGGGCGAAGAAGCTGTTGCCGATCGGCGAGAAGCGGACCGTCTCGGGCAAGCTCGAACTCTACGGGCAGGACATGCAGATGATCCATCCCGATCATGTGCTGCCGCCCGAGGAGGCAGCCGACCTGCCCGTGCGCGAACCGGTCTATCCGCTGTCCGAGGGGCTGACCTCGCGCCGGCTGGGGCAACTGGTCGAGCAGGCGCTGGCGCGCGCGCCGTCGCTGCCCGAATGGATCGAGCCGGGGCTGCTCGCCGCGCGCGGCTGGCCCGCCTGGCGCGAGGCGCTGCTGCGGGTTCATGCCGATCCGCAGGACGAAATGGCGCGGCAGCGGCTGGCCTATGACGAGCTGTTCGCCAACCAGCTGGCGCTGATGCTCGTGCGCGCCTCGTCGCGGCGACGTCGCGGCATGCCGCTGCACGGCGACGGGCGGCTGCGCGATAGGCTCAAGCTGCCCTACACGCCGACAGGCGCGCAGAGCCGGTCGATCGCGGAGATCGAGGGCGATCTGGTCCAGGCGACGCCGATGACGCGGCTGCTGCAGGGCGATGTCGGCGCGGGCAAGACGCTGGTTGCGACGATGGCACTGCTGGTCGCGGTGGAGGCGGGCGCGCAAGGCGCTATGCTCGCCCCGACCGAAATCCTCGCGCGGCAGCATTATGAGACGCTCAGCCGCACGCTCGCCGGCCTGCCGGTGAACGTCGCGATCCTGACCGGGCGGGAGAAAGGCAAGGCGCGCGAGGCGACGCTGATGGGGCTGGCCGACGGGTCGATCGATATCCTCGTCGGCACCCATGCGATCTTCCAGGAGAAGGTCGGCTATCGCAATCTCGGCCTCGCGGTGGTCGACGAGCAGCACCGCTTCGGCGTCGCCCAGCGGATGATGCTCCAGGCGAAGGCCGAGCGGCCGCCGCATCTGCTGGTGATGACCGCAACGCCGATCCCGCGCACGCTGACGCTCAGCCATTATGGCGAGATGGCCGTGAGCCGGCTCGACGAGATGCCGCCCGGTCGCCAGCCGATCGCGACGCGGGTCATCTCGGGCGAGCGCCTAGACGAGATCGTCCAGGCGCTGGGTCGGCACATGGCCAAGGGTGGGCAGGCCTATTGGGTGTGTCCGCTGGTCGAGGAGAGCGAACAGTCCGACCTCGCCGCCGCCGAAAGCCGTGCCGAAAGCCTGCGCCAGTTGTTCGGCGATCGGGTCGGCGTGGTCCATGGCCGGATGAAGGGACCCGAGAAGGACGCCGTCATGGCCGATTTTTCGGCGGCGCGGCTGGGAGTGCTCGTCGCGACCACGGTCATCGAGGTCGGCGTCGACGTGCCCAATGCGACGCTGATGATCATCGAGGGGGCCGATCGCTTCGGCCTTGCCCAGCTGCACCAGCTGCGCGGGCGGGTCGGGCGTGGCGACCAGCATTCGGTCTGCCTGCTGCTCCGAGGAAACAGCTTGTCGGAGACAGCACGGGCGCGGCTGGCGCTGATGCGCGAGACCAATGACGGTTTCCGGATCGCCGAGGAGGATCTGCGGCTGCGCGGGGCGGGCGAGATATTGGGGACGCGCCAGTCGGGCGAGGCGGCCTTCCGTCTGGCGGGGCCGGAGCGGACGGCGGCGCTGATCGAGACGGCGACGCAGGATGCGCGGCTGCTGGTCGATCGCGACGGTGGGCTCGATGGGGAGCGGGGGCAGGCGGCGCGCACCGCACTCTATCTGTTCGAACGCGATGCCGCCGTCGGTCTGCTCCGGGCCGGATGAGCAAGGAAATGAGGGGGCGACGCGCTGGAGGACGCGCCGCCCCGGCCGGGTCAGCCCATCGGCCAGCGTTGCCGCTTCGCCCTCGCAGCATTGAGCATGGCCATATAGGCATAGTCGTCGATCGGGCGGATGAACTCCGCACCGACCCGTCCTCCCAGCGACCAGACCACCCGTGCCGCCACCTGACCCAATCGGGGCAGTGCCAGCCGCACGATCGAGTCCTTGGGGGTCTGTCCATATTCGCGGACCATGAAGCCGTGCGTCGAGATGTTGACCAGCAGCACGTCGCTCGCCCGATTGTCCTGGGTGAACATGCGCGTCGGCAGCGCCACCTCGTCACGCGGCGCACGGCGGAGCTCGGCATATTTGGCGTCGTCGTCTTCGCCGACGCCGGTCGGAAGCTTCTGCGCGTTCTGGTTCATGCTCTCATGCCCTTTTCTGGTGTCATGAGGATCGGCCTGCGCCTTTGCCAGGACCTTAAACTTTGCGGTTAGCCGTTGGTTAAGCGCGAATAGGAGCGGGCTTTTCTAAGCCGAAAGTCTTAAGCGCCGCTTGCCGCAGCGTCACCTCAATCGCGCAGTTCGGACGGGAGGAAGGGCTGGGAGATGATCTGCTCCATCCGCTTCCACCTTGCCGCGGGGTCGCGCCCGCTCCGCGCCAGATCGGCCGTCACCATGTCCTGACCGAGGCCATAGTTGATCACATAGCTGCGATAATGTTCGGTGAAGCGCAGTGACTGCTCCGCCCGCTCGCGGCTGACCAGCTGATAGGCCTGGATCAGGTCGAGCGCGCGGTTGCGATCGATCCGGCCGTCGAGATAGTCGGCTGCGATCGTCATCCGCGCGCCGGCCAGCTGGTGCAGCAGGGCGAGCAGCCGATCATAATCGCGCGCGGTGGCGGGATCGAGACCGGCGATCGGGTAGAGCGTGTTCGCCTCGAACGCAGCGCGCTCGGCGCCCGGGAAGGCGAGGTCGATCCCGGCATTGGCCGACCCTTCGGCGATGAAACTCTGCGGGCTGAACAGCGGATAGACGGTGAACTCGACCCAGCCGCGCGCCCGCGCCAGATTGCGTTCGAGCAGCATGTTGAGCAGATGGTGACCGGGATAGCCTTCGTGGCAACCAAGATCGACGGCGCGGTCGATGCGTACGGGCAGGTCGGTGTTGATCTGGATCAGGCTGTGGGCATCGCCCTTGTACCAGTTATAGCCCGACCAGCTCTTGTCCTTGACCAGCTCGAGCTCGAACCGCTCCTGCTGCGGCATCGCGATATGCGCGGCGCTGCGGGCCCGGCATTCGGCGATCGATGCGCGCATCACGGGCTCCAGCCGGTCGGCGGGGATGACAAAGCGGTTCTGCCAGGCGTCGACGCGCTGCCACAGCGGACCGTCGCCCGGCACCATCGCGGCGACCTTCGCGACGATCGGGTCATAGGCCGTCAAAGGCTTCAGCGTGGGTCGGATGCCGAACAGGCCCTCGGCTTCGTCCGCAAAAGCCAGCTTCACCCCGGCCATCATCGCGAGCCGGGTTTCGGCGGCCTTGAGCTGCGCGAGCAGGAAGTCGCGACGCTGGCGGTCCTCCGGCGACAGGCGATCGGGGGCGACTGCATTCAGATCCTTGGAGAGCCGCGAAGCCTCGGCGCGGAGCTCGGCGACAGCGCGCGGCCTGGCCTTGGCCTGGGCGGCCCAGTCGTCGGGGCCATAATAGGCGTCGACATAGCCGGGCTCACGCTCGCCCGCCTCCAGCGACAGATGGACATAGGCCTCGGCGATGTCGTCGAGCGGGGAGGGCGGGCGCTTGGCGCCAACGGCCAGCATCATGGCAGCTGCGAGCAACAACATCCGCATCTCCTTCTCTCCTCTCGCCAGGTGCCGGCCCGGCCTTGATCGTCGTCGGGTGGGCGCTCAGCGCGTCAGCACGCCATGGGCTTTCTTGCCCGCCGACAGTTTCACGCCCGCGTCGCCGACCGTTACCATGGCGGCTTCGTCGGATATCTTTTCGCCGTCGATGCGCGCGCCGCCGCCCTTGATCAGGCGCCGTGCCTCGCCCTTCGACGCGACGAGCCCCAAGCCGACGAGCGCGTCGACCAGCGCGATGCTTCCCTCCGGAACCGCGAGGGTCGGCAGGTCGCCACCGGCCTGTCCCTCTTCGAAGGTCCGGCGCGCGGTCTCGGCGGCGGCT
>JAIYAJ010000052.1 GCA_027489105.1 Zymomonas sp. | reverse complement strand
GGGAAAGCGTTGAACAGCGTGGATTCGCTCGGATTCTCGATATGCGGCTCGATCGTCAGCAGGCCCTTCTGCTGCACGAGCTTGTACAGCGAATACTGCATCGCCAGCAGCTCGACATAGGATTCCTGCTTGTACTTGGGGCCCTTGAAGATCGTGCCGAGCATGGACGGCACGGCCTTGAGCACGGGCCCGCTGTTGCCGATCACGAAGGCGCCGATCGCCGCGCCGAGGATGATGACATACTCCCAAGGCTGCCAAAGCACGCCGAGTTTGCCGCCCATCGCCGCGTAGCCGCCGAAGACGCAGAGGAAGACGATGATTGAGCCGACGATCAGCCGCATGGATTTGCCACCCTCGCAACGCGGGAGGCACGGCCCCCACGAAACAAACACTGCTTCGAGGGAATGAACGATCGTGGTTAATGGCGAGTTTAGAGCAGCCGGCTTGCCGGCCCGTCAGCGCATGGTCTGGCATGGCCAGGACGCCGCACGGTGGCGTCCCTGACCCGCCGAAATGCCTGTCGCCGTCACTTCGACGCACCGAAGGACGCGGGCGCCGCGACGGGGACGACGTCGAAGCCGTTGGTGATGCCGGTGCCGGCGAGCGGCCCGAAGCCCGATCCGGTGAGCCTGAACTGCTTCTGCTCACTGATGAAATCGACGATCGAGTCGAAGCCGCTGCCGACCCTGACCACCATCCCGCCTCATATGACCGCCGGTTTCACGCGATCACGAAGTCACCCGCCACAACGGTCGGTGCATTGAGAATCTGCGCAAGCGATACGGCTGCGAAGGCGCTGCCGGTACCGTCGGCGTCGAACAGCAATATCCCTAGTGTGGAGTTGTAGATCATCGTCGGCGTGGCGTTCGTGGCGAGGCTGGTGTTGCCGGAGATGAAGTTGAACCCGTTGGTGAAGCTGCTTCCGACGGCAAGGCCGAAGCCTGAACCCGTCAGCTGGAACTTGTCGGCTCCACTCGTGAAATCGAGGATCGAGTCATAGCCATTGGTGGCCCAGCTGGTGAAGGCGTAGGTGTCATTGTTGGCGCCGCCTGACATCAGATCGTTGAAGTTGCCGCCGGACAGGAAGTCCGCACCGGCCTCACCGAACAGCCAGTCGGACGAGTTCACCCCGCCGGACAGCGTATCGTTGCCGCCGCCGGCGAAAACGAAGTTCTGGCCGGTCTGGCCGATGAAGGTGTCGCCTTGGGCGCTCAGATAGAAAGCCTCGGCCCCTGTGATGGTATCGCCCGCCGCATCGCCCGTATTGGTGCCTGCACTGATCATGTCGACACGCACCCCACTCGTGGCATTTGCGTAGCTGACATAATCAAAGCCGCTGCCAGTATTGATGTTGTCACCCCCTGCGCCGCCATCGAAGAAATCAGAGGCCGTGCCGCCGGTCATGATATCGGCGCCGTCAAAACCATAGAGATAGATGTTGGTGTTCGAATTGGTGAAGATGTCGGTCGAGTTTGTCAGGTAGTAGACTTCAAAGCCCGTCACCGTTTCGGAAACCGCCCCACCCGCATTCAAAGCCTGGTCCAGCAGATTGACGCGGACGCCCGCTTCTCCCAGCCATGAGACGCTGTCGAAGCCGGTGCCGCCGTCCATGCTGTCGGAGCCGCTCCCGCCGACAATGAAGTCATCGCCGCCATCGCCCTGCAGCACGTCATTGTTGGCTCCACCGTTGAGATAATCGTTACCGGCGCCGCCGAACAGGCTGTCGAAGCCGATATCGCCACCAAGGACGTCCGAGCCGTCGCCGCCATTCAGCGTGTCATTGCCGGCACCGCCGAGAATTGTATCAAAGCCATCATTGCCGGATATGCTGTCATTTCTCGCGGTGCCACTGAGGGCGTTCGCGACAGCGTTGCCATTGATGACGATGGTATCGTCGCTACCCCAGTTAAGGAGCTGGGTGTTGGCAAGTGTGAAGTTTGTTGAAGCGACATTTATGACAAGGGTCTCTGCCGAGAACCCGTTCGATTGCAGCGTTCCAGGGCCCAGATCATCGCTTGCAGCAACGATGTTGAGGGTGCCGGAAGTAATATCCAGTACCGCCCCGCTGCGCAAATTGACGTCGTTGACGGTGAAGCTGGTTCCGTTGACGGAAAAGGTCGCTCCAGACTTGATGTCGATGAGGCTTGAGTTGGCAATTGATCCTGAATTCAACAGTGCAAGAGTGCCACCATCGACATTGGTGATGCCAGTGTAAGTGTTCACGCCAGTCAACGTCTGTTGAGACGTGTTGATCTTGGTCAGCGAGATCTGTCCGGTCCCGTTTGTGATGGAGCCGTCGAAGGTTGTAGAATTGCTGGTGTTCAACGTCAGTGTCGCTGAACCTCCATCGGACTTGACCACGCCCGAGCCGCTCAATCGCGAAATGATCACTCCGTTGATGCCGTGCAAGTCCAGTGCGGCTCCCGCTATGATGGACGTCAGGCCTCCTGCGTTGGTGTAGGCGTTGAGAGACGTATTGCCGACCTGCAGCGTGCCGCCTATGACGCCAACGCTGACGTTCGCTGCCGACGTGATCGTGCCGCCGGCGCCCTGCCAGATCACCGTGCCGGCCGGCGATACGCCGGTGGCGTTGCTGTTGATGTAGAGCGCCGTGCCGCCCAGCGAAGCGTCGATGTTGTAGGTTCCGGTATAGGTCAGCGTCGTTCCGGTTTGCGCGCCGAGCGACACGCTGCCGAAGCCGCCCTGATTGAAGGTGTTGGCCACGCTCATCGAACTGAGCGCCAGGAATTCGATGTTGTTGCTGCTGGCCACGGTGACCGCGCCGGTGCCGAGCGAGGTTCCCGTGCCGAGTTCGACACGGCCGTGATCGATGTTCGAGCCGCTTGGACCAGCCAGCAAGCCGCCGCCGAATGTGTTGGCCGCCATGAGCGTGAGCACGCCGGAGCCGTATTTGTCGAGCCCGCCCGAGCCGGAGATCACGCCGTCGATCCTGAGCTTCGTGCTGAAGCCAGTGGTGGTGACGTTCGTCGTGTCGGAGAGCGTCACGTTCACGCTCGAGAGGAAGCGCGTGGTGAGGGCATTGAGAGCTGGCTGCGTGACGTTGATGGCCGCCCGCCCCGAAGCGACGTCGAAGTTCAGCGTGCTCGAGGTTCCACCGGCCGAAAGCTCGTAGGCGATCTGCTGCGTGGCCGTGACGTCGAGCGTGCCGATGGTGCGCGTCGCGCCGTCGCCCAGTGCGATGGTGCGCGTGCCAAAGGTCGTATTCAGGACGGTGCCCAGGGTCGCCGTGTCGCCCACCGCATTGGGGAAGCCGGAGCCCAGCCCCCAGTTCGCCGGAGTGCTCCAGGAGCCCGATGTCGTCGTCCAGTTGCCGCTTGTCATGGCGCCAATCCCCGTTGCGCTGCACGGCACGGGCTGCGGGATCTCTCTCCGATGCCCCTGACGTGGACTTTCGCCGCTTGGCAAAGCGGTCGGTTCCGCGCCCGAAACTAGCTATGGCCGGGAGGCGCGCATCATCAGGGTTGATTATGTCCGTCGGTCGCTGGGAGGAGGGGCCGGGCCAGGGAGTCAGCGGCCGCGCGGCGTCGCCGAGGGCTCGCGCATCGGCATGATGCCGTTCAGGAGAGCCACCACGTCGGTCTGTCTCCGAAGGCCGGTCTTCTCGAGCAGCGCGCGCACCTGCACGCGCACGGTGTT
>JAIYAJ010000515.1 GCA_027489105.1 Zymomonas sp. | reverse complement strand
TCACCAAGGAGCCGAGCGTCGCTTATGGCGCCAACGCCTCGGAGCGCGAGTGGGTGATCTTCTGCGGGTGCTGGCAACCCAACGACATCACTTACAACCCGGCCGCCTGATCCTTCGCCTTGAACGCATCCTCGACGTCGAACGGCGTCGGGATCGGGATCGGGCTCAGGCCCTGATAGTCAGCTGGCGCGATCCCAAGCTTCATCGCGATGATTTGCAAGATCGCGACCTGCATCAGGGCCATGTCGCGCAATTCGCTGACCTCGGCCTGAAGCCGGTCGAGCCGCTCTGTGGTTTCGTCGGGCATGGCACACTGAACCGCATTGCTGGCTCCTGCGCAACAGGAAGATCAAATGGCCTGCTCTCGCTGCACAGCCGCCCGCCAGGCGGCCTCGCGCGCGATCCGCGCCCTCAGCGCCGGACGTCTGGCGCAAGCCGCTGGCGAGGCCCGCAGCGCAGCCGAGCACATCGCCGCCAAGGTCGCCGAGTCCGACCGCATCCGCTCCATCACACGCAGGAAGCCACATGGCTGAAAAGAAGATCAGCGGCCGAACGGTCCGCTATGACAGGCTACCGGCCGACCATGGGCTGAAGATGCTCTTGCGTGTCCTCAAGGTTCTGGGCCCGGCATCCGGCTTGATCGAGGCCATCGCGGCCGAGGACGAAGCCCGGCGCGACATGCTCGCGCTCCAGGCCATCACGTCGTTCACGGCCGAGATGGACGGCGACGCGGTGTTCTCGCTCATCATGGACATGGTGAAGCACTGCCACATTGACGGGACGCCCGCCGTGCCCGGCATCATGGACCTGCAGGAACTGCTCGCGGTAGCGATGTTCGCGCTTCAGACGGAGTTCGGCCATTTTTTCGGCGAGGGGGCGGGCTCGGTGCTCCAGAAGGTGAAGCCGGGGGCGTGAGCCTCACAGCTTCGCAAATCCGCGCCATCGCCCCCAACGTTGCCGCTGACCTGTTCCTCTGGCGCCCGACCCGATCCGAGCCGCCGCTGGCGAGCCGGCACGAGCTGCGGACCATCTACCACCTCGACGACCTCTTCGACATGCACGAGATCCTCGACCTTGAGGATCACCTTGCGGCGAAGGCGGCCGAAGACGCTAAACGACCGGCGCGCTGAGCACTCGACATCAAGGCCGCCCAAGACCATCTTCTCCGTAGCTTAATGGAGGCGGAGATGAGGTTAATTGCAGTCGGAACGGCGCTGTTCATCACAGCAACGGCGCATGCTCAATCAGTGCCGCGCGTCGTTACGTTCGCGGATTTGGAACGCAACCGCGGGGCTTGGGCCGGCGACACCGTTCGCGTGGATGGTGTGATGGTCTTCGGGTTCTCGCAATACTCCGGCGGCTTGGTTCGCGACGCGACCTCGGGCGCCAAATTGGACGACGCTGGGATGACCCCGCGCACGATCTATCAACTGGAGCGGTTCTGCAGCAGAGCGTCGAACTCCGGGCGTTCGAAAGAATGCCGGGGCTCACTGATTTTCAAAGTCACGCTTCGCGAGGATCACCGCGGCGGCTTCACCGTAAGGGAGGCTGAGTTCATTCCTGAATAGGAACGCCGATGGCCGTCATTGAGGAACTTGTCGCCAAGCTCGGCTTTGATGTCGAGGGCCTGGCGAAGCTCAAGGTCGCGGCCAAAGAATTCGACAAGGCCAAGAAGAACATCGTCGCGTCGACGAACCCGCTGAAGGCGGCGGGCGCTTCGGCTTCCGTCGCGGCCGTCGGCGTCGGCAAGCTGGGCGCGCAGTCCAAGAAGTCGAGCCGCAGCGTTCTCCTGCTCGGCACCGCGATGCGCGGCATTCGCCGCGCCGGCTCGATCGCGGCCTCGGCATTGCGGGCCATCCTGCTCGTCGCGCTGAAGCTGGTCGGCGCGTTCGCCGGTCTTGTCGCTGGCGCCGCGGCGGTGGCCGCCGGGTTCGTGCTGGTTGGCGTCAAGGCGGCGCTCGCCCGGCGCGAGGTGAGGCTGGCGGCTGCCGAGATCGGCACCAGCGCGCAAAGCCTGGAGACGGTCGGGAACATCATCAAGGGCATCGGCTTCGGCGACGGGTTCGCCGACGAGGCCAAGAAGGTCGTTGGCGCCATCGATGAGGTGGCAAAGACGATCAAGAAGGGCGGCGACGAGGCCGACGAGGCCAAGAAGAAGTTCAAGGGCTTCGGCATTGACCAGAGCTTCGACGTCGATCCGAAGACCGGCAAGACGCGGGACAGCGCCGCCATCGCGCTCGACGTGTTCCAGGCATACAAGCGCGCCACCGAACAGGCGGCCAACCTCCGCAAGCAGGCGGACGCGCTCGGCAGCAAGGCGCCGAAGCGCGCCGCCGAGCTTCGCAAGAAGGCGATCGAGCAGGATCGGAAGTCGGACCAGCTTGCCGAGGATTCCGGCATCAGCGGGAAGCTCAAGGTCTTGCTCGATGGCTTGACCGGGAAGCAGTTCGAAACCGTCGCGAACGAGATCTCGCGCCTCTTCCCGACGACCTCGAACAAGGAAGAGGCCCGGCGGGCAGATGTGGCCAGCCAAGCGGTCGAGGCCGGGCTGAAGTTCGACGCGCTCCTGCAGGGGCTGTCGGAGCGGTTCAAGGAGATCGGCACGGCCCTGGCCGTCGAGTTCCTGCCGGGGCTCAACTCGTTCCTCGACGGGGTCATCTCGTTCGCCAAGCGCACGGGCATCATCAAGGAGACGGTCGGCGAGCGGAACTCCCGCACCGAAATGGAGCGGGAGAGCAACCGCGCCAGCGGGCTTGGTAGAGCTACTGCAGAGGATCTGCAGGCTGAAGCTGATGCCGTTGCAAAGCGCCGCCAAGACGATGTGCAAAAGCGAGCCGAGCGAATGAAACGACTTCGACAGCAGATTTCGCCCGAAGCCAACGCAGTAAAAATGCAGGGCGCCGCCGAAGCGAAGGTCGATAATCGCACCTACACAGATATCGGCAACGACCAGCGCAACATGCCCGTGACCGTGAGCGTGCAAGCCACCGGCCTTGAGGCGGTGGCGAACGCGGTCAAGAACTCGATCCTCGGCGCGATCTCGACCAAGGGCGCCAACACCTCGACCGGAGCATTGACGACGCCATGACGTGCATCCTGCTCTCGCGCTCGATCGGCGGCATCTTCGTCGATGTCGTGATCTCGGAAGAGCACACGGCATCGATGGAGATCGCCGAGCATCCGGTCGAGAGCGGCGCGAAGATCAGCGACCACGCCTGGCGGATGCCCTATTCGGTGACGCTGGAATCGGTGATCGCCAGCGACCGGGCGGTGTCCTCTTTCCAGGCGCTGCTCGCGCTGCAGGAGAAGGCCGAGCCTTTCTCCCTGGTCACCGGGCTCAAGGTCTACAGCAACATGCTGGTCAAGGAGATCAGCGCGACGCGGGACCGCGAGCACAGCCGGGTGCTCAAGTTCACGGCCGAGCTGCAAGAGGTCATCATCGTCTCGACCGAAAGCGGTAGCGGCGGCGAGAATTCCGACGAGGACAGCGCCAAGGGCACGACGAAGCGCGGGCAGGTGTCGGCGCGGACGAGCGAAAGCATCCCGTCGAAGACCAACAGCATCCTCGAGAACGCCAAGGCCGTCGACTGACCATGCCCTATCGCGAGATTCCCATCATCGACGCGCCGTCGCAGTCGTTCACGACGACCCTGTCGGGCCGGCGCTGCGATTTCGTGGTCAACTATTCGACCTGGGGCGGGCGCTGGTCGTTCGATCTCGATGTCGATGGCGTCCGCGTCTTGTCTGGCCGGCGCATCGTCACCGGAGTCGACCTGGTCCAGCCCTTCGCGCTCGGGATCGGCAATCTGATCGCCGCGCCGTGGGGCGATGAAACCGCCGAGCCTGGCCGCACCGAACTGCCGTCGGGCCGCGTGCGCCTGTTCCACTTCGACCCTGATGAGGTCGCGGCGTGAGCGTTCGGCAGTGGAAGCGCGTCGTCGAGGTGACGGTCACCGGCAAGGCCGGAACGCTCAAGGTCGACAAGCTGAAGATTGATTTCAGCGTGTCCAAGGGCATCGGGTCGAAGCAGAACACCGCCACGATCGCGATCTGGAACCTGACCAAGAGCCACCGCCGGCAGTTGGGCGAGGAACTGGACAAGGTTGAGTTGAAGGCGGGTTACGAGGGCGGCCCGCTCTCGACCATCTTCAAGGGCGACATCCGCGACGTCACGCACACGAAAGAAACCGCCGACGTCAAATCCGAGATGGAATGCGGCGACGGCGACGAGGCGATCGGCAAAGGCGCGGTATCGAAGACCTTCCCCGCCGGCACGAAGCCGAAGGAGATCATCGACCACATCGCGGGCGAGATGCCCGGCGCCACCAAGGGCGAGATGAAGGGCCTGGACGACCTGCCGGCCTACAAGCGGCCGGTGTCGATCTATGGCTGGGGCTTCCGCGAGCTCGACAAGCTCGGCCGCGAGCATGGGTTCTACTGGTCGATTCAGAATGGCGAGATCCAGGCCGTCAAGAACGACAAGGCGCTGTCGGGCACGACCGTGATCTCGAAGGAGACCGGGATGATTGGCATCCCCGAGGTCACCGATAAAGGCTGCAAGGTCAAGGCGCTGCTCAACCCTGAGATCGCGCCAGGCCGCACCATCGACGTCCGGTCCGACTTCCTCGACGAGGAATCGGGCAAGGACAAGCGCAAGAGCGACGACGGCGGCGGCCTGTTCCGCGTCTCGGAATGCACCTTCAGCGGCACGAACCGCGGCGAAGAGTTCTACGTCGAGGCCGAGGGCAACCGCATCGAGGGCGATCGGGTGGTCAAATAGCTATGGCCGGTTTCCAGGGAACATCGACGCGCCGCAGCGGGCACGAGGCGCTGGCCGCCGTGATCGAGGCCGAGCGCCGCGAGATCAACACCACGGTCGATGGCGAGATCGTCTCCTACGACCGCGCGACGCAGTTGGCGACGATCAAGCCGAAGCTGTCGCGCCGGTTCGGCGACAAGGTTCTGGAAGCCCCGAACCTCGAAAAGATCAAGATCGTCCAGCCGAAAGGCGCGGGCGGCGGGGTGCATGTGGATCTGTCCGCCGGCGACCCGGTGACGGTGCACTTCCTGCAGCGCAACACGGACACGAGCCAGACCGAAGGCGGCAACGCCGACGGCGCCCCGGGCCGAATGAACGACCTCTCGGACGCCAAGGCATATCCTGGCGGCGGCGCCGACAGCAGCGTGCAGACCAACATGCCGGCCGGCGGCGTCCACTTCGGCGGCAACGACGGCAAGAGCGGCATGCAGCGCCGCGCGGACGGCTCGACGGCGATCGTCGGCGGGCCCAGCGGCGGCGACAAGTTCAAGGTCAGCGCGGCCGGCAAGATCGACATGATGTCGGAGAGCGGCGACAGCCTGCTCGACATCGTGCGGGCGGCCCTGGTGCTGATCAAAGACCACCTCAACGGCGGTTCGCCGACCGATGCCGGTACCCAGGCCGCGGCGGTGGCGCTGATCGCCAAGATCGACGGGATGAAAGCCTAAGCCATGGTGGACTTCGTCGGGCTGTCGATCCAGCCGCACAACGATCTGCGGGTGGACGACACCGGATCGCCGGTTCTGGTCTACGAGGCCGAGGCGATCGGCGAGCATGTCCGCCAGCGGCTCAAGCTCTTCAAGGGCGAATGGCTCCTGGACAAGTCGGCCGGCGTCGATTGGTTCACCTACATCCTCGGCCGGCCGCCTTCGGAATTGCCGATCGCCGAGAGCGTGATCAAAGCCGAGATCGCGGCCACGCCTGGCGTCTCCGAGATCCTTGAGTTCAGCGCGACCTACGACCGGGCCTCGCGCGG
>JAIYAJ010000203.1 GCA_027489105.1 Zymomonas sp. | reverse complement strand
GTCATCGTCGCGCCGGGGGAATATTTCGGTGCGCCGGGCCATGTCCGTATCGGGTTTTGCCAGGAGGACGATAAGCTGGAGGCCGGCCTGCGCGGCCTGGAAGAGGGGCTGCGCGCCTATGCGCGAGCGCCTCGAGCCGGTCGGTCAGGGCTGACCTGACGCCAGCTCGGCGCCCAAGCCGGTAAATCTTGATCCAACTCGGCGGCTGTCGGCGAAAATCTATGCGCGAAGCCGGTCCACAGGTTCGAATCAGAATAAATATGGCGGACGACGACGGCTAATTTGTTGCGGCCTCGGTTAGGGATGCTCGCAAGTCCGACGACGATAGTTGCGGGTGGCGAACGGGCCCGAGGCGTAGCGCGCGAGGCGGCTGGTCCAAGGGGGCGGCGGCGATCCGTGGGTTCAGTGGAGGTACGAAAGAATGAAGACCTTTAAACAAGCCATCTCCATGTCGGCAGCGGTCGTCGCTCTTGCAGCGTCGATGCCGGCCGTCGCGCAAGACAAGCGCCCGGCGGACGACAACGCCGCAGGTGACATCGTCGTGACCGCGCAGAAGCGTGCCGAGCGCTTGATAGACGTGCCTGTGGCGATCAGCGCGATTTCCGCCGACACGCTCACCTCGCAGAACATCAACCGTCTGTCCGAATATTTCGATCGGGTGCCCGGCCTGCAATATTCGAACCAGCGCGTCGCAGGTCTTGCGCTGCGCGGCGTTACCACCGGTGGCGCTACGGCACCGACCGTTGCCCTGCTCGTCGACGATGTCCAGTTTGGCGGTACCACCGGCACCGGCCAGCCGCCGCTGCCGGATTTCGATGCGAGCGCGGTCAGCCGGGTCGAGGTGCTGCGCGGCCCGCAGGGTACGCTTTACGGTGCGTCGAGCCTCGGCGGGCTGATCAAATATGTGCTCAAGGAGCCCGATCTTCAGGCCTTTTCCGGTCGTGTCGAACTGGGCGGCACCGCCGTATCGCATGGCGACACCGGCTATGCGCTGCGCGGTTCGGTCAACGTTCCGATCACCGACTGGCTGGCGGTGCTGGGCAGCGGCTTCAAGCGCGAGGACGCTCCCTATCTCAACAATGCCAATCCGCAGGCTTTGAAGGCCAAGGACGTCAACACCCGGGACGTCTGGGGCTTTCGCGGCGCCGCGCTGATCAAGCCGGCCGACAATTTCCGCCTGGTCCTCTCCGCGCTGCGGCAGAAGACCGATGCGATGAACAGCGACCTTGCGATCACCGCGGGCGGCGTGCCGGTGTGCGTCGCCTGCACGCTCGCCGCGGCGCCGATCCCGGCGACCGCCCGGACCACCTTCGAGCCGGTCTATGGCGACCTCACGATCCGCTCGCTCGATTCGATCAACAAGGCCAAGTTCCAGCTCTATTCGGCGCGCGGGGAACTCGATCTCGGCGGCGTCACGCTGACCTCGATCAGTGCATGGAGCCGGGCGGACAATGTCATCACCAGCGACGTGACCAATGTCTTCGGCGGCCTGCTGCGGTCGCTCTACGGCCTCGCGACGCGGCCGACCGTCCAGATCGCCAACGCCGACAAGACGCATAAATTCTCCCAGGAAGTACGGCTCGGCGGCGATATCGGCACGAGTTTCACCTGGCTCGCCGGGGGCTTCTACACGGTCGAGCACGCCGCGACCGACCAGACGCTGATCGCCTCGGGCAGCCTGACCGCCACGCCCTATATCGGCACCGGCCCCGGCACCTATCGCGAATATGCCGGCTTCGGCGACCTCACCTGGCACGCGACCGACAAGCTCGATATCCAGGTCGGCGGCCGCTACGCGCACAACAAGCAGCATAACGAGTCCACGCTGATCACCTCGGCCCAGACCGCACCCGTCTTCGGTTCGGGCACTACCATCGCGGATTCCAGCGACAACGCCTTCACCTGGCTGATTTCGCCGAGCTATCATTTCTCGCGCGACATCATCGCCTATGCGCGCATCGCCACCGGCTATCGACCCGGCGGTCCCAACATCGCTGCGCCGCCGTCGGTCCCCAAGTCGTTTGGCTCGGACAAGGTCATCAACTATGAGCTGGGCTTCAAGGGCAAGGTCGTTCCCGGCCTGCTGACGATCGATCTTTCGCTGTTTCAGATCGACTGGAAGGACATCCAGCTTCAGGGCACCGATTCGATCAGTTCGCTCACCTTCCTGTCCAATGGCGGCAAGGCGCGCAGCCGCGGTCTCGAGTTCGCGACCACGCTCACGCCCTGGGCCGGCATGACGATCGACACCAACCTGACCTTCACCGACGCGACCCTGACCGAAGATCTGCCGACGATCGCCAATGCCACCGGTCTGCGCGGCCTGGATGGCGATCGCCTGCCGTTCTCTGCCCGCGTCGCCGCCAACATCACCGCGAACCAGAGCTTCCCGCTCGGCGACCGGCTCGAGGGAACCCTCGGGTTCACCGTCGTCTATCTGGGCGATCGTGCGGGTACTTTCGTCACCAATGCGGCGAACGCGACCCGTCCGCGCATCACCCTGCCGGGCTATACCACCGTGGACGTTCGCGGTGGCCTGACCTTCGACGAGGTCTGGGGCGCGAACGTCTATGTCCGCAATCTGTTCGACAAGCGTGGCGTGGCCGCAGCGGACAACCGCAACGGCGTCAACGTGCCGACCGCGCTGTTCATCCAGCCGCGCACCTTCGGCCTGACGCTGACGCGGTCCTTCTGATTCGTGCGGGGGGCAGCGCTCCCGCGATAGGAAAGGGTGATGCGCACGTCGTGGAAGGTGCGCATCTTTTCGGGGGGCGGTATCGAGGTTGAGATGATGCAAGGATCGACGATCGGGATTTTTCTGACGGCCTTTTCCTTGCCTCTCGCCCTGAGCGCGGCTTCCATGGCAGGTGCGGCGGAACGACACGGTTCCCTTGCCGTGACGCTGGCGCCCATCGCCGCACCCGCCGCCCCGACGACCGTCGGTTCGGTCACCGTGACGCTCCGCTTCGAAGGCCTGACGTCCGCGACGGGCGGGCCGCTGCTGCGCCTGCCTATGGTCAGCAGCAATGTCGACAGCGTCGCGACCGTCAT
>JAIYAJ010000144.1 GCA_027489105.1 Zymomonas sp. | reverse complement strand
CGCAGGCCGATGACCGCGCCCGCGCCATGCCGAAGCTGCGGGAGCTGGCGCAGCCCGCCGGCCAGCAGATCTTCGGGCCGACGGGAACGCAGAACATCGACATCACCGAAGGCGCCGAAGGCCAGATCACCATGGCCTACAGCGAGCTCGGGCTGAACGAGCGCATCCGCCGCGTTGGCCAGCAGACGGTGGAGGTGATCGAGCGGCGCATCAACATTGACGGCACCAAGGAGCCGTCCATCCAGCGCCAGGGCCTCGACCGCATCCTCGTTCAGGTGCCGGGGCTGACCGACCCCCAGCAGCTCAAGGAACGTCTGGGCCGCACGGCCAAGCTGCAGTTCCGCTTCGTGGCCGAGGCGGGCGGAGGCGACACGGAGCAGATGCGCAATCGCGATACGGGCTCGCCGGTCGCCGTCGAGCGCTCGGTGATCGTCGAGGGCGAGGATTTGATCGACGCGCAGGCCTCGTTCGACCAGCGCACCGGCCAGCCCATCGTCAATTTCCGCTTCAACATCCGCGGCGCCCAGCGCTTCGGCGATGCCACCACGCGTGGCGTCGGCCGCCAACTCGCCATCGTGCTCGACAACGAGGTGATCTCTGCTCCCGTGGTGCAGACCCCGATCACCGGCGGCTCGGGCCAGATTTCGGGCCAGTTCACGGTCGAGCAGGTCAACAATCTCTCGCTGCTGCTGCGCGCCGGCGCCTTGCCCGCCAAGCTTTCCATCGTCGAGGAGCGCACCGTGGGCGCGGGCCTCGGCGCGGATTCGATCCAGGCCGGCATTTACGCGTCCTATGGAGCCATGGCGCTCGTAGCCGTGTTCATGATCGCGACCTATGGCTTCTTCGGGCTTGTCGCGATCATCGCTGTCACCTTCAACCTCCTGCTGCTGCTCGGCCTGCTGGCGCTGATCGGCGCCACGCTGACGTTGCCGGGCATCGCCGGCATGGTGCTGACCGTGGGCATGGCTGTCGATTCCAACGTGCTGATCTACGAGCGCGTGCGGGAGGAGGCTCGGATGGGCCGATCCGCCATTTCAGCGCTCGACGCCGGCTTCCAACGGGCGCTTGCGACGATCGTGGACGCGAACGTCGCCCAGTTCATCGCGACCGCCGTGCTGTTCTTCCTCGGCAGCGGACCGGTCAAGGGTTTTGCCGTTACGCTAGCGCTCGGCATCTTCACCACCATGTTCACGGCCTTCACGTTGACCCGGCTGATGATCGCGACATGGTATTACTGGCGCAGGCCAGCAAAAGTCGTCGTTTGAGGTCGCCCGTGGCTGTCCGTCTCCGCTTCATACCCGATGATACAAAATTCGGGTTCATGCAGTTCCGCTCGGTGAGCTTCCCGTTCTCGGCGCTGCTCTCGGTCCTCACGGTCATCGCCTTCTTCGCCATCGGCGTGAATTTCGGCATCGACTTCAAGGGCGGGACCCTGGTCGAGTTGCAGGCCAAGGGATCGCAGGCCAGGATCGCTGACGTCCGCGACAAGGCCAATCAGCTCGGCTTCGGCTCGATCGAGGTGGCCGAGTTCGGAAGTCCCCGCGAGCTTCTCCTGCGCATCGAGTTGCAGACGGCGCCCACTGTCGCGGAACAGGAACAGGCCCAGCAGCGGGTCGTGACCAAGCTGCGTGAAACCTTTGGCGCGGATTACGAATTTCGCCGCGTCGAGGTGGTTGGCCCTCGTGTGTCGGGCGAACTGGTGCAGAACGGCACTGTCGGCATCATCATCGGCGTCGTTGGTGTCCTGATCTATCTGTGGTTTCGCTTCGAATGGCAGTTCGCCGTAGCGGCCGTTATCGCGACGCTGCACGACATCGTGCTGACGGTCGGCTTTTTCGTGGCGTTGCAACTGTCCTTCGACATGACCTCGCTGGCGGTGATCTTGACGATCCTGGGCTACTCGTTGAACGACACCGTCGTCGTCTTCGACCGCATGCGAGAGATGCTGCGCAAGTACAAGAAGCTTTCATTGCCCGATGTAATCGACGTGTCGATCAACTCGACCTTGTCGCGAACCGTCATCACCGCCTTGACCTCGTTTCTCGCCATGCTCGCCATGGCGATCTTCGGCGGCGAGGTCTTGCGGACCTTCTCGCTGGCGATGCTGTTCGGCATCGTGATCGGCACCTATTCGTCGATTTTCATCGCCGCCCCGATCCTGATCTATCTTGGCCTCAAGACCGGCGGTGGCGAGGCCGGCAAGGACGAGGCTGTCGAGGCGCCCAAGGCCGTCGCCGCGAAGGCGAGGGCCTGACCGAGGTGGCGGAAGGCGCGCGCTATGACGGCTTCGTTCCCGGCCGTCATCTGATTGATGCCTATGGCGCAGGCGGTTTCCGCTTTGCAGAGATGAGCCACAAGGGCTCCATCCTCATGCTGCCCTCGGGCGTGAAGGCTTGGGCCGCGCGGGACCGTGAACCCTGGCGCGGCGCCGACTTCACCGATGTCTTTGCCGAGGCCGAGGCCATCGAACTGCTGCTCATCGGCACGGGCGTCGACCTGCGGCCGCTGCCCGAGGCGCTGCGCTGGCGCTTCCGCGAACTGCGCATCGCGACAGAACTGATGACGACGCCGCCGGCCGCGCGCACTTACAATATCCTCGTGGCCGAGGGACGCAAGATCGCCGCCGCGCTGATTTCGGTCGAGTGACTGATTGAACTCCCGGCCTCGCGCCACAGTTACCCGTGAGCACCACCCCTCGTTCTGT
>JAIYAJ010000340.1 GCA_027489105.1 Zymomonas sp. | reverse complement strand
GGAAGGGCAGATCCTCGACGAGGATCTCGGCGAATTGCTGACGCTCGATCCGCCGCCAACGGTGATGACGAGCGAACCCGATCCCTGCCGCCCCGATGACTGGCAGCTCGACGTCTATGTCGAGGCCAAGCCGAGCAAGGCGCTGCTGGCGCAGATCGTCGCGCTGGTGCCTAGCGCGCGCAAGGTGAAGCCGGTGGTCTCTCACATTCCCGAGGAAGACTGGGTCACCCTGTCGCAATCCGGACTCGAGCCGATCCGCGCCGGCCGCTTCTTCGTCCACACGCCTTATAATGCCGATCGCGCGCCCGACGGGATGACCGGCTTCGTGATCGACGCCGGGCGGGCATTCGGCACCGGCCATCATGAGACGACCACCGGCTGCCTGATGATGCTCGATCGGCTGCGTCGCGCGGGCCTCCGCTTCGACGACATCGCCGATGTCGGCACCGGAACCGGGCTTCTGGCCTTCGCGGCCCGGGCGCTGTGGCCGGCGGCGAAGGTGATCGCTTCCGACATCGATCCCGTATCGATCGAGGTCACCGCCGAGAACGCTGCCGTCAACGATATCCCGGTCGGGCGCGGGCGCGGGCAGGTCGAACTGGTCGTCGCCGCAGGTCTGGCCCATCGGCGCCTGAAAGCGCGCCTGCCCTATGACCTGCTGATCGCCAATATCCTTGCCGGTCCGTTGATCGAACTGGCGCCGGTCTTCGGCAATGCGGTGTTGCCGGGCGGATCGCTGATTCTGGCGGGGTTGCTCGACACGCAGGCGGACGCGGTCGCGCAGGCCTATCGGCGGCAAGGCTTCTATCTGGCAGAAACGATTCAGCGCGGCGATTGGCCGACACTACGACTCGTCAAGCGCCGGCGGCACTTTCTGTAAGGGCAAGGTCGGACCGCGACCTGTTCCGGGACAGCATATTGCGAAAGCCACGCTTCTCCTCTGTCATGGCAGGGATAATCTGATATGATCGCCTCCGAAATTATTTCGGGGCGGCAACAGCTTGAGGCGGATTTCGAGGTGGCGATCCCTCGCTTGGCAGACCGTTCTGGCGGCCTTCGCGATCACGGCTTTTGTCACCTCTGCTATGGCAGCCGGAGGGACGGACGCGCGCTGGTCGCAACTCGTCACCACGATCTTCCACAATTATGGCCGCGACAACGGCCTGCCGCACCCCGTGCCGACCGCGCTGGCCCAGGATCGCAACGGCTTTCTCTGGATCGGGACGCAGGGCGGACTTGCCCGCTGGGACGGCTACCGTTTCCGCACCTATCGCGCCGATCCGGAACGGCCCGGCAGCCTGCAGGACGACTGGATCGAGGCGCTTCATGTCGACGCGCGCGGCCGGCTCTGGGTCGGCGGCGGCGCAGGTGGCCTTTCCTATTATGATCCCCAGCGTGACCGGTTCGTGCCCGTCCGCGTGGAGCGCACGTCCGGGCGCGTTCATATTGCCGAGATCATCGATGATGGACGATCGGGGCTGTGGGTCGCGACCGATACCGGTCTGCACCATATCAGCCCCTATGGCCGCAACGGCTTCCGCTTCCCCTCCGCCCTGATCGAAAAACAACCGGTCCGGGCGCTGCTGCGGCAGCGCGACGGAGCGCTGTGGATCGGTACGACCGAGGGGCTCTCGCGCTCCCCTGCCGACCTGAGCCACCGTGTCGCCGTCCCCCTGCCCGGCGTCACGCCATCGATCAGCGCATTGTTCGAGGACGAACAGGGCCGGGTCTGGATCGGCACCGCCCGCCACGGCCTGTTCGTGGTGGATGCCGGCAGCACGGCGCCGCGACGGCTGAACGACATGCCGGTGCTGCGGACCAGCTGGGTATCGTCGATCATCTCCTCCGCGCCCGGCGAAGTCTGGGCTGCGCTGCGCGGGACCGGCATCGCCGCGATCGACACTGGCACCGGCCGGACGCGGATGATCACCCACGACCGCGCCGTCCCCGGCAGCCTGGCGCATAATGACGTCTGGGCGCTGCTGCGCGACAAGGCCGGCTCGCTCTGGGCCGGCAGCACGGGCGGCCTCAGCTATCGGCCACAGACCGCCGGCCTGATTTCCACCGTCGTCAGTTCGCCGCAAAACCCCAAGGGCCTGAGCGCACCCGATGCCTTCGCCCTGCTGGCTGCGCGCAACGGGCGGATCTGGCTCGGCTATGTCGAAGGCGGTGTCGACGTGATCGATCCGCTCGCGGGCCGCGTCGCCGCGATCCGCCCCAGCCGCTCCGGCTCGCACGAGATGCTGCCGCCCGACGTGGTCTTCGGCCTCGCCGAATCCGCGATAGGACGTGTCTATGTGGGCACGCGGCGGGGTCTCTATTTCATCGATCCCGGCAGCTGGCGCGTGCGGCACGTCCAGGTGCCCGGCGAAAGTCCCGAACTGTCGATCAACGCGGTGCGCTTCGATGGCGATATGTTGTGGATCGGCACGGATGAGCGCGGCCTGATCGGTTTCGTTCCCGACGAGAGCGGCACCAGCGGCCAAGTCGTCTTCGGCGGCGATCATACGGCACGCCTCGCCGATGGTGGCATCAACGCCATTTTGCGCGGCGCAGGGACGGCGCTGTGGGTCGGCGCCCGCAACGGTCTCTACCGGATCGACGTTCGCAGCCATGCGATCGAGCATGTGATGGCGGCACCCACCGATCCGGGCGGACTGCCGGCGCGCTTCGTCGTCACGCTGCTGATCGACCGCCGAGGGAAGCTCTGGGTCGGCACCTTCGGCGGCGGGCTGGCGATGGTGACCGGGCGCGATACCGCCGGCCGGCTGCGGTTCCGCCGGATCGGCGTGGCGCAGGGACTGCCCCATGCCAATGTCGATACGCTGCAGATGGACGGCGACGGCACCATCTGGGCCGGCACCGACGATGGCCTGGCGCGGATCGATGCGCGCAATTTCACCGCCCGTTCGCTGCGGCAGGCGGACGGGTCGGCGCTGATCGACTATTTCGCCGGGTCCGGGGCGACCACGCCGCAGGGCGAGGCGCTGTTCGGCGCCAAGGGTGGGATGACCATCGTCCGCCCCGGCAATCTGCCTCCCTGGACGCTGCAGCCGGCGCTGGTCGTGACCGATCTGCGAGTGGGCGGTGCCCCCCTGCCCATCGCGCGGGTCAATGCACGAGGGCAGCAGAAAGCCATCCTGGTTCAGCCCGACGCGAACAGCATCGCCGTCGAGTTCGCGGCGCTCGACTTCTCCGCTCCCGAACGCAACCGCTATGCCTACCGGCTGGAAGGCTTCGATCAGAAATGGACCGAGACCGACGGCGAACGCCGGCTCGCCATCTACACCAATCTGCCGCCAGGCGATTTCGTCCTTCGCATCCGTGGCACGAACCGCGCCGGCCTGTGGAGCGAGCATGAACTGGCCCTGCCCGTCCGCGTCTTGCCGACCTGGTATCAGCGCTGGTGGGCGAAGCTCGGCGCAGCCCTTCTGCTCGGTGCGCTGCTGGTGATGATCGTGCGCTGGCGCACCCGCTATCTGCAGAAGCGGCAGAGGGCGCTCGAACATCAGATCGCCGAACGGACGGCGGACCTGAGCGCGGCGAACGAGAGCCTGGCGCGCATGGCGATGACCGACCCGCTGACCGGATGCGCCAACCGCCGCCACTTCATGTCGGTGGCCGAGGATTATGTGGACAACGCCAAACGCGAGGGGACGCCGCTCAGCCTGATCGTCATCGACCTCGACGAGTTCAAGGCACTCAACGATCGCCTCGGCCATCCCGGCGGCGATGCCGTGCTCGGCATGATCGGCGCGTTGCTGCTGCGGCAGATGGAGCCGGGCGACGTGGCCGGGCGGATCGGCGGCGAGGAGTTTGCCGTCCTGCTGCCGAACAGCACGGTCGAACAGGCCACGGCCCGCGCCGAGCGTATCCGCAATGCGATCCGCGAAGCGAGGACGCCGTTCAGGGAAAGCGAGGTGGCGGTCACCGCCAGCCTCGGCGTGAGCGGCTTCGGCGCGGACGACGACTTTTACTCGCTCTACATGAAAGCGGACGCCGCGCTGTACGCAGCCAAGGGCGGTGGACGCGACCGGGTGCGGCAGGACGAGATCATCGGCTAAGCGCTGCCGTCAGGCTTGGTTCTCCGCCAGCCCCAATATCGTCGCCCATTCCTCGTCGCTCACGGGAGAGACCGACAGTCGGCTCTGACGCAGCATCGCCATGCCCGCGAGCGCCGCCTCGGCCTTCATCTCAGCCAGCGTAACGGCCCGCGACAGTGCACGGACGGGAGCGATCTCGACCGCCACGAAGCGGCCTGCAGGATCGCTGGCATCGGGCAAAGCCTCGCGCACCACCCGGGCGATGCCGACCACGGCCAGCCCCTCCTGGCTGTGATAGACGAACAGTTCGTCGCCTTCGCGCATCGCCTTCAGGTGCAGGGCGGCGGCATTGTTCCGGACGCCATCCCAGATGGTGCGACCGTCGCGTTCGAGGTCGGCATAGGAATAGCTGTTGGGTTCCGACTTCACGAGCCAATGGGCCATGCCGCATCTCCTTCCTAACGTCGGTGCGGTTTCTAACGACTGCGGCTTGCACAGGCCAGCGGCAGCCTG
>JAIYAJ010000309.1 GCA_027489105.1 Zymomonas sp. | reverse complement strand
GTGCGCCGGTCGACGACTCGACGCTGTCGGTCAACAACGGCTCCTATCTCGAGCGGCATCTGCGCCAGATGATCGGCTGGATCGAGAACAAGTCCCCGGTCGAGCTTATCGCGATCGGTATCGGCCACGACGTGACGCGCTATTACCAGCGCGCGGTGACGATCATGGACGTCGAACAGCTCGGCGGGACGATGGTCGAGCAGCTGGCGGCGCTGTTCGACCTGGAGCCGCGTTGATCGCAGTTTGAGCCCTCAGGCGCCGGGCGCCGGACATCCGTCCGGCTTGGCTCTCCTTGTATGAGTTTTGGCCTCGCATAAGCTCGGGCGCGCGTTCGTGCTTGCGGAGCCTTGGCAGGCTCCGGGGCCGATCTCCAGGTGACAGCTGCCGCCATATTGAAGGCGCAGCGCATACAAGTGGAGGGCCGCCGCCTCCTCCAGCGAGACGACGACCCTCCTCCCCACAACGCCACGCGGGGAACTTGTCAGAGGGATGGATGAGGTCCGGCGGCCTGCGCCGGACCCGTCTTCATTGTTGTCAGCAGTTGCGGTCGATAGCGCGGCCGGCCAGGGCGCCTACGCCCGCGCCGAGGATGGCACCGGTCGTGCCGTCGCCGCGATCATAGCGGCCATTGCCGATCTCGTGTCCCAGAAGACCGCCGGCGATGGCGCCGATGATCGTGCCACCAGTGCCCTTGTCGCGGCAGCGACCACGGTCACCACGATAATAGCCACGGTCGCGACTGTAGCCACGGTCCCGATAATAGCCGTCCCGGCGATAACCGCGGTCGCCATAATAGCCGCGATCACCGCGCCAGTCGCGAACCTGCTCATAGCGGCCGCCATAATATTGGGCCTGCGCCGCCATCGGGACGGTCGCGGCGAAAACTGCAGTGGTGGCGGCAACGGCCGCGATAATCTTGCGCAACATAAAAACCTCCTTCTCGACCATCCGTCCCGTGGGATGGGACCCTTGCGGATCGGTGCGGTCGATCGATGAGACGCTTTTCCCATGATTCGCGTGAGCCGAGGCTGAACGCGGCTGTTGGCGGGCGTTCATGTTTCGCGCAGCGCCGCAGGCAGCTCGGGGCGCAATTGCCTTGGGAATCGCCGCTTCAGCCGCTATCCGCGAGCGCATGAGAAAGCTGCACGCCGCACTGCTTTTCTGCCTCTTGCCCAGTTCGGCCAGCTTTCCCGAATCGTCGACCGAACCGGTCGTCGCAACCGCGATCCCGCTCGATCCCTCCGCTCCGGAAAGGCGGCGCTTCGGGCGGCTGCGCTATGTCGGCGGTTGGCACCTGACCAGCCGCCAGCGCAACTTTGGCGGCTATTCGGCGCTTCACGGCGATGGTCGCCATTTCCTGACGATCGCGGACACGGGCCAATATCTGCGCTTTACCATGGAGCGGGGGCAGATCGTGCGGACGCGTTTCGGCGATCTGCCGGGCTTCCCCGGGCCGACGGGCAACAAGCGCGACCGTGACGCCGAATCGATGACGGTCGGGCCGGAAGGCGATGTGTGGGTCGGGTTCGAATATCGCAATGCGGTCATGCGTTATTCGGGCGACCTGTCGACGGTGCTGTCGACCGGCTGGCCGCCTGCCATGGCCAACTGGGCGCGGAACTCCGGAGCGGAGGCACTTGTCCGGCTCGAAGGCGGCCGCTTCGTCATCTTTGCCGAGGGCAAGATGATCGCGCCGGGCGTGAAGGCGGCACTGATGTTCCCCGGCGACCCGACTCAATCTCGCAATCGGCCCTTTCAGTTCGGCTACCGCCCGCCCAAGGGCTATGTGCCGAGCGACGCCGCGCTGCTGCCCGACGGGCGGATCGTTGTCCTGAACCGGCGATTCGGCCTTCTCGACGGCTTCTCGGCGGCGCTGACGATCGTCGATCCCGCTGCGATCGCGCCGGGCGCCATAGTGGTCGGAGAAGCGCTGGGCGAGTTCGCGCCGCCGCTCAACATTGATAATATGGAAGGAATCACGGCCACGCGGGAGGGTGGGCAGACGATGCTCTGGCTGATTTCGGATGACAATCAGGTGCCGATCGAACGCACCCTGCTGCTCAAATTCCAGCTGGACTGAAGCGAGGCGACCGAAGGGCCGCAGACACGGAAAAACCGGAGCCCCTTTCGAGGCCCCGGTCGATATCCTTCACCATCCGCCGAAGCGGAAGCGAATCAGGCCGCAGCCTGCTGCTTCTTGGCGACGTCGCGCTTCAGGCGACGGGCGCGCAGCGAAAGCTGCTCGTCCGAGGTCTTGAGCAGCCAGTTGTCGAGGCCGCCGACATGCTCGACCGAGCGAAGACCGTGGGTCGAAACCCGCAGCTTCACGCCCTTGCCGAGCGAATCGGAGATCAGCGTGACGTTCTGCAGGTTCGGCAGAAAGGTGCGCTTCGTCTTGTTGTTGGCGTGGGAAACGTTGTTGCCCACTTGGCGGCCCTTGCCGGTCAGCTCGCAGATGCGCGACATTGTTCTTCGTCCTGAATGTTCGGGTTGCCCGGAAAGTCGCGGCGGATAGCGGTCGCGAGGGGATTCGTCAACCCGCCTGACAGCTATGGCAGGCTGTCGATGCAACCGCATAACGACATGTTTGTTACATCCCCTGCCCAACAGGGAGCAGGAGGAAGCCATGAACACCACCAATGAATATCGCGAACCGGCCAGCCGCGGCAATGGCCTGCGCGTCGGTCTGATCGTCGCGGTCGTCGCCATCGTCGGGATCGTCGCCGCCTTCGCCTTCGGTCTGATCGACGTCAATCAGACGCGCGAGACCAAGCTGCCGGAAGTGGCGGTTCAGGGCGGCCAGGCGCCGGCCTTCGACGTCGACACCGCCAAGGTGGACGTCGACACGAAGACGACCGACATCACCGTCCCCAAGGTCGAGGTCGGCACCACCAAGGAAGAGATCAAGGTTCCCACCGTAGACGTCCAGAAGGCCAACTAAGCCGACTGAGCGTCGCCGACCTGGGGACATCGCGTCGTCGGGTCGAATCGAACATGAGCGTCGCTCCGGATCGGGGCGGCGCTTTGTTTTATGTCGGTGCCGCGATCGGGCGGATCGCCAGCGATGGCTTTCGCGGGCCGTCGAATCGGCTAGAGGATCTAGCATGGTTTTCCCGCTACCCCCGGCGATGCGTCTCGCACTCGACCTGGCTGCACGTGCGGCACAGGCGGGCGAGGTGCCCGTCGCAGCCGTCGTGGTGCGCGACGGCGAGGTCGTGGCGAGTTCCGTCAACGCCATGGCCGCCCGGCGCGACCCGACCGCGCATGCCGAGATGGAAGCCATTCGGGAAGCGTGTCGCGTGCTTGACCTTCACAGGCTGGACGATTGCGATCTCTATGTGACGCTCGAGCCCTGCGCGATGTGCGCGGGAGCGATCTCGCACGCACGCCTTCGCAGGCTCTATTTCGCTGCCGAAGACCCCAAGGGCGGTGCCGTGGTCAACGGACCGCGCTTCTTCCAGCAGCCGACCTGCCTGCACCGGCCCGAAGTCTATGGCGGAATGGGCGAGGCAGAGGCCGCCTTGCAGCTGCGAAACTTCTTCGCCGCGCGGCGATAAGCGACGTCACCGGTTGGCAAAATCCGAAATACACGTCATGAGCATGGTAAGCGCCATGCCGCACACAGCCCCCCTGACCCCTTTTCCCTGGTTCGACCTCGTGGTGATCGTGGCGTTGATCGCGCTCAACGGTGTGTTCGCCATGTCCGAGCTTGCGATCGTCTCCGCGCGCAAGGCGCGGCTCGAAGCGATGGCACGGGCCGAACGCAGAGGCGCCAGGACGGCGATCCTGCTGGCCGCCGATCCGGGCAAATTCCTGTCGACCGTACAGATCGGCATTACGTTGATAGGCATTCTTGCGGGCGCCTATTCGGGGGCGAGCCTCGGCGGGCCGGTGGGCGAACGGCTGGCGATGCTGGGCGTGCCCGAGCGGAGCAGCGCGGAGGCGGGCTTCGCGCTGGTCATTGCCGTCACCACCTTTCTGTCGCTGATCGTCGGCGAACTGGTGCCGAAGCAGTTCGCGTTGCGTGCGCCGGAGCCGATCGCGGCTTTCCTCGCGGTGCCGATGCTGTGGCTCTCGCGGCTGACCGCGCCGTTCGTGTGGCTGCTCGACAAGACCAGCGGCCTCGTCTTCAAGATACTCGGCCTCAACCGCGAGTCCGAAAGTCATGTGACCGCCGAGGAGCTTCACCTGATCGTGGCCGAAGCCTCCTCTGCGGGCGTGATTGAGGAGAGCGAGCGGGCGATCATTTCCGGGGTCGTCCGCCTGGCGGATCGGCCCGTTCGCGAGGTGATGACCCCACGGACCGAGGTCGAGTGGATCGATATCAACGATGATCTAGACGCGATCCGCGCGCAGCTCGCCGAACTGCCGCATACGCGCATGCCGGTCGGCGACGGCTCGGTGGACCAGCTGCTGGGCGTGATCCACGCGCGCGACCTGGTGCGGGCCCTGCTCGCAGGGGCCACGATAGATCTCCGGTCGATGCTCAAGAAGGGCATCGTGCTCCCCGACCATGTCGACGCGATGGACGCGCTCAAGGCTCTGCGGGAGGCCGAAGTGCCGATGGCCTTCGTTTACGACGAATATGGCCATTTCGAAGGTCTGGTCGCGCCCGCCAATCTTCTGGCTGCGATTGCGGGCGAGTTTGCGTCGGACAAGGATGAAGACACCGATCCGGCCTTCGTCGAACGCGAGGATGGCAGCCTGCTGGTATCGGGTACCGCGTCGGCCGACACGCTCGCAGAGAGGCTGGGGCTCGAGCTCCCGGAGGACCGCGACTTCGCTACCGTTGCCGGGCTGGCGCTCTGGCGCCTCAAGCATCTGCCCGTCACCGGCGAGTCGTTCGACTATAAGACATGGCGCTTCGAGATCGTCGACATGGACGGCCGGCGCATCGACAAGCTGCTGGTTTCGGCGATCGTCGACCAAAATTGATCCTCGCTGAACGGGGATGTGGCGCGTGCTTGGGGCGTCTCGTCGAAAAAAAGCTGCGAAAAACGATCCCAGTCCGTTTTTTTCCTGATTTCGGGCGACTTTCCAATTGCTCCACAGGAAAGAGCCGCGCACAAGAGGCGCCTTGCGTCGGACCCCGGCGCATAGGGATTTTTTCATCAAGCAAGACCAGGAGTGATCATGAACACTGCCGACATCGCTGGCGTTGTCGCCGCCGAACAGGGGATCGACAAGGCCGCAGCCAAGCGCGTCCTCGATGCGGCCCTCAAGGCCATCACCGACGCTGCCCAGAAGGGCGAAGAAGTTTCGCTGCCGGGCTTCGGCAAGTTCAAGGTCACCGACCGTCCCGCGCGTGAGGGCCGCAACCCGGCCACGGGCGCGACGCTGACGATCGCTGCTTCCAAGAAGATCTCCTTCACCGCCGCCAAGGCGCTCAAGGATGCGCTGAACGGCTGATCGCCTTCGGCACTTCATGGACGAGAGGGGGCGGCAGCGATGTCGCCCCTTTTTTATGGCATTTCGGGTAGGCACGGGCCCGATCGCGCGTTCGGACGTTGGAACGAACATGCCGGATCATGTGCAGTCGAACTGGACGGGCGTCGCGCTCGTCTGCCGTAAATGCAGCAAGCGCGTCGGCGGTGGCTTCGGCCCCGACGAACGCTTGTCCTTGGCCAAGGCGCTGCGCGCGCTCGGCAACCGCCGCAAGGGACGGAAGGCCGACTTCGGCGTGATCGAGACGCCCTGCCTCAAGCTCTGCCCCAAGGGCCGCATCGTCGCGATCGACGCGCGGTCGCCCGAGCGCTGGTTGCTGGTGAAACCGGGCACCCCGGTGGAGAGCGTTGCGGCCAGGCTCGGCCTGACCCATGAAGGGCCGGAAGACGGATTACTCGATCGGTAGTTTCGACAGGTTGGCGCTGATCTTCTGCAGGGTCCGCAGAAGCACGCCCAGATCGCGATCGCTGACTCCCTCCATCGCGCGCACGAACTGGCGACCGACGATCGGGGTGAGCTTGGCGAGAAGCTGCCGTCCTTCCTCGGTCAAACGGACCTCGGTGATGCGATTGTCTTCGGCATTGGGCTCGGTCGACACCAGCCCCTGTTCGGCCATGCGGTCGATGATCCGGCTGACGGTGGAGCGCTTGGTCAACGCCGCCTCCGCGATAGCGCCGATGCTGGCGGGCTGGCGCTCTCGCAGGACCGTCATCACGCGGTAGATCGGCTTGGACACGCCGTGCTTATGCAGCACCTTGTCCATGTCCTCATGATATTTGAAGTCGGCATGCGCCATCAGATAGAAGGGCGAATTCTCCAGCCGGAAGCCGGGATTGCTCGGGTCGTAAACGCTTCTATCCCCGGGCTCCCCCAATATGCTCTTCGTCGCCTTCACTGCCTGATTGCCCGCCGATGCCATCCGCTCCACCCGATTCCTGTTCGCCAGCTGCCGAAGCTGCCGCTATTGCCCCCAACCGAAGATTAACCGTTCGGCTGAATATGTATATCAGCCAAAGGTCGAGCCTCGCTTCGTCACCCTTCTAAAATCACAGCCATGTCGAAACGGGAACCACCCGCCTGCTGGTAATCTCCGCAATGGGTGGCCATCCGGTCAGAGCGCATTGAAGAAGCGGGCTAGGCGATCCATGGCTTCGGTGATCCTGTTTTCGGGTTCCGATCCGAAGCAGATACGCAGATGACCTTTGCCGACCCTTCCGTAGAAGCTGCCCGCTTCGACGACGACATGGGCCTCTCGCAGCAGCCGCTCCGCCAGGTCCTGCGCGGGAAGGCCGGTCGCGCTGATGTCGGGGAAGGCATAGATCGTTCCCTGCGGCTCCGCGCACCGCACGTTGGGCATCTGGTTCAGCCGGCCGACGACCAGATCGCGCTTGCGACGATCATCGTCCACCATCGCCTGCATCTCGGCGGAGCCTTCGGTAACCGCAGCGAGTGCGCCAAACTGGATGAAACTGTTCACATGGGTGACGGCACTGGTCGAGATCTTGACGAGGCCCGCCATGATCTCGGGCGCTGCGACTGCATAGCCGAGCCGCCAGCCGTCCATCGCATAGGCTTTGGTGAAGGCGAACAGCGACACGGTGCGCTCCTTCATGCCCGGCAGCGATGCGATGCTGATGTGGCCTGCGCCGAAGGTGATGTACTCATAGACCTCGTCGGAAACGACGAGCAGGTCGTGGCGAATCGAGACTTCGGCCAAAGCTTCGAGTTCGCCACGGGAATAGACGCGCCCGGTCGGATTGGCAGGGTTGACGATCACGATCATTCGCGTCGCCTCGGTTATGGCGGCCTCGATCCAGTCGGCCCGGATCGAGAAGTCGTTGGCGGCGTCCAGCGGGACGGTGACGATCCTGCCGCCCGCGAGTTCGATCTTGCCGAAATGCTGCGGGTAATAGGGATCGAGCAGGATCACTTCGTCGCCGGGATTCACCAGCGCCATGAAGGCAGCGAAGGAGCCCTGGGTCAGGCCGTTGGTGATCAGGATTTCATCGGGCGATGCGTCGATCGCGTTGAAGTCGCGCAGCTTGACCGAGAGGGCGGAACGCAGCCCGCGTTCACCCATCATGTCGCCATAATGGACGTGCCCGTCGCGCAGGGCCTGGATAGCCGCATCCTTGATCGGCGCGGGCGTGTCGTGGACGGGGCGCCCAAGCTCGAGATGGATGAGATCGTCGGCATCTATCCGGAGCGCCTGCTCATACATGCCGTAGCTCTTTTTCGACGTGCCGGTGATGCGAGTGGCAAGCTTGGTCATCATTGGTCCTGACAGGGGATGCGTTGGGGCGGTGGCGCGCTCAGACAGCCGGGCGGCGCGCGGTGATCTCGATCTCGACCTTCGCGCCGGGGGCGGGGATGCCGTTGATGAGTGTCGTATTGGCGGGCCGACAGTCGGCGAAATAGTCGCGCAGGACCGCTGCCACCGCCATCACGTCGGATGCGTCCGTCAGAAAGACGCGATTGCGAACGACATGGCGGAAGTCGGCTCCTTGCTCTGCCAACACCTTGCCGAGCAGCCGCAGGATGTTGCGCGCCTGCTCGGCGGGGTCCTCGGGCATTACGCCGGTTTCCGGATCGGGGCCGACGGTGCCCGACACATGGATGTAGAGATCGTCGACGACCGCGCGCGAATAGGCGGCCAGTTCCTCGAAGGGCGATCCCGAGGACAGTCTTTTGAGGTCCATGTCTCAGCTCCGGATGATGGTGGCAGCAGCCGTCGTGACACCCGCCTCGTCGAGCCGTGCCGCACGGGTGCGCAGCCAGGTGACGAAGGGGATTCCGACCGCCATGCCGATGAAGGTGTTGATGATCATCGGCAGCGACATGTCGTTGCGGCCGAGCAGGGTCACCGCGACGAAGATCGCGGTCGCCTCCTGACGCACGATATGCTCCATCGCGATCGCGATGCGCTCGCGCCGCCCGATCCGCGCCAGATGGCAGGCGAGGAAAGCGATGCCCAGATTGCAGACGTTCATCGCCACGACGATCGCGAGCACGATGCCGAAGGACTGCTTGAGCGTTTCCCATTGCTGCGCGACGATCATGCCGAATACGACCACGAGCACGCTGGTCGACAGCGTCTTGACGAGCGGCTCGATGCGCAGCGCGAAGGCGGGGAGGAGCCTGCGGCAGAGCATCCCGGTCGCGACGGGAAAGACGGTGATCGTCAGGATCTTGCTGATCGATTCTCCCACCGGGACGGTGATCGACTGGCCTGCCCCGAACACGAACGCCAGGCCGAAATAGGTGATGAAGGGCAAAGTGAAGATATAGACGACGCTGACGAAAAGGCTCATCGACACCGACAAGGCGACATTGCCGCGGGCAAGGTCGGTCAGCAGGTTCGACAATATCCCGCCGGGACAGGTCGCCAGCAGGATGAAGCCCATCATCAGCGCGGGGGTTGGCGCGAAGCCCACGGCAAGGGCTGTGCCGAACAGGGGGACGAGCAGCAGCATGCTGCCGACGCCGACCAGAAAGGCTCGGCTGTTCTCGACGATGCGAGTGAAGTCGCGGGGCATGAGGCCCACGCCCATCGAAAACATCACGAGCCACAGCGCACCCGGCAGAAGATACTGCTCGGCGATCGTCATGATGTCCGTCAACGCACGTTCCCCAATATCAACTTCCGCCGTCGCGCGGACCGACACCGGTCTGCGTATCCAGGGGGGTGTCGCCGCCGTCGACCGCTATGGCAAGATGGCGTGTCCTTTCCCGGGCAGGATGATCGCGCCACCATCGCCGCAACGACAGTTTATAGCCATATTCACATGAAATAGGGTTTTATCAACCGCGAAATCGCAAGCGTTTCCGTGGCCCGTCACGGCGGGCGTGGAAGGCCCGGTCAGGCCGCCTTGTCGAAGCGAGGAGCCTCGCTGCCGCGTGCGAACCTCGGCCGGCCGGCGTCGAACGGAATCTGGATCACGCCGCTGCGATCGAGCTTGCCCCAGGCGACGCGCGGCCCACGCAGCGCCGACATCACCGCCTTGAGCACGACGGCGTAGAGCAATTGCCGATAGCCGAAGCGCTGCGCCAGCAGACGAAGGAGCGGAAACCTCCCCTCGCGCCCATCCAGCCGATAAGCGACCCAAGCGCAGGACGCATCGATGGCGGCGAAGGCGAGCCAGAAGGCGAACATCGTCCGCAGATCCTGCTCCATCATGGCGAAGCCATGATTGGCCGTGCGGAACAGCGTGTCGGCGATGCTGACGATCAAGGCGAGATCGATCAGCGGAGACACAAGTCCCAGCCCGATCTGGAACAGCCAGGCCTGCGGCAGACCGACCAGCGCCAGCCCGCGCGGCCGCCCGGTCAGAAAGATTCCGCGATGCTTCCACAGGCATTGCAGCGTCCCGAAGGCCCAGCGATAGCGCTGCCGGAACAAGGCGCGGAAGCTGTCGGGTGCCTCGGTCCAGGCGATCGCGTCGGCATCGCAGGCGACATTCCAACCGGCCCGGCGGATGGCGATGGTGAGGTCCTGATCTTCGGCCAGCGTGTCGTGCGGATAGCCGCCGACCTCATCCAGTGCGGCGCGACGCCATGCACCGACGGCGCCGGGCACCACCGTTACCGCGCCGAGCGCGGCGAGTGCGCGGCGTTCCAGATTCTGCGCGGTGACATATTCGAGCGCCTGCCAGCGCGTCACGAGATTGACCCGGTTGCCGATCTTCGCATTGCCCGCGACGGCGCCGATCGATGGGTCGGCGAACCAGCGGGTGAGCCGCGCGATCGTATCGGCTTCGAACTGCGTATCGGCGTCGAGCGCGATCACGACTTCGCCCTTCGCCAGCCGCAGGCCTTCGTTGAGCGCCCGCGCCTTGCCGCCGTTTGGCAGGCTCAACAGCGTCACGCGCGGATCCAGGCCGAAGGCGTCGGCGACGATCCGGCCGGTGCGATCGGTCGAGCCGTCGTCGATGACGATCACCTCGATGCGCGGCCCCTGGCTGCCGAGGACGCGACGCACCGATGCCTCGATCACCTTATCCTCATTATAGGCGGGAATGAGGACCGAGACGAAGGCGGGGACCAGATGGGGCTGGGCATCCGGCGGGCCGGGGTGGCGCGCCTGCACCAGCGCCAGCACCGTCATGAGCAGCGCCCGTGCGATGCCGAGGCCGATCGCCACGAAGAAGAGGATGCCGAGCGTCTTGCCGGCCAGCGCAAGAAAACCGAAAAGTCCGCTCGCCCCGTCGGCGGCGACGCCATGCGCGCCGACCAGCGGGGGCATCGCCGCGTCCCGGTCGAGCCCGGCCAGCCGCGAGACGGTGACGAACGTGTAGCCGCGCGCGCGCAGCTCCGCGATGATCCCGGGCAGTGCCGCCACCGTCGCGCTGCGGTCGCCGCCCGAATCGTGCAGCAACACGATCTGGGTCGCGCGGACGCCCTTGCCCGACAGGACCTGGTCGACCGTCCGCTGTACGATCCGGTCGGCGGTGGTTGTTGTCCAGTCGAGCGGGTCGACATTGAGGCCGACCGAGAGATAGCCCATCTCCGCCGCGACGGTCGAGGCGCGCAGTTCGGCGGCCGTGTTAGGCTCGGCGTCCCCCAGATAGGGCGCGCGGAACAGCCGCATCGATCGGCCGGTATAGCTCTCGACCAGCCGTTGGGTGGTATTGATCTCCAGCCGGATCGCCGCCTCTGGCATGCGATCGAGGTCGGGATGCGTGGTCGAATGGTTGCCGAGCTCGCTGCCTTCATCGACGATCCGGCGCAGCAGATCAGCCTCGCCGAGCGCGTTCGCACCGGTTACGAAGAAGGTGGCGGGCACGCCTTCCCGCTTGAGAACGTCTAGGATCTGCGGGGTCCAGCGCGGATCGGGGCCGTCATCGAAGGTGAGTGCGACGCGGTGCTGCTGCAGCCCCGTGCGCTGGATGACATTGTGCGAGGGCAGGGCCGTGTAACGGGCGTCCCGGATCAGGCCGTCCTCGCCGATCGAAAGGTCGCGCCGGCCGGGCTCGGCGCGTCGGGCGAGACGCAATATCTCTCCGCTGCCGAGCAACTGCACATGGTCGCGGTTCGGCATCGTGCCGATCTCCGGCACGCCGCCCGTCGGCGTGGCGAGGACCTGCCAGAAACCCGGATCTTCGCTGCCCAGGCGCCAAAGTGCCATGCCTTTCGCACCGAGGTGCCGCGTCGTCTGCAGGTCGTTCCAGGCGCTCAGCGCGTCCAATATCCAGAGCTGGTGCGGGACGCCGTCCTTGACATAGGCGACGTGGCTGTTTCCGGTCGTGCGATCGAAGCGCGGCATGGCGCCTGCGGCTGCGGCGCGCTCCCAGGCCTGGGCAACGGTCAGGGGCTCGGCGACCCCCTTGCCCCAATCATAGGCGTAGTTGCCGATGGCGACGATTGCCTTGTCGCGACCCGCCTCGGCCACCGCCCGCCCGACAACGTCGACAAACCAGGCCTGCGAGGCGATCGGCCCGGCTTCGCCCTCGGGCCAATGCTCGTCATAGGCCATCAGGAACAGCCGATCGACCGACGGCGCATAGCGCGCAAGCGCCCAGTCAGGGTCACCGACTGGCGCGGCGATCGTGAGCAGCAGCCCCCGCGCGGAAAGCCGCTTCCGCGCGCGCTCCAGAAAGGCGCGATAAGCCTCATGCGCGGATGGCGGAAGATTCTCGAAATCGAGGAGCACGCCGCGTGCCTGCTCGGCCAGCGCGGCTTTTTCGATCCGGTCGATCAGCGCGACGCTCGCCTTCGCATCGGCGAAGAGGCGCGCGCTGTTCTTTCCGTCCCATCCAGTCTCGATGCTGACATTCTGCACCATCAGCAGCAGCTTGCGGCGCGACTGGCTGCCCAGCACCTGCCGCAGATGCGGATCGCTCTCATAGCGCCAGCGATGATCGGCGCCGTGGACGGTCGCGAGACCGGCCGCGATGAAATCCAGTTCGCCCCCATGGGATGTCAGCGACTCGCGGCTGGCGGCGTCCCACGGCATGTAGAAGCCGGTACGCTCCAGCCGTCTGGTCTCGCCGGTGGCCGGCTGAGATGGAAGCCATGGAGCGCTGTCTGTGCGGGTGGGCTGAATAGCAGCGGCAGCCAGGGGAGCAGGGGATCGGTCGAAGCCCGGCAGGGCAGGCGCCGAACGCCGTTCGAACGTCAGCAGGGCGACGCCGAGGACCAGCAGCGCCAGTGCGGAGAGGGCGGCCACCAAGCGGACAGACCAACGGACGATGATCGCCCGCCTACCGGTCGGATCATGAAAAATCTGAGACTGCACGCCACCACCCACCCAATGCGATGGGCATGGCTATGCCTGCCAAAGATGAACGTCGTATAAAGCAGACTTGGCTATTTTTCGTTAATCTATCGCGCGGCGACCGCCTGTCACGACTGGGGGAAATAGCGCCGCGCTGTCTCGAACGAGCGCCGCGCCGCCTCTTCGGGCGTGCGGGCCCGTTGCTCGACCGACAATATCTCGACGCCCCAGGCGCGGCTATAGCCGGTATCCGCAATCGCCTGGAGGAAGGCGGGGAGCGGAAGCTCGCCTTCGCCGCACAACCGCCTGCGGTCGATCGTGTCGTCGATGATCGAGCCTTGCTGGGTCGCGTCGGCATCGTCGATCTCGACATGCAGGATGTGCGCCGGATCCATCTTCGCGATGTCGGCGAAGTCGATGCCGCCACGGACCATATGCCAGATGTCGAGCAGCAGTCCGCCGTTCCGCCGGCCCGCACCGCCCACGATCGCCGTGCCGGTCTCGAGGTCCGCGATCGAACTGCCCGGAAAGACCTCGATGCAGATGCCCGTCCCGGCGCGTGCTGCGTCGTCGCACAGGCCGGCAAAATCCTCTATCACGCCGTCGAGCGGCCAGTCGCCATTGGCGAGGTCTCCACCCACCTTGAGATGCACTGCGCCAAGCTCTGCTGCGGCATTCAGTAGAGCGGCGCGCAGTCTATCCGATTCCGTCTGCCGGTCGCCTGACGCATACCAGTCGACGAGCACTTCCAGTTCGATCAGGTCCAGGCCATTGGCCCCGGCGATCGCGCGGATCTCCCGGGGTCCCAATGTCTCCATCAGATGCAGTACATCCTGGGCGCCCAGACCGATGCCGCGATAGCCGGCGCGTCCGGCGGCCTCGGCGCGCGTGGCGAAGGGAATGGGGCTTATGGTGCTGGCTGCGAAGGGGTGAACGTCGCCCGCCAGGGTGAAATAGGTGGCGATCAACAGCGGGTCGGCCGGCAGGATAGTTGCGGTGTCGGTCATCGGCATTCTCTCTCGCCCCTTCCCCTGTTGCGGGGATTCGCATCGCCCCCTTGGACAGGCTAGGGCGGCCGCCGCCAAGCTGGCCTTTATGCGAAGGGAAGGCAGTTGTTGCGCCGCATCAACATCGCCATAAACGCCGCCGAGAACTGTCCGGAGCGCGCATGCCGAAGATCGTCGATCATGAAGCCCGTCGGCGGCAGGTAGCCGAGATTGCCGCGACGCTGATCGCGCGATGCGGTCTCGAAGGCACCAAGGTTCGCGACATCGCCGCGCTTGCCGGCTGCAGCACCTCGATCGTCTCGCATTATTTCCGCAGCAAGCATGACCTGCTGTTGTCGGCCTATCGTCTGCGCATGGAGCGGACCTCTTCGCGAGTCGACGAGGCGACGGTGGCGGGTCGCCCTCTGCCCGAGATCCTGTCGGGTGTCCTGCCGCTCGACGAGGAGCGGATGGACAGCTGGCGGATCTGGTTGGCTTTCTGGGGGCTTGCCACTGCCGACGAAGCCTTTCTGATCGAACAGCGGCAACGCAGCCGCGAGGCGGTCGACCTGTTTCACCGGGCGATCATCTCTACGGGCAGGATCGTCGAGAGCGATCGATCGTTTCTCGTCGCGCAGGCCCTGCTGAGCGCAGCAGCGGGGATAGCGACCCAGGCCGTCTATGACCCCGAGCGATGGCCGGCTGACCGGCAGCGCGAGATATTGGCGCTGCACATAGCCGGGCTCCTGCCGCAGCCCTGAACCGGACTGCGGCTGGAAGGCCGGGCTTTCTCAGCCGTGCAGCGAACGCAGGGGCTGGCGCACGACCCGTCCGGTGATCACCTTGGCGCCATAATGGCGGGTCACCGCGGCACAGCCGGCGGCGTTGCTCAGCACGACGCGCGAACCGCCCGAGGTCAGCACCTCGATGGCGGTGATGCTGGCGCCGACCTTGGCGCAACTTTGCGCGATATGGTCGGGCGTGGCTTGAATGTTGACGGCTCTGGACATGACGGTTCCTCTGTCTTGCGGGATGGGAAGACGGCGGGCGTATCGAGACACGCCTGCCCGATGCGTCATGCTGCCTGGAGGTTAACCGCGCTCGTCTTGCCGCGATTATTGGTCTCCAGCTCGTAGGAAATCCGCTGGTCGCGATCGAGGGTGCGCATGCCCGCGCGCTCAACGGCTGAAATATGGACGAAAGCGTCGCTGCTGCCGTCTTCCGGCGAGATGAAGCCATAGCCCTTGTCGACGTTGAAGAACTTGACGGTACCGGTGATCATGGGGGGTATCCTTGTCCCATAGGCATGACGGGCATGCGCCAACAGCGGCGCATCCCGGCTTCGTGAGGCTTGAAAGGGACAAAGGGGAGCCAAAGCGGCCCGTTATCCGTCGCATACGACGTCAGCATCGCGTCTATAGCCGAACGGCCTGGAAAAAGGAAGTCACGGCCCCCGGTCGGTCATGACGGGCCAGATCGGGCGCTTGTCAAAACCAGCCGGAGGTCTCGCTCGAAGGCGCCCAATGGTCGCGGGCTGCCTTGTCCGCGCGCTTCGCCGCATACATCCGCTCATCGGCGAGATGCATCATGGCCGTCGCATCCAGCCTGTCCGCGCCGCCGCAGAAAACGGAACCGACACTGGCCGTGATCGACCAGCCCTTCGTGTCTCCCAGCTCGGAGATCGCCGCTTTGGCGGCAACGATGCAGCGCTCGAACTCGTCTTCGGGCACGTCGGGGAAAATAAGCAGGAATTCGTCGCCGGACATGCGGGCCGCCAGGCCGCGGCTGCCGATCGACGACCGCAGCGCCCGCGACACATCGATCAGGCATTCGTCTCCGGCGAAATGGCCATGGGCATCGTTCACCGCCTTGAACCCGTCGAGATCGACATATGCCAGACCTATTCCCCGTGACGCGACCGTAGATGCGGCGAGTATCCCCGGCAGATATTCGGTGACGAAAGCGCGGTTGGGCAGCCGCGTCAGCGGATCTATCCGGGCATCTTCCTGTGCGCGCCGTTGAACGCCGATATCTTCGAGGACGACGACGAAGAAATTCTCCTCTGGCTGCGCCGCCTCGATCAGATTGACGGTAAGGCGGGCCCAGCGGATCGATCCATCGGCGCCGACACAGCGCTTTTCCATCGCGTAGCGGTCAATCTCGCCCCGCCGAAGCCGAACGAGGTTCGCCAGATCCGCCGCTATATCGTCCGCATGGGTTATGGTCTGGAAACTTTGCTTCTCGAGATCCTGCCGAGGCCAGCCGACGATTTCGGCGAAACGGTCGTTGATACGCAGCAGTCGGCCATCAAGGTGGACATGGGCCACACCCACCGCCGCCTGCTCGAACATTGCCTGAAGCCTCCGGTGGAGCACGGCGGAGGTTTCCCGTTGCTGTCGGGCATCATCGGCGTGAAGCGCAACGCACAGGGGGTAGGCCAGCAACTCTCCCGTTACGAGGTCATCGCTGGAAAAGGCGAACGGCCGGTGAGACGCCAATTTCAGGACGCCCTGGACCTGCCCTCCGATGATCGTCGGAACGAGGATCAGGGAGGCAATGCCGAAGCGACGACAGGCAGCGGCGATCACCGGGCAGGAATATTGGAGATTGTCGCAGATGAACGCCCTGCCGCTGAACTTGATCCCGGCGGACAGGCTGCCCCTGATCGGCATGCGTTGCCCGGCGAAGCGGGCGACGGTTCCGCTGCAGGCGGTGATGACGACGTCCTCTCCATCGATCCTTTCATAGACCGCACCATCCACGCCCGGTATCAGGTCCAGCGCGGCTTCGACCACCAAATTGGCGACCTGCTCGAAATCGTCGCAGGCGGCGAGGCTGTCCCGCTGCAATTTCCGGTAGCGGATGGAGACCCGGGCTTGCGACGACACCTCATGCTCGTCGTGCGGTACATATGACGCTTTCCGGTTCCGGCTCGTGCGTTCCGCCCGTGCTGCCACCCTCAAACCCTCTCTACCGCTAACGTTTGCATTTGCGGTCATCTGGACGACCGGTCTCCATTGTGAAGAGCGTCGTCCCGATGCGCCCTCCCATGCAAGGTCCTGCGGGCTATGCTTAGCCGAAAGTCTAATGGGTGCTTCTTGGCGCGTGCCCGTGCTCAGGTCGATCTGCCCAGAGCATGGTTGGCGGCGATATAGCCGAAGGTCAGCGCCGGGCCGATCGTGCCGCCCGCGCCATAATAGGCGTTGCGAGTCGGCGCCGCGATGCAGTTACCCGCGCCGTAAAGCCCCGGGATCGGCTGTCCGCTGGTGGACAGCAGCTGCGCATGATGGTTGATGCGCGGGCCGCCATTGGTGTCGAGCGCACCGGCGGCAAGGATGAAGGCATAATAGGGTCCTTCGCCGGAAAAGGGATGCATGGTGATGTTGGGGTAGGGGTTGGCGCCGTGGGTGCTGCCCTCGCGCGCGGCCGAGAACAGCTTGTGCCACTGCACGTCGTACAGCTGCGCACCTCGGTCGAAATCGGCGTCGCGGCCGGTTCTGGCATAGCCGTCATAACGGCCGATGCTCTCGACCGCAGCCGCCGCGAAGCCCGGAGCTAATCTGACGCCGCCGCTGCGCGCGCCGAGCGACGATAGTTTCGCGTCGAGCCGGGCGAACAGCGCGTCCCAGCTGTCGCCCTTGACGAGATAGGGGCTCTCCGTGCCAGCTGCAGGCATGGGATAGGCGCCGCCGAAACGATCGAGCGACCGCTGGTCGAACAGCATGAACAGCAGCTGGTTAGGATATTCGTCGCGCACGGGATCATAGACAAAATGAACGCGCGTGCGGTCATTGTAGCATCGCTTCTCGTTGACCACGCGGCGGCCATATTTGTTGAGCAGCACCATAGAGTCGCCGGGCAGGAAGAAGGCGCACACCCCGAGCTCGCGGTTCTCCAGCGCCTCCTCTAACAGCACCTGGGTTCGCCAGGCGCCGTCGAGCGTGCCCATCGCAGCCCCCGCCGCGCCCGCGATCGGGATGAAGTCCCCGGTCGACCCCGGCATCGCGCAGGACCCGTAGAGCGCAGTCTGGTGGAGCCCGACCAGATCGAGATTATGCGCATAGCCACCGGTGCCGAAGATGACCGCCTTGCGCGCGCCGATGCGGATGGTCTTGCCGTTGCTCTCCGCCTCCACGCCGACGGCGCGGCCGCCGTGAATGACGATCCGGGTGACGCGGGTTTCGGTCAGGATCGGGACCTGGTGCCGTTCGAGCCAGTCGGTCAGCTGCATGGCGAGGCTGCCGCCGCCCTGGCCACCGGAGCCCGTTGCAGGCTCCAATGCCCGGCCCGTGGGGACCTTGTTCTCCGGCAGATGGTCTGCATAGTCGGGTGCCGGCTCGTCTATCGCCCAAAGGCGGAACTGCTTGAAGCGCACCGCTTCGACCGCCTGCAAATGGTCGATCGCCTTATAACCATGATCGTAAAAGGCCTCGATCAGGCGATAGTCCGCTTCGGTCAGGCCCAGCGTCGGGCTGGTCGGATCGTAGATCTGGGGAAAGGAAAAGCGGCACATATAGGCCATCGCATCGGCCTTCTCGTCCCGGATTCCCTGGGCGCGAAGGCCGAAATGGTTGCAGATCCAGACGACTCCGCCCGATTTGCCGGTGGTCCCGCCCAGGAAGGGCATCTTTTCGACCACGATCACCTCGGCCCCGGCGGCAGCTGCCGTCACCGCTGCGCTGCACGCGGCCGCGCCGCTTCCGACGCAGACGATGTCGGCCATCTGATCCCATGACGGCCTGGGAGCCGCGCGGGTTTCCGCCGGGACGGCAGCGGCTGCCGCAGCCGCCAGGCCGGCCCCCGCCAGAAGGGTTCGGCGGCTCAGCATCGCATTCGTCTTATCGGCCGTCCTCATGGCATCCCATCCTCTCGATTTTTCGAAAGGATAGGCGAGGATCGCGCTAGACGCGCCTATTTCAAACGATAGTCATATAAAAATGACGATCAGTCTTTGGCTTCTTCATCCTGATCGTCGCGATCGTTTGCCTCCTGCCCGGAGGGCTTGCTGAGCGCATGGGCATTGGCGAGGTGGAAGGCGCAGACTTCCTCCCGCATCGCTTTGACGATATCGTTCTTGGCTCTTGCGATCCGATCGACCAGTCCTCCGACGCCTATCGCCAGCCGGACGCCATACATCGTCTGGCCGAGCGGCATGGCGATGGCTGAAAGGCCGGGATCGGGCCGGTTTTCATGATGGGCGTAGCCGATATGCCGGATCCAGCGGATGTCCTGCATCAGCACTTCGAGGTGAGGGGCCTCGCCGTCGTTCATCCGGTAATAATGAGAATAGCGGAAGATTTTCTCGATTTGCCTATCCGACATCTGGCTGAGCAGGGCGAGACCCGCTGCCGAGTCGATCATCGGCCGCATCACGCCTTCGCGCGGCACCGATTTGAACTCGTGCGACGGTTCGCGGAACAGCACATATTGGATGTAGAGATCGTTCTCGGTGGCGAGGCCGACCGTTTCGTTGGTGATCCGCTGCAGCCGTTCGACGAGGTTGCGATAAGCGGGGTCGGCGACGATATGGCCGGTCAGCCAGTTGCCGAGCGCACTGACCTGCGTCGTAGGCAGATAGGTGCGGCTGTGGCGGCTGTAGTTGAGGTAGCCGCTCATCACCATGCTCTTGAGCAGGGTGGTCGTGCTCGACTGGGGGTAGCCTAGCGCGCTGTGAATCTCGTTCAACCGCAGGGGGCGACGCAGGTCGGCGAAGAGTTCGAGCACCTCGAACGCCCTGGATGCCGACTTGACCGTCCTGCGCTGCATGGCTGTTTCAGTCTCTTCCCGTCGCCGAAGGCCACCTCATGCCTTGAAGGTCTTCAGAACGAAACTGGACTCTATGTGAGCGATGCCGCTGGCATGGGTGAGGGTCGCCAGCAACTCCCGATAATGGGCAAGGTCGCGGACGAAGGCGTGGAGCAGATAGTCATTGGACCCGCTCATCAGATAGCCGCCCACCACCTGTGGAAGGCCCTCGACCAGCTTCTCGATGCTTTCGAGAATTTCGCTGGTCTGGCGCTCGAGCTTGACCGCTATGAATACCGGCATGGAACCGATCAGGGCGCTGCGGTCCACCTTCGCAGCATAGCCGATGATTACGCCCGACTGTTCGAGCTTGCGTACCCGCCGCAGCGTGGGGGTAAGCGACAGGCCGATCTCGGCAGCGAGGTCGCTCCAGCTCATCCGGCCGTCGCGTTCCAGCGCCGCCACGATCTTCATGTCGTAGCGGTCGAGCCGCGCGGCAGGCGGCACGTCGCTCTCAGTCTGCCCCCCCATGACCCCGCCTTTCCCGTCAGCGCGTGCCGGCCGGAGCCGATCCGTCCTTGATCACCGCACCGCCCTTCATGACGAAGGTGACGTTACGCAACTGCGCGATGTCCTTCAACGGATCGCCGCCGACCGCGATGATGTCGGCATAGCGGCCCGCCTGGATCGAGCCGATATCGGCTTCGTCACCGATCAGCGTGGCCGCCGACGAGGTGGCGGCAACAATGGTGTCCATCGGAGTCATGCCCGCGTCGACCATCAACTCGAACTCGCGCGCGTTGGATCCGTGTGGGAAGACGCCGGCGTCGGTCCCGAAGGCGATCTTGACCCCTGCCTTGTAGGCGCGGTTCAAATTGGCCTTCATGACAGGGCCGACCGCTAGCGCTTTCGCTGCCACGGACGGCGCGAGAAGCTCGGGATGCAGCTTTGCATAATCGACGACCGAGGCGCCCGCAGTGAGGGTCGGGACGAGCCAGGTGCCATTGGCCTTCATGATCTTGTCGCCATCGGCGTCGGCGAAGGAGCCATGCTCGATCGAGTCGACACCGAGCTTGGCCGCATGTTCGATCGCGACCGTGCCATGGGCATGCGCCGCCACCTTCATGTGCAGCGTGTGCGCGGTGTCGACGACTGCCTTGATCTCCTCGTCGGTCATCAGCTGGGCCTGCGGATCGTCGCCGACGCTCGCCACGCCGCCGCTCGGCACGATCTTGATGAGGTCGGTGCCCTCTCGATGATGGCGCCGCACCGACTTGATCGCCTCTTCCGGGCCGTCGGCGATGCCGTCGGTCCACTCCGGCTTGGAGAGTGCTGCGTCGAAGCCTGTGCTCGCGTCGGCATGACCGCCGGTCGGGCTGATGATGCTGCCCGCGACCCACATGCGTGGTCCGACGATTTCGCCGGCGGTCACGGCCTTCTTCAGGGCGACGATGGCGCGGGTATAGCCGCCGACGTCACGGACCGAGGTGAAGCCTGCCATCAGCGTCTTGCGTGCGTTGACCGTGCCGTCGAGCAGATGATCGAAGGCGTTTTTGGTCACTGCGTTCGCGACCTGCGAGCCCTTCCCGAGTTCGAGGAGCAGATGGACATGGGCATCGATCAGGCCGGGCAGGACCGTGCTCGTCGAGAGATCGACCACTTCGGCGCCGGGCTTGTCGACGAAGCCCTGCTCGACGCCCACGATCCGGTCGTCCTTGATCAGAATCGACATGCGCTCGCGCGGCTGGCGGGACACGCCGTCGATCAGGCGGCCGGCATGGATGACGATATCCTTGGCGAAGGCGGGGGCGGAAAGGCTGGTTGCAGCGGCGAGGGTCAGGGCAATGGCCAAGCGGCGGGTGCGGAAGGTCACGGGGCTCTCCTGTCGATGGTCATGCAAGAAACGAGGGGGCCTCTCTTCGGAAACCCCCTCCATTCGATCAAAAGCGCTTGGTGAAGTCGATGCCGATCGTGCGAGGCACATTGCTGATCGCGCGGACATTGTTCAGTCCGCCATAGACGTTGGCGCTGAGCTTGCTGATCACCGTGTCGTCGTTGAACAGATTGTTGACGAACAGCGACGCGCTCCAATTGTCGTCCTGCGCGCCGAAGCCCGCGCGGAGCGAAACGACCGCATAGGCGGGCAGCCGCCGCTGGAAGGCGCTGGTGTGGCGGAATTCTGTCCAGGTCGAGCTGTTGTAGAAGACGTCCGAGCGGAGGTTCGCCTTCAGCGTCGGGTTGAGGTCCCACTCATATTGCGCGCCACCCTGCAGAGTTACCTTGGGAACGCTGGGAATGTCGTCGCCCTTCAGTCCGGATGCGAGCAGCGACTGGTTGGTCTGGTCCTCGCGCAGCACGGCATCGATATAGGAGCCCGATGCCTGCAACTGCAGCCCGTCGAGCGGATAGAGCGTCGCTTCGGCCTCGATGCCCCGCACGCGGGCGCGGCCGGCATTGGCGATGAAGCCGAAATTGGTGCCCGGGAGCGTGCCCGAGGTCTGCATGTTGTTCCAGTCGATCTGGAACAGCGCCGCGTTCAGGGTGAGCAGGCGATCGAACAGGCTGCTCTTCACGCCGGCTTCGTAGTTCCAGACCTTGTCCGAAGCATAGCTCTGCAGGTCTGCCGGCAGGCTGACATTCTGGTTGACGCCGCCGGGCCGCTGACCGCTCGATGCGGTGGCATAGACCATCACGACGGGCGTGATCTTGTAGCTGACGTTCGCCTTGTACAACCAGCCATTCTCGCTGCTCGACTGCGAGGTGAAGGGAGTGACGCCGAAGCCGACCGAGGTGTTGACCACGGTGACGACGCCGGTGACCTTGCGGGTATAGTCGTAATAGCGGATGCCGCCCGTGACCGAGAGCTGGTCGGTGACGTCATAGGTGGCCTCGGCGAAGCCCGCCTTCTGCTTCAGCCCGTCGGTGATCAGGCGCTGACCCAGAAGATTGGTCGCATTGACCGGCAGGACGTCTCCCGATCCCACAGCCGAGCGCAGGATGTTGCTGGCGAAGTCGCCCTTGCGGTCGCTGTAGAAGAAGCCGCCGGTCCACTGGAAGGGGCCCTTGCCGCTGCCCGAGATGCGGGCTTCGAACGTGTCGGTCTTGGTGATCTGCGGCGAATTGGCGACTGCAGGGGCCTGGTTGTTAAGCAGGTTGTAGGTCGCCGACCCGACCGGGAAGCGCGCAGCGTTCACCCGGAAGAAGGCCGAGATGTCGTAGCTGTAGTTGAAGTTGCGATAGGCGTGAGAGCCCACGGCCGTCAGCGTGACCGGACCGAGATCCCAGTTGATCGTGCCGCTGTACAGGCGGAACTTGTCGCGCACCGGCTGGTCCGACTCATAGTTGCGGTTGTAGGGGCCCGAAGCGAGGAAATAATCGTTCAGGCCGCCTTTCAGGTTCTGGAAGGTTGCGACGCCGTCGATCGTCAGACCCGGGGCCGGCTCCAGGCGGGCCATGATGCGGCCGCCGGTGCTGAACTGGTCGTTGACGTTCTTTTGCCCGAGGGTGGGGTTGTCGACATAACCGGGCCGTTCGCGCACGAAGCCGACCGCGCGGATGGCGAGGAGATCGGAGACGATCGGCACGTTGACCATTGCCTGATTCTCGAAGCCCATGCTTCCGCCATCGACGGCCGAGATCTGACCGGTGACGGTCGCTTCGGTCTTGTCGAGCTTCGGCTTGGCGAAGATCAGGCGCACCGTGCCCGCCATCGACGACGAGCCGTAAAGCGTGCCCTGCGGGCCGCGCAGCACTTCGACCCGGTCGACGTCGAACAGGCGAATGTCGGGGGTCGTGCCGCCAGCGTCGCTGGCGACGCCCGACGAGCCCATCAGGGGAACGTCGTCATAGTAGAGACCGACGGTCGCCTCACCCGCTGCGCGGATGTTGCGG
>JAIYAJ010000369.1 GCA_027489105.1 Zymomonas sp. | reverse complement strand
GCGCCGCTCAAGTCGCAGGAGGTGATCCGCCTGCTCGAATGCCGCTATGTCCGCCAGGAGCATGTGCTGGCGATCCCGCTGAACGACGGCCCGATCGATGCCGAGGCGGTTCGCGCCACCTTCGCCAGTACCCATGCCGAACGCTATGGACATGCGCCGAAGGACCCCGTGCAGATCGTCACCTTGCGCGTTCGCGCCTATAGCCGCCTGCCCAAGCCCGAGATCGTGCGGCCGGAAGCCGCGAGCGGCCCCGTCGAAGCAGCGCTGCTCGGCCACCGCGACGCCTTCTGCTTCGCCCGGCGCGGCCTGTGCGGCTTCGACGTCTACGACCGCACCCGGCTCGCACCCGGCCACGGCTTTGCCGGCCCGGCGATCGTCGAGGAAGGGACCTGCACGACGGTCGTCCATTCCGACCAGCGCGTCACGGTCGACGCCCATGGCAACCTCATCATCACGCGGAGCGCAGAATGAGCCTAGACGGTGCGACACTGGAAGTGATCCGCAGCCATCTCGTCTCGGCAGCGGAGGAAATGCGGCGGACGCTGATCCGCACGGCGTTCAACCCCGTGATCTACGAGGTGCTGGACTTCGGGATCTCGCTTTATGACGCAGACCTTGAACTGATCGCAGACGCCCCGGGACTCGCATTCTTTCTGGGCGCGAACGACCATGCGCTGGTCAAGGGCATGGACTATGTCGGTCGCGACAATGTCGCGCCCGGCGACATCTTCGTGATGAACTATCCCTATTGGAATTCGGCCCATGCGATGGACGCGACGCTGTTTGCGCCGGTCTTCGCGCCGGGCGCCGACCGGCCCTTCGCCTATACCTGCATCCGAGCGCACTGGATCGACCTGGGTGCGAAGGATCCGGGCTATGTGCTCGATTCCACCGACATGCATCAGGAGGGGATGATCTTCCCCGGCACCCGCGTCTACCGCGGCGGCGAGCCGGTGCGCGAGATATTCGAGCTGATCCGCTTCAACTCGCGCATGCCCGACATCGTGATCGGCGATCTCGAAGCGCAGATCGCGGCGACGCAGACGGGCATCAAGCGGCTCAACGCCATCTATGCGAAGTTCGGCGGCAACGCTTTCGCCGAAGCGGTCGCGCGCATCAAGGAACATGGCGAGGCGGTTGCGCGCAAAGCGCTGGCCGCCCTGCCCCATGGCAGCTGGGAAGCCGAAGACCTGATCGACGATGACGGGATCAGCGACGATCCCGTTCCCATGCACGTCCGCGTGACGATCGACGACGACGGGCTCACCTGCGACTTCTCGAAGTCCTCGCCCGCCGTGCTCGGCCCGATCAACGTTCCGATCGGCCTGACCGAGACGATCTGCAAATTCGTCCTGAAGTCGATCACGACACCAAACAGCCACAATAATGCGGGCACCTTCCGTCCGCTCAAGGTGGTCGCACCGGAAGGTTGGGACGAAGGGGCACCAAGCTCGATGCGTGTCGCGAGTTTTGCAATAAAGGGTGCGGATGGTGCCACGGCGGATGTTTCGGTGATACCCTTGCCCGGCAATTCCGGCAGCGTGCTCGATAACGTGAATCGCTGGCGCGGCCAGATCCATCTTCCGCCGCTGAGCTCCGCAGACGATCCGGCTCTCGGCACGGAGATGGACGGAAAAGCGGGCAAGCTGATTGTCACGCACATGGTCAGCGAGGGTGCGGTTCTCGATGGCACAAAGGCCGCGATTTCCGCCGCGATTCTGAAGGCGAATGGCATCACGTGGTTTTTCAAAATGACGGGTGAGGCGGCGTTGGTTACGGCTCAACGGGAAGCATTCGAAGAATTTGTGAGATCGGCCACTTTCCCTTGATGATTCGCAACGTCGGAAAATTTCTCAGCTCGCTTCGTCTAACGGTTTTTTTGTTGGGCTACTCGATGGTGTTGATTTTTATCGCCACCGTGTCGCAAGTGCATCTCGGCATCCATGAAGTGGTGGAGCAATTTTTCCGTTCGTGGATCGCGTGGTGGGATGTGGGGCCGGGGGATCTCGTGTTTTCGATTCCGTTGCCGGGCGGTATGATGCTGGGCTCTTTATTGATCGTGAATCTGTTAGCCGCCCATGGTGCGCGGTTTCGATGGAACAAGGGCAAGGCGGGGATGATGCTGATTCACTCGGGTATCTTGCTGATGCTTATCAGTGAAATCGCCACGGGCCTGCTGGGGAAAGAGGCGCAAATGACGGTGAACGAGGGCCAGATCATGAACTACTCGACGTTTCCGCGTGAGGTGGAGTTGGTGGTGATCGAGTCCGCAGGCGATGGGATGGACACCGTTCACGCGATCCCCCAAAGCCGACTCAAGGATGGTGCGGAATTTCCTTTACCCGGATTCATGTTGCGGATCGATAAGCATTTTGAAAATGCGGACATTGTCGCGGAGGAAGAGGCAGGCGCGGATGCGGACCCGATGCGCGCCACGGACGGATCGGCGGTCGGTCTCGCCGTGCGCCGAAAGCCGCGAGAAACGGCGATGGATCGTCGCGATCTCGCAACTGGCTTTGTGAGCATCATGCCGGATGGCGGTGAGGCGTTGCGCCGATTGCTTCTCTCGAATGCGATGCCCGGCACGCAGGCCTTTACCGTGGCGGGTAAAAGCTGGAAAGTCGCGATACGCCAGGCGCGCCTGTATCATCCGTTTTCCATCAAACTGCTCGACTTCAGTCACGACCGCTACCTCGGCACGAACGTTCCGAAAAATTTCTCCAGCAAGATTCGTTTGTTGAATCCCGAATCGGGGGAAGATCGCGAGGACCTCATCTACATGAATCATCCGTTGCGCTATCAGGGGTTCACGTTTTATCAGGC
>JAIYAJ010000496.1 GCA_027489105.1 Zymomonas sp. | reverse complement strand
GGTGTCCGACCCGCGGGTCGTGCCCAGCAGCGACTTCCGCGTCGTCGGGTCACGCACGAGGTCGAGGTTCGCGGTGACGCCCCAGTCGATATAGTCGTGCCACTCGGCGAGACAGATCAGGTCGGCGTCGACAAGACTGGCGCCCGTCGCGTTCGACGAGAACAGGTGACGGAAGAGCACGTTGCCGCGCGTCCAGAAGCGGAGGTCGCTACCCAGCGTGACCGTGCCCGTCGTGCTCACGGCGCTAAGGGAGTTGGCGCCCAGGCTGTCGGTGCGAACCTTACCCGTGCCGCCGCCCGTCGCCGCGCCCGCGGTCGAGGTGTCGAAGCACCCGAACAGCCACACGAGCCCGCGCGCAGCGGTAAAGCCGGTGGAGGTCGGGGAATCGAAGTTGTAGCCCGTGCCGCCCGCGACGTTGCCCATCGACATGCCGACGTTCTGGTTGGTCGAACCCTTGATCTGTGTGAAGGACGACGTCGCGCCGACCCCCGACGTGCCCTGCAGCACCTTGGCCGCGCTCTCACCCGCCAGCCAATGCGGGCGCAAGGCGATGGCGAAGCTGAATTTCGGGCCCGAGTAGACCGACCCCGCCGTCGGATTATCGGCCGGATAGGGGTTCTCTTTGGTCAGCCATTGCTTGTTGAGATAGGCCGACTTCGATCCGTCGGGGCTGAGGTCCAACAGGAAGACCTTCACGTAACCCCAATTGGCTTTCCCGCCCTTGATCAGGCGCACCTTGAGCACCGTGTAGCCGGCCGTGTTGTATGTCGCGGTGGCGGCGCGGCTGAGCTGCAGCACGCCACCCACGATGGCCACGGCCCACTCGGCCGCGGCCGAAGACCCATCGGTGTAGAAGACGTCGCAGGTGTGGCCCGCGAGACTGCCGCGGGTGGCGATGTTGGTCACGAAGCCGCCGGGCGTCTGATTGGTCGACGCGGTCGAGTGACGGTTCTGATGCGGGATGAACGCGGGGTTTCCCGACACCCGGCTCGCGTAGTACGGCGCCTGCACGAACCGCGCCCGCGCGTGCGAGCCCCCGAAATAGCCCATCGCAGCGTCGTCGCCCTGCATGTGGGCGGTGTCGGTGTGCGCCGTGGCCGCCGGGCTTCCGCCCCACCACGATTGTTGCACCCGGTCCTGAAGCTTGACGGCGATGTCGTTGGCGTCGAGCGGCGTCGACCAGCGCCGGTTGAACAACGACGTGTCGCTGATCATCCCGTAATAGGGCGAAGTCGGCGCGCCCACCCGACGCGTCAGCTCGCGCAGACGATGCCAGTCTGCGCCAGCACCCGACGCCGCGTTGGTCGCCCCGTCGTTATGCTTCGGCGCGATGATGAAGTTCGAGTGCCCGGCCGCAGCGATAGCCGCCGCCAGGTTCGTAATGATGAGGCCAACCGGGTCGTCGCCGGATTCATAGGCGCCGCCGATCAGCAGATTGCCGGTCGCCGCTTTGACGCGCGCCGGGGCCGTCGAGACCTGCGTCACCATGCCCGTCGAGTTCGAGCCGCCGGCCGCCCAGTTCATGAAGGCCTGGGCGCCGCTGGGCGCGCCGCCGCTCGACACGAAGTAGCCTGCCGTTGGCGCGTAGTCGGCCTTGAGCCACTCAATCGGAGTAGGCGGATAGGCGGTCTCGGTTGACGAGCCGTAGGTGCTGAGATCCTCAGTGATCGTCAGGGCGTAGTTCGGCCATTCAACCACGGTCGGCGGCGGCGTCACGGCCTGCGCCACACCCTTGGGCCGCACGCCCAGGCCGAAGGCCGCGAGGCCGGTCAGACCGTTCGGCATCGTCAGGCGCTCGCGATCAGGGCGACGCGTTCGTTCGCAACGGACACGTTGAACTCGTAAGGCCCGCCGGCCGGCAGCAGATGGCCGGCGTCCTCGGCCGCCACGGGCGTCCCGGCCCCGTGCAGGGTGAAGGCGTCGCCGCCCGTCAGCACCACGCGCCAGACCTGCCCCGGCTGGCCGACCAGATCCGAGAGTTGGCTCACGCCCGTCAGGGTCTTCGTGTCCGACCCGATGGCGACCGAATCCGGCGCGTTGATCCCGTTGAGGCCGCGCATGGTCGCGGACAGCAGGACGATATGCATCTTCGCCATGGGCGAGACCTCCTGACGTTCGGATTGTGGGAAGGTCGGCCGAGGCCGAGGCGGGCCGGCTAGGCGACGCCGAGCGGGCGGTAGTTGTCGAAGACGTCCAGGGCCCGCTTCGGGATCTGGGCGTTTTCGCGGTCCTTATGCAGCGCGCCGACGATCAGCTTGAGCGCACCGACCAGATTGCCGGGGATGTCCGCGGGATCGGCCCCGAAGCCGGCCTTGAACTCGATCCGCACGGCGCCCAGCTCGCACCGGGCCGTCGGCCAGGCCGTGCCGTAGGTCGGCGACAGCACCGCCGGGTCGAGGCCGTCGGCGAGCTGGTAGTCGCCCGGCTGGACCGTCTGCAGCACGCCGGCCACGTCCACATACTTGACCGACACCACTTCTGACGTCGGCCCCAGCGGGATCGCGATATGGCGCTCGAAGGCGTCCAGCGTCAGCCGCCAGGTCTGTTCGATCAGGCAGAAGCCCTTGCCCTTCGGGCCGTCGACCTCGGCGATCGCGTCAGCGATGAGGCCTTCGATCACGCTGTCTTCGTAGACGCCCTCGACCTTAAGGTGCGCCTTGGCGTCCTCGACCGACAGCGCCAGGACCGCCGGCGCCGTCACCCGCGTCAGACGGTCCCACCCGCTCACTTCGAGACGGCCTTGCGAGGCGCGCGCTTGCCGCGGCCGGCGGCGGTCTCGACGTCACCCTCGTCAGCGACAGCAGCCTCGATCACCGGGGCGGTCGCAGTCGGCGCGCGGCTAATCACGGCTTCGGTCGTGGCCTGGGCGAACCCGGCCTCGATCAGGCGACTGGCTTCGGCGGCCTCGACCTCGGCGACGTCGCCGGGATGGCGGTCGGGGTCACCCGCCATCGAGACGAGAAACTTGATCTTCATGGGAGAAGTCTCCGCGAGCGTCGGGAGGAAAGGGCGGCGGCGCTCGCGAGCCGCCGCCCTCTGTGCTCGAACCGTCGGCTGTTGCTAGCCCAGCTTCAGGTGCTTCACGGCCGCGGCCGTGCCGAGTTCACCGTCGAAGCGCATCAGGCCGGCGATGCCCAGGTCGGGCCAGAACCGCTCGCGCAGGATGCCGATGATCGGATTGCCGACCTTGCGGACGTAGTAGCGGCTGAAGTCACCGGCCAAGATCAGCTTCTGGCCCGTGGTGAAGGCGGAAGCCATGTCCTGATTGATGCTGAAGGGCTTATCCAGCAGCGTCGGCGGCGTGCCCTTGGAGATGTCGCCCATCTGCCAGAGGAAGTTGCCTTGTCCATCCTTCAGCTTGCGGATGGCGGCGAACACCAGGTCGTGGAACATGAAGCGGAACTTGGGCGAGCGGCGGTAAGCCGGATCGACCGAGTGCTGAAGCCGGATCATTTCATCGAACGTCACAGCGCCGACAGCAGCAGCGGTCAGGCCAGCCGTCGAAGCGGTGACGATACCGTTCGGGTCGCCAGTGCCATCGCCCACAGTCAGTTCGCTGTTG
>JAIYAJ010000404.1 GCA_027489105.1 Zymomonas sp. | reverse complement strand
GGGGTCGAGGCCGATGTCGCGCAGCACCGAGACCTTCACGATCAGCGGCGCGCCGATGCAGTCCTGCGCCACCAGCAGCGTCGGGTCGAAACAGGGCTTCAGACGGAGCTGGTCGATCGGGCGGGCCGCCTCGACGGCGACATCGTCTCCGTAGAATATTCCCGCGTCGGGTCGGGCCTGCCGTGCGTCGCGCCACGCACGCTCGAACATCGGCGCGAGCCGGCTGCCGCGCGGGGCGAGCACCACCCAGCCATCGTCATCGTCGGGCAGTTCGGGCGGGACCAGGCTCTCCAGCGCGCCGTCGGGGGCAAGCAACAGCATGTGCAGCCCGTCGCCGAACGCGACATGCTCGACCGGCATGCCCGCACGTGCGTTGACCGCGAAGCTTAGCCCGCGCGGCTCGGCGGCCGTGCCAAGATGGTCGAAGCTCTCCCGTATCCGCCCGGCAACCGCCGCCTGCGACAGCCGCTCGGCGATCCGGGCACGGGCTGCCGCGCCTTTGCTGGCGTCACCCGCCTCGACCGCGTCGGCGGCCATGGTCAGCGCCTGGGACAGCGCCGGTTCGTCGACCCGCGCCCAGCTGCCGCCGCTGGTGTAATGGCCGAAATCCTGATCGAGCGTCCATGGATGCGCGCGCACCGGCCAGCCGCTTTCCGCATCGAGAAAGTCGCGGGTGCCGCCGAAATCGGTCGCGACGACCTCCTTGCCCATCGCCATCGCCTCGGCAACGGTCAGACCGAAGCCTTCCGAACAATGCGGCGATGCGTAGATGTCCGCCGTCGCGAGCAATTCCGCCAGTTCGTCGGCGGTCATCGAGCGGTCCATCAGGACGACGCCCTCGGTCCCCTCGGCCAGCGCACGCAGCGCCGCCCCTTCCTCGGGCCGGTCGAGCAGATGCTTGGTCTTCAGGACGAGCGACCAGCCGCGCGCCGCGAGGCCGGACGCTGCGAAGGCGCGGACCAGCGCCGCCGGATTCTTGCGGACGAGATAGCTCGACCCGTCGAAGGTGTAGAGGATCATCCGACGCTCGCCAGACAGGCCCAGCCTTTCACAGCTCGCCGCGCGATCGATCAGGACCGGTTCTGCGATCGGCACGACGTGCGGAACGACATCGACCGGCACGTCGCCACCCGCAGCGAAGACGTCCGCGCAATAATGGCTCGGCGCCCAGATGCGATCCACCGCGCCGAAATTGCGCCGCCACGCCGGCGGGATGTGGCCCATTTCCCAGACCCAATAGCCGATCCGGTGCCGCGCCGCGCCGATCACCGCCAGTTGATCGTCGGTCAGGAGGTGCCAGCTGTCGGGATTGAGATGGACGACCGCCACATCGGCCGGCCCCGCAAAGTCGACGATGTCGACCGGCGGGGTCAGCGGCTGGTGGACGTGGAACGGCTTGTGGATCGGGTGGAGGTTCAGCCGCACGCCGGTCGATCGCAGCGCGCCGATGATGCCCCGGCTCGCCGAGCCCAGGCCATTGTCGTAATTCCAGGGACCGAAAAAGGCGACCTTGAGCCGGTCGTCGGCTGCTGCCTGCTCCGGCAGGCGGCGCGCCAGCAACCGCCCGCCATCGTCGACCGGCCCCTCCTCTGCGGCAGCCGTGACGACAGCTTCCGCCAACGCGGCGTCGAAACCGTGCGCCGCAAGAAAGTCCTGCCAGCCCTCGATATCGACCGTCTTGAAAGCGCCGCGCAGCAGCAGCAGCTTGACCAGCGGCATCCCTGCCTCGACGAGCGCGCGCCAGCCGAACAGGGTGGGGTTGATCGCCGTCGCGCTGGGGTAGAGGATGTCGACCTTGTGCCCGCTCTCCTCGGCCAGTTCGGCCAGGCGAACCTCATAGGCGCGGATCACATGGTCCTTGCGGGTCAGCAGGCGGACATCGTCCATGAAGCCGTGGAAGGCGCGCGAGGACAGCAGCCGGCTCTTCACCGCCAGGAAATAGCTCTGCACATGCCAGCGCCATTCATGGCTTTCGGTAAGGCCGACCAGATCGGCGTCGCGGGCGCGAATTTCACCGATCAGCGCGGCGATCCGGGCTGGATCGGCCGCCGGCAGCACGCTGTCGTTGACCAGATAGAGCGTCGCGGCGCCGTAGAGCCGGGGATCGAGCTTGAGCGCATGGGCCCAGGCGGCGAAGTCGTAGCCGCCATTGCGGCGGACCAGCATGCCGTCGACCAGATCCAGCAACTCCGCCGACGGATCGAACGGCCGATCGACCGAGGCGATAAGCAGGACCGACAGCCCCGCCGCTTTCAGCGCCCTTATATAAGGAAGGACATGCGGCTTGACCTTGCCGCTGCGCGAATGGGTGACGAACAGGGCCACCTCGCCCCGCGCATCCCCGACAAAGGGTTTGACGGTGACGGCGGGCAGCGACCAGGCCACCGCGTGATCCTCGGGATGGCGCGAGGGCGGAAAGAGGAGGATCGGGCCGGGCTCCAGCGGCGACCCGTCGGGCATGCGCCGCGCCACGACCTCTGCACCTTCGCCATTCTCGCCCAGTTCGACATCCAGCACAGCGCGGAACTCGAGCATCCCGTCGTCGCGCCGGGCCGGCGTCGCCTGCCCCACCAGCCGGTCGCCCTCGCGAAACTCGACCCATGTCTCCGGAGCCGCGTCTGCCCCGTCCAGATCGAACAGCACGCCCGACACGCCGCGCAGATACCATCCCTCTATCCGGCCGCCCCATGCGGGTGCCGGCTCGGGCTCGGGCTCGGGCTCGGGCTCGGGCTCGGGTTCGGGCTCAGGTTCGGGCTCGGGCTCGGGCACCTCCTCAACCTCGGCCTCCTCGACCGGCAGCTCAGCCTCTTCGACAGCGGGCTCCTCGGGCGGCGGCGGAGCAAGTTCGTCCAGCGCGCGGGCAGCGTGCTCGTTTCCGTCGAGTTCGAAACTGCGGCGATAGAATTCGATCGCGGCGTCTAGATCGCCCCGGCGCCGTTCGAGATGTCCCCGGCACAGGGCCAGGTCCGCGTCGTCGGGCTTGAGCGCGAAAGCCTGGCGATAGGCGGCATCGGCCTCGCCATGGTCCCCTGACTCGGCCAGCATATGGCCGAGCTGGACCCAGATCGCGAAATCGTCGGGCCGTGCCGCGAGAAAGCGGCGATAATGCTTCGCCGCCGAGCGCCAGTCCCGCGCATCGCGTGCCGCAGACCCTTTCTGGAAGGCCCGCCGGATAGCCCTTCGCTGCCAATAGCCCGCCATCATCCCCGACACGCTGTCATGATGACGGAAGGAACGAAAGGAGGAGCGCGCATGGCGGAAAACTCTTGATCGAAGGTGCCGCGGGGCGGTTGCGCCGGCCGCGCCGGTCTTGCCTCTTAGGAAGAAGCTGTATTCAAACGCAAGTCGTTAAGGCTGCAGCAAGGCGGCGGCCATGATTGACTCCCGCGCACAGGCGGCTATGGGGGCGGCCCGGCACGAGCGGCGATCCCCGAAGGAGCCGTCGACGCAATGACGGCGAACTGGATGATCCTCATAAGACAGCGCAGCACCCGTCGATTTCCGCAAGCGGTTGATCGAGCACGCCTGATGGCCGGCTCGCTGCTCGGCCTGTCGCTCGCAACGTGGGCGCCTTCGGTCTCGGCAGAGACGCTGATGGACGCGGTCGAATCCGCTTATGCGACCAATCCGACGCTGGTCGAGCAACGCTTTCGCCAGAAGGCGACCAATGAAAGCTATGTCCAGACGCGGGGCCAATATGGCCCGACCGTCTCGCTCACCGCGACCGGCAATTATGAATATCAGAAGCTGGGGCCGAAATTCGGCAGCAGATCCGGCGATAGCAATCAGGGCGAGCTGAGCGTCAGCGTCCGCCAGCCGGTCTACACCGGCGGACGGGTGCGCGGGGCGATCGCCCAGGCGCGCGCCAATGTCGAGCAGAGCCAGGAGATATTGCGTCGCGTCGAGGGCGAGACCGTCCAGCGCGTGATCGAGGTCTATGGCGCCGTGCTGCGGGACGAGCAGCGGCTCGAGGTCGCAAAGGAAAATATTGCGGCGCTCCAGGAGCAGCTCGCCGAACGGCGCGCGCGGCGCAATGTGCGGGACGCCACCATCACCGACGTCGCCCAGGCGGACGCGCGGCTGGCGGCGGGCGAGCTTCAGGTGGCGGCTGCCGAAGCGCAGCTGGCAGTCAGCCGTGGCCAATATCTGCTCGTCGTCGGCCATGAGCCACGCGATCTTCAGCCGCTGCCCGAACTGGGCGGCCTGCCCGAGAGCATCGACGAGGCCTTCGCCATTGCGGACGACGAGAATGCCAATCTCGTCGCGGCCCGCTACAACGAACAGGCGACCCGCGCCAATGTCGCGGCCCAGCGCGGCAACCAGCGGCCGCAGGCGACCATCTCCGCCTCGGC
>JAIYAJ010000187.1 GCA_027489105.1 Zymomonas sp. | reverse complement strand
GGGTCAGAGGGCGCGGGGGAAAGAGGCACCGGACCGGCGTGATCGGGCCCCGGTCAAAATCCTTGAGCGCCTGGTCGTAGATGCATTGGCAGACGTGGAAGGAGCCGTCCGGCGACCATCCCCGCCGCTCAACCTCCTGGCCGGTTGCCCTGATGCGCCAGCGCGTCGCGGTGTGGTCCAGAGGCTCGAACTCGGCGTCGGAAGCTCGCCTGCAACACTGGTTCGTCCAGCAGCAGGAGCTCTCGGCAAAGCTGCCGTAGAACTGCTCGTACTCGGCCGAGCCGGGAACGGGGTCGGCACTCGCCGCGCTTGGCAGCAGGCAGGCAGCGGCCATGGCGAGGAGAACGCGGAGCGCGCGCATCGGCATCATCCTTCCGGGTGTGAGAAGCGCCGCTTGTCAGCCCAGCGTGGCGAGCCAGGCGGCGAGGATCGGCAGCATGCCGGCGCTGTAGAGCTGTGCGCCGTAGGCGTTGAGATGCGTCCCGTCGCGACGCCCGCTCTGGGGAATCGTGTCGGCATCGAACCCCTGCCGCACGATCACCCCGTCGATCAGGGCGGAGCTCCATTGCGCGAGGCGAATGGCGCTGATCGCGCCGCTCTGCCCGCCATCCTCGACAGGCCTTGTGCAGCGGTTGACGAAGATCGGCCGGCCCGGACTTGCCAGCCCGGCGCGCTTCGCCTGGGCGGCCATGGCCTGCAGCTGCGCCGTGACAGCGCCCTGCCCTGTCCAGGCATTGGTGTCCCATTCGCCATGCTGCAGCAGCGTCGCCGTGGGGCAATCCGCCAGCCCGACCGAGGCGAGGATGCGCTGCGCCCGGCCGATCCGGTAGGCAAGGCTCCCGGGCCGCCAGCCCGCGCCGCTCTCGGCGCCGCCCTCGACGAAATCCGCCATGTACGATCCGCCGCAGGCGGCGAGCACGATGTTGACATGGTCGGCAAGGCCCGCGCTGATCAGCGCATCGGCCAGGTTCATCACGGCGTGGCCCTGCGGGTGGTGCGGCTGCTCGGGCAGGTCGCTGGCGAGCAGCGGCTCCTTCGCCTCCCAGATCACCCCGTCATGGGCGTTCAGGATCTTGCCCGGGTTGGCCGGCGTGTAGATCCGGTCAACCGAATTGTTGCTCGTGCTCTGGCCGAGCGGCACGAGGTTCAGGATCCGCCCGGTGAGGCTGGCGCGCGGCACGGCCACCCGCCCGGCCAGCGTGTAGCGCTCAGGGCCGACAGGCCCATGCGCATGGGCGCCGGTGTCGATCCGCCGCTGGTCGATCAGCCCGCGCGAGAACGGCATCAGAGCGGGTCAAACCAGCCGAGGGTGGTGAGGTCGAACACCGCGCCCGGCACTGTCACGTCGCTCGCGACCTTGATCCGGCCCTGAACATCGGTCCAGATATCGTCGACCCGCGTCTCGCCATGGGGCGAGGTGTTGAGCGAGAGCGCATTCGAGGGCGTGCAGGGTTCATCCTCCAGAAGCGGAGACCAGGCGCGCAGGCGCATGTTGAGCACGCCATAATTACGGATGATCACCTTCGCCCGGACGCTGATACCCTGCGGCACAGCCGCCTGCACCATCAGGGGCGTGGTCGAGAGCGGCAGCGCCGCGCTGGTGATGCCGCGTGTCCAGTGGAATTCATTGCCCATCTGGCGGAACGGGCGGATCACCCCGCCGGCGCGCACGAAACTGCCGATGCGCCGCTTCCAAGTGTAACCGGCGGGCATGGCCGGCGCGACAGGCGAGTATGAGGCGATGGTCTCGGTCGGCAGGCCAGCGCCGCCGATCGCGAAGGCATGCCAGGAGCCATCCGCCAGCGGGCCTGCATCGCGCCAGCCCTCGCCCATGCCGGGCGCGAACAGCGCATCGAGCCGCTTGACGGTTTCTGGCAGGCGCAGATCCGCAAGGTCATCCTCGTCGCGCGCCGCCCCCTTGCCGATCGCCATGTCATTGGCGGGATCTGCGGCATGGGGCGCAAGCGCAAAGCCGGTGACATAGCCCGGGGGAATGCCGGCCACCGGGGCCGGCGGCGGCGGGGCGGAACCAATCTGGAACGGAAATTCGGCGCTGTTGCCCGCGCCATCCGAAACGGTCAGCAGCAGCGCGCTCACAGCCTTGCCCCTTCCGCCCAGAGTGCATCGAGCCCCGCGGCATCGAGCCCGAGCGCCGTGCCGATCAGAGGCACATAGGAATCGGTGCGGCGGTAATGCCGCGCGCCGCGCAGGGTGATGCGGATCTCCGCCTGCTCCTCTGGCGTGGCGATCGACGCCTCCAGCGCGGCGTTGATCGCTGCCATCATGGCGGCGGGGATCGTGCCGGAGGCCGCGAACTCCTCTGCCTGGGCCGGCGTGATGGCGCCGCGCCGCATCAGCACGATCGCCAGCTGCTCCCGCGAGAGCGGACGGGTCGGGCCCGGTGCATCCGGCATCTGGTTCAGCCCGGCGATCTCGGCAGCGGTCATTCTCACCCGCTTCCCGGTTGCGCTGTCGATCTTGAACATCTCGGTCATGGTGTGCCCCGTTCTCAGCGCAGGCCTTCGACGGTGAAGCGCGTGCCGGCGGACCACTGGCCGCTGTTCGGAATGAACCTGATGCGGTTCACGTTGGAGAGCGTGCCATTGTATTCGATGGCCGCATTCACCACGGTCGCGGCGCTGTCATAGTAGTTCGTGACCGAGAACAGCCTGTTCCCGTTGGCGTCGTTGGAAAGGTCCAGCATGGCCTGATCAGCGGCAGGACGGGTAAATCCGCCATAGCCAAGGCTGAGGCCGTTGG
>JAIYAJ010000004.1 GCA_027489105.1 Zymomonas sp. | reverse complement strand
GGCTGGCCCATGCGGACCTGCTTGCAAAGCTTAAGCTGCATACTGCAGCAGTCCGCACAGGGCAGCCCGCACCCTGACGGCCAGGCGTTATGCAGCGAGCGTCCTGATCGAGGCGAGTGCAGCGGCGGTATCGCTATCTGCCGGGCTCAGTTCGAGGCCGATCGGTCCGGTGTAGCCGACTTCCTCGATCAGCTTGAGGATTGCCGCCCAGTCGATCTTGCCCGATCCCGGCTCCCCCCGGCCCGGCGCATCGGCGATCTGGATGTGGCCGAGGTGCTTCGCGACCTTGGGCAGAACCGTGAAGGGATCCTCGCGCTCGGTGACAGAATGATAGACGTCATACAGCAGCATGACATGCGGGCTGCCGATCTTCTCGATCACCGCCACCGCGTCTTCGGTCATGCCGAACAGCACGCCGGGATGATCGACGCGGGTGTTGACCGACTCCAGCAAGATGGTGAGCCCGTGCGCCTCGGCGACGGGCACGATGCTGGCAATGGCGCCGGCGACGATGTCGAGCTGTGCGGGGCGCTTCATGTAGGGCACCGCAATGCCCGAAGGTACAACGATCGCCTGCGCCCCAAGCTCGGCCGCCTCGGCTGCGGCCTGCGCGAACATCTCGCGGAAACGGTCATGCTGGTCGGCCATGACCAGCGCAATGCGGGGATCGGTAACCGTGGCGAGCAACTCGCACCCCGTCGCAGCCAGCGCCGCCTTGAGGCTGGACACATCGCGGTTGGCGGTGGTGAAGATCTCGACTTTCCGGAAGCCCGCCGCAGCAGCTGCAGCCATGCGATCTTCCAGCCGATCGCCGGCTTCTTGGAACATATATTCGAGGCTGACGCTGAATTCGAAAGGCATGAGCGGTTTTCCTTGGTAGCAAGACGGACAGGTTCCGAGGCGCTGGAAAAGGGTCAGGGCGTCTGCTTTCGTGCAACCGCAACGACCAGTGCGAACACCAGTACGAACATGGGAATGATGATCGCATTCTGGGTCATCGCATCCGTCTCTCTGCGCGACCGATGGACGGCGCCCGGAATCCGTTGATTGACGATCAGCAGCAGGGCCGCAGCGACAGCGATAGGCCGCCGGCGCCCGCGCCATATCGCCCGCAGGCGACGCATTGGCATCCACCCTTTTCCCCTCCGAGATTACACTAAAAATAGTACTTTAATTCTATTTGGGCAAGGGCATGTCTCAGGCCTTGACCACCGCGCATGTTTATACGAATAAACATTCTAATTGGGTGCATGCCCCAGGGAGAGAATTCGGAACCAGCCGTTCAAAACCGGCCCGTTCTGGCCCGCCTTCCGACAATGTGACCCAAATGTGGAGAGGGCAACAATGACCAGTCAGATCAAGCGAGGCGTCAGCCTCTATTCCTATCAGAACGACACCTTCGACGGCACGCTGACGCGCGACGATTGCATCCGCATCTCGTGCGAGCTGGGCGCGAACGGGATCGAGGTGATCGGCGAGCAGTCTTTCTGGGGCTGGCCTGAATGCGGGATCGATGATGCCGATATCGCAGCCTGGCATGACAGCATGGCGCGCCACGGCGGCGTCGCGATCAGTCACGACTTCATGCTCGACTACAAGCGCTACAAGGGTCGCCCCATGCCCTTCGACGAGCAGGTGGCGAGCGTGAAGAAGGACATCGACTTCGGTGCCATGCTGGGGATGAAGTTCATCCGCGCGCTGGTCTCGATCGCGCCCGAAGTGCTGGTCGCGGCAGCGCCCTACGCCGAGGAGAAGGGCATCAAGATCCTGATCGAAGTGCACGCGCCGCTGCATTTCGACCATCCCTGGATCATCCGCCACGCCGAAGCCTTCGAGAAATCGGGTTCTGACGCACTCGGTTTCCTGCCGGACATGGGCATGTTCCTGTTCAGCTTCCCGCGCGTGTGGAAGGAAAAATTCATGCGCATCGGCGTGCCCGCCAACATCGCCGACTATATCGAAAAGGCCTATGAAGACCGCGTCCTTTCGGAATATGTGATCCTCAACGTCCGCGACATGGGCGGCACCGGCCCTGCCATCGCCATGGCCGAAACCCTGCGCCACAACGCCGCGTTCGAGCCCAAGCGGATGCTCGATTACATGCCGCGCATCCACAACATCCATGGCAAGTTCTACGAGATGACCGAAGACTATGTCGAACCCAGCATTCCCTATGACGAGATCGTGAGGGTGCTGAAGCAAGGCGGATACACCGGCTACATCTGCTCGGAATATGAAGGCAACCGCTGGATCGAGGATGTGGAGGAACCCAACTCGGTCGAACAGGTGCGCCGCCAGCAGGTGATGCTTTCCCGCCTGCTGGGTGAGACCGAAATGCCCGCCCTCAAGACCCCCCTGGCTGCCTGAGGAGACTCCTGGCCATGATGGACCACAAAATGATCGTCGCCGGCAGCCTCGCAGCTGTCGAAGGGGGCTTCGCGCTGGAAGTCCGCCTGCCCTATTACCGCGGTCTCGGGCTGTCGATGGTGGAGGACATCGCCGTCACTGTGGATGGCGTTGCATACCCGCGCGAGGCGGTCCGCTTCACCGTGCGCGGCAAGACCTATACGCTGGACGAGATGGAAAACTGCTACGACAACCGCTGGAACTTCGGGGAGAAGGCGCTGATCAGTGTTCTCGGTACAGAACTTGCGCCCGGTCCGCACAAGGTCACGGTCGGGGTGCGCAAGCGCATTTCCTACCTGCCCTTCGTTCCCACATTGTCGGCCACCAGGGAACTGGCGCTGGCCGCGTGACGGGGCGAATCGCCCAACGGCCAGGGCGTAAGCTGACATGATCATGGATCGCCGCACGCTTCTGGCTGGGATCGCCGCCACTGCGGCAGCCGGTGCTGTGCAGCGGCCGGCTTTCGCGCGGGACGCTGCCGGGCTGTCCGGTTGGCGGCCTCTGTTCGGCGAGAGGCAAGCCGGTGAGTGGACGATATGGCAGGAGGGCACCGGCCTTGGCGATGCACACCGGGCGGTGCAATTTCGGAGCGGGGGCCTGATCCACATGCTGGGTCCCGCCTTCAACGGGCCTGCCAAGGCGAGCTTCGGTCATATCGCCACGCGTGAAGCCTGCGCCAACTACCACCTCCAGCTACAATATAAATGGGGTGCCCGCCGCTTTGCGCCCCGCACCTTGCAGCGGCGCAACAGCGGCATCCTGTATCATATGGGGCCGGAACGGGACCGGCTGTTCCCCGACTGTGTGGAATATCAGGTGCAGGAAGGCGATGTCGGCTCGGCCGTCACCGTGAACACCCGTGCCGTGCAGGGCATTCTGCTGGGCGGCACCCCGCTGTGGCCAAATTTCTTCCCTGGCCTGCCAACCGTTTACAACGAGCCGGTCGTGGCGGGCGACCTCGCCCGGCAATGGCTCCCGCATTCGGGCCCCTATGAACGGCTGGGCGGGTGGAACACGCTCGATCTCTACGCTTTTGACGATCAGGCCGCCCATCTGGTCAACGGACGCATCGTCAACACCCTGTTCAAGATCATCAACCGCAACGGCCAGCCCCTGACCAGCGGCCGGATCGCGCTCGAATTCGAGGCGGCGGAGATCACCTTCCGCAACATACGCATCCGCAATCTGTCAGCCGAGGACATCGGCCGGATCCGGGCCGGGACCGGCGATTGATCCCTGCCCGGCGGAATAGCCTCAGTCGATCCCCATCAGCGTGCGATTGAGCGCGCGGTCGGCCCCGCCGGCGGCGAAGTCGTCGAAGGCGTGTTCGGTCACCCGGATGATGTGGCGGGCGATGAAGGGCGCTCCTTCCGCTGCCCCTTGTTCGGGATGCTTCAGCGCGCATTCCCATTCCAGCACCGCCCAGCCGTCGAAAGCGTTGGCGGCCATCTTGCTGAAGATCGCCGGAAAATCGACCTGCCCGTCACTCAGACTGCGGAACCGACCCGGCCGGTCAACCCAGGACTGATACCCACCATAGACTCCGCTACGGCCATTGGGGCGGAATTCGGCATCCTTCACGTGGAAGCATTTGATCCGCTCGCGGTAGATGTCGATAAAGGCGAGATAATCGAGCTGTTGCAGCACGAAGTGGCTGGGATCGTAGAGAATATTGGCGCGCGGGTGGTTTCCGACCCGCTCGAGGAACATCTCGAAGGTCACCCCGTCGTGCAGGTCCTCGCCGGGGTGGATTTCGTAGGCCGCATCGACCCCGTTCTCGTCGAACACATCGAGGATCGGTTTCCAGCGCCGGGCGAGCTCGTCGAAGGCGTCCTCGACCAGCCCGGCAGGACGCGCGGGCCAGGGGTAGAAATAGGGCCAGGCGAGCGCCCCGGAAAAGGTCG
>JAIYAJ010000382.1 GCA_027489105.1 Zymomonas sp. | reverse complement strand
GGCAGAAAAATGGGCGATGACATCCCGCAGCATGGAAGGGACATCGACAGGCGCGTTCATTCGGTGGGGCTCCCGCAAGTGACGGGCCCGACCAAAGCAGGCTGGGGTTAAGTAAAGTTAACCATAAGTGGCGCAGGCGTAGAGACTGCGCCAGAATGGATCAATCCGACGATAGGCTGCGTCGCAAATACAGAAGTGGCCCTCCGTCAGAACTCCGCGTCGAGTTCCTCGACCTCTTCGGGCTCCTCCAGCGCGGCCTTGGTCCATTGCTGCATCAGGGGCCAGGCGATGATCGTGTCGCGATAGGCGGCGCAGGCGGGAGCGAGCGGGACGGCATAGGTGACGAAGCGGGTCGCAACGGGGGCGAACATCGCGTCGGCGACGGTGGGCGCCGCGCCGAACAGCCAGGGGCCGCCATAGCGCTCCAGGCAATCCTGCCAGATCGTCTCTATCCGCTCGATATCGGGCCTGGCGCCGGCGAAGAGGCGGAAGCTTTCGTGGCGGCTGCGCAGGTTCATCGGCAGCGCCGAGCGGAGATTGTGGAAGCCCGAATGGATCTCGCCCGAGATCGACCGGCAATGCGCGCGCCTCAGCGTGTCGGCGGGATAGAGGCCCGCCTCGGGAAAGCGCTCATGCAGATATTCGGCGATGGCGAGCGTGTCCCAGACGCTGGCACCCTCATGCGTCAGGCGCGGCACCAGCACCGACGGCGACAGCAGCAGCAGCTCGGCCCGTTGGCCGGGCGCATCGATCGGCACCATTTCCTCGCGCAGGTCGAGCCCGGCCATGCGGCACAACAGCCAGCCGCGCAGCGACCAGGACGAATAGTTGCGGCTGGACAGCGTCAGGACGGCTTGCGGCATCGGCACCCCCTATCTGGCGACGAGCATGCCACCAAAGAACAGCAAGCGTCAAAATTATATGGCGCAGTGCAACATTAAAATATTGGCAGCCGGCCAAAGTGCTGGCTTATTGTTTCGACAAGGGGGCGGCCGGCGATGTTGTACCAGTTCTTCCAGACCATGACCGACCTCGCCACCCCGATGCGGCTGATGGCGGAGGCCGGTCTGCGCACCCGTCCCATGTGGGGGGCGCTCGCGCATGCGCCGCTCGCCAACAGTGCCTATGCCGCGCTCGACATGATCGCCAACACCCGCCTGACCGCCGATCGCCCCGCTTATCGCATCGCCAGCGCGCTGTGCGGCAATGGCGAGGTGCCGGTGCGCGAGGAACTCATCGCGGCGACGCCCTTCGGCGATTTGCTGCGCTTCGCCAAGCCCGCGCAGGCTGTCGAGCAGCCCAAGGTGTTGCTGGTCGCGCCCATTTCGGGCCATTTCGCGACGCTGCTGCGCAATACGGTCGAGGTGCTTCTGCGCGACCATGACGTCTATATCACCGACTGGAAGAATGCGCGCGACGTACCGATGTCTGCGGGCGACTTCGGCTTCGACGACTATGTCGACCATATCGTCCATTTTCTCGAGGAAATCGGTCCGCCGGTGCACATGGTGGCGGTCTGCCAGCCCTGCGTTCCGGCGCTGGCGGCGGTGGCGCTGATGTCCGAGGACGCCAATCCCGCATGTCCGCGCAGCCTGACCCTGATGGGCGGGCCGGTCGATGTCCGCATCAATCCGACCGCCGTCAACGACCTCGCCACCGGCAACAGTTTCGAGTGGTTCGAGGAGAATCTGATTCACAATGTGCCGCTGCGCTATGAAGGGCGGGGGCGGCGGGTCTATCCCGGCTTTCTGCAGCTCAGCGCCTTCATGGCGATGAATTCGGGCCGCCATTTCGAGCAGCACCGCGCGCTCTACCAGCATCTTGCCGACGGCGAGGAGGAGCAGGCGCGGGCGATCCGCGACTTTTACGACGAGTATTTCGCGGTGCTCGATCTCACCGCCGAATTCTATCTGGAGACAATCGATCGGGTGTTCCAGCGGGCCCTGCTCGCCAAGGGCGAACTCGAGCATCGCGGCCGGCGGATCGACTGCGGACGCATCCGCCGTACGGCACTGCTGACGGTCGAGGGGGAACGCGACGATATCTGCGCGGTTGGGCAGACCGCCGCCGCCCATGATCTCTGCTCGGGCCTGCGCCCACATATGAAGCGCCATTATCTGCAGGCCGGCGTGGGCCATTATGGCGTGTTCAGTGGGCGCCGCTGGGAAAGCCAGATCTATCCGCAGGTGCGCGCCCACATCCTCGCCGCGTCCTGAACGCCAAACCGCATCTGGCCCGGTTTCGGCTCGCTCAGACAAAAAAGAGGCCGGTCCCGAGGGGCCGGCCTTGAAAGTTTTAGGAGAGGATGCCTGAAAGGCCTGATCTTTGTGCGCCTGCGAACATGATTCGGCAAGCAAAAAATGTGCACCTGCGAAAAGAAAGCGCAAAGGTTTGAATCTGCCATTTTTTCGTGTTTCACTCTTGTCAGTTCACTGCACCTGCGTTGAACTCAGGACGCCATTGTCAGGATGGCTGTGGGGGCGCATTCAGGCGGTAGACGGCAGCGAGGTGTGCGAATGACGGCGAAATCCGGCCCGATGGTGCGGGAGCTCACGCTGCGCGGCGTGCTGCTCGGCATCGCGATCACCTTCATCTTCACGGCGGCCAATGTCTATCTCGGGCTCAGGGTCGGCCTGACCTTCGCGACCTCCATCCCCGCCGCCGTCATCTCGATGGCGCTGCTGCGGATGGTGCGGGGCAGCACGATCTTCGAAAACAACATCGTCCAGACGGTGGCATCGGCGGCGGGCTGCATCGCCTCGATCATCTTCGTTCTGCCCGGACTCGTGATGATCGGCTGGTGGCAGGGCTTTCCTTTCTGGCAGACCTTCCTGCTCTGCGCGTCGGGCGGCATGATGGGGGTGGTCTTGTCGGTGCCGTTGAGGCG
>JAIYAJ010000436.1 GCA_027489105.1 Zymomonas sp. | reverse complement strand
CTTAGTGGTGTCTCCCAACCAAGCCTGACCCGCGCGATCCGCCGCCTGGAGGAAGAACTTGGTGGACCGCTGATTTATCGTGACGGGAAGAACAGCAGGCTCACCGGCCTCGGTCAGGATGTCGAACTCGAGTTCCGCCGCATGCTGGTCGCGATGAAAAGCGTAAGGCATCACTCGGAAAACTGGGCCATGGGACGACACCGCGTTCTCGATGGCGCGGTCGCTCCGACGGTCGGCCCAAAGGCTTTCACGACATTTTTCGACAGCGCCTTGGAAGAGGTTCCGTCAATCGAGATCAAACTGCATTCGCTACAGTCGAGCGAAGACACGTCGGAGGTGCTCTCAGGTAAGTACCATGCTTGCATCCTACCCCGCGAATCGAGACCGGACCGCAAGCTCGATGTCCGGCCCCTGTTCAAGGAACGGTTCGTGCTGGGCTGCTCCGTCAATCACCCTTTAGCGGAGACCGACACCGTTCGCGGCGAAGACCTCCTGGCCTTCCCGTTCGTGGATCGGCTGAAATGCGAGTTCCGCGATCAGATCCTCGATCACTTCGCTCGGCGGGAGGTGCTCGTCCGCCCTCGTTTTCGCTCAGATCGAGATGATTGGGTCCAGCGTGTCGTCGCTGAAGGGCGGGGGATTTGCATTCTGCCTGAACGATCGGCTGCCGCGCCTGGCTTGGTAACCAGACCGATTGAGGGTTTCGCCCTGGAACGTGAGGTGGTGATCGCGACCGTTTCAGGGTCCACGGCGCCGGTCGAGATACGGAAAATTGCACAACTCGCAGCGCGTTACGAGTGGAGTTGACCTCGCAAGCAAAGTGCACGGGCGGTATCAAAACTATACACACGACGTATTGGATAAAAACTGGAGCCGCTGCGATAGTTGAGGCGACCACCGCAAAGATAAACTGAACGTAGTGTGCCTGGACCTCTAACTAAGTATTGGAGACCATCATGAAGTTTGAGAAATCAAAGGAAGCAATTGAGCGCCTGACGCCGGAACAGCGCCGGGTCACCCAGCAGGACGGCACCGAGCGGCCCTTCACCGGCGAGTACAACGATAACAAGGAGGCGGGCATCTACGTCGACGTCGTATCCGGTGAGCCGTTGTTCGCGTCGACGGACAAGTTCGAGTCGGGCACCGGCTGGCCGAGTTTCACCAAGCCGATCGTCCCGGCGCACGTCAACGAGGTTCGAGACAGCTCGCATGGGATGGTACGGACTGAAGTTCGCTCAGTACACGGCGACAGCCATCTCGGTCACGTGTTTCCGGATGGTCCGTCCGACCGCGGCGGCCTGCGCTACTGCATCAACTCAGCAGCGCTTCGCTTCATCCCACGCGATGAGATGGAAGCCGCGGGCTACGGTGAATATCTCGATCAAGTAGAGGAGGCCTAACATGCAGCAGCGCGCTGTTCTCGCAGGCGGGTGCTTCTGGGGTATGCAGGATCTGATCCGCAAGCAGCCCGGAATCGTCTCGACCCGCGTGGGTTACACCGGTGGCGACGTGCCAAACGCCACCTATCGCAATCATGGCACGCATGCCGAAGGGATCGAAATCATCTTCGACCCCGAGGTGACGAACTATCGCAACATCCTGGAGTATTTTTTCCAGATCCACGATCCGACCACGAAGAACCGTCAGGGCAATGACCGCGGACTCTCATACCGGTCGGGCATCTACTACGTCGACGACGAACAAAAGCGCGTCGCAGAAGACACGATCGCTGATGTTGACGCATCCGGACTGTGGGACGGCAAGGTGGTCACCGAAGTCGAACCCGTTGGGGATTTCTGGGAAGCAGAGCCAGAGCACCAGGATTATCTGGAGAAGCGGCCGGGTGGCTACACCTGCCATTTCCCTCGCGCAAACTGGGTGCTCCCCAAACGTAATGACGCTGGCGACACTCAGCGCACCGCCGGAGAGGCAGCGGAATAGCTGCAACGGCCAGCGCGGCTAAGCCCCTGGATCGTAAGCATCGGGACCGCATCGACCAGCGATGCGGTCCCCGAGCCAGCCAATCAGGCGGTCACGCTTCTTCGCTGAAATCACGTTGTGGGATCGCCCAGCATGCCAGACCTTTCATCGTTTCCGATCACTCAGCGCTGGCCCGCCTCCAACACTGATCTGTTGCAGCTCTATGCGGCTCCGACGCCAAACGGCGTCAAGGTCTCCATCATGCTGGAGGAGACCGGCCTCCCATACGAGCCGCACTTCATCGACATCAGCCGGAATGAGACCAAAGACCCGGCTTTCGTGTCTCTAAATCCCAACGGCCGCATACCCGCGATCATTGACCCATCCGGTCCGGACGGTGAGCCGCTCGGTCTTTGGGAATCCGGTGCGATCCTCGTCTATCTTGCCGAGAAGACCGGCCAACTGATCCCAGCGGCGGCAGCCAGGCGTTACGAAGCGCTCAGTTGGGTATTTTTCCAAATGTCGGCGATCGGCCCGATGTTCGGTCAACTGGGTTTCTTCCTGCGTTGGGGCGGCAAGGACTATGAGGACAAGCGGCCTCAGCAGCGGTTCGCCGACGAGTCCAAGCGCCTCCTGGGGGTGTTGGATCGCCAGCTCGAAGGGCGCAACTGGATCGTCGAGGACTACTCCGTCGCCGACATTGCGACGCTCGGCTGGGTCAATGCCCTGGTCGGCAGCTATGACGCCGGCGACCTGCTGCGCCTTGACGATCACCGGAACGTCCGAGCGTGGCTAGACCGCGGCCTT
>JAIYAJ010000103.1 GCA_027489105.1 Zymomonas sp. | reverse complement strand
TCAAGATCGGCGTCGCCGGCCTGCCAAAGCGGCTTATCATCTCAAACGTCGGGAGCTATGGCTCCTACGGGCGCGAGCGCGTCATCGACATCATGCGCGCCCTGTCCACGTATCGGGGAGCGCCGCTGTTCGATCAGGCTGAACTCAAGCGGCTTGACGCCTTGGACACGATCTGGGGACACAAGGCCGGCGTGGTTGCCTTTGACGGCAGCCACCACTCGACCACGAAAGACGGGGTAGAGACGCCCTCGCCTGATCGCGGCGTAACGGTCAAGAAGTTCGCGAACGGAAACGCTCACATCATCTTCTCCCCGCAGGCGCTGCTCGACATTAATCGTGGCCTTGCGGAGTTCTATGGCGACATCTTGCCCGACGTAGAGGAGCCCGACGCCAAGCGGCAGCCGGGCACGGCGGTAGCCAAGGACCTGCAATTCTACTGGACCCCGGCGAAGGTCATCAGAAAGCTGCTGGACGACGCGGGGATACCGGACCCCAAGGACGCGCCGTGGCGCGACGGGAACGGGCACCTGACTGTCCTAGAGCCCTCCTGCGGGGACGGTCGCATCCTTGACGCGCTGCGGGAGCGTGGCGTCAAAAGCTACCTTGGCATTGAGGTTCATGCAGGGCGTGTTCATCAGGCTAAGAGCAAGGGCCACAACGTCATCCTACAGAACTTTCTTGAGGTTCCCCCAGAGGCGTTTAGCAAGACGGGAACTGGCACCTACGATTTCGTCGTCCTCAACCCGCCGTTCTATGGCAAGCACTATGCGCAGCACGTCAGGCATGCCCTGCGCTTCCTCAAGCCGGGGGGGACGCTGGCAGCCATCCTGCCGGCAACAGCGCGCTACGATCACGACGAACTGTCAGACCTCATCACGGACTATAACTGGACGGATCACCCGGTAGGCTCGTTCGCTGAGGCGGGGACAAACGTCTGCACGGGCCACCTTGTCGTGCGCGTGACGGGAGACGGGTCATGACCAAGGGACAGATCATCGTCGATCTCCACCCGACCGAGCGCGGCTTCGCCGTCTGCCCAGATGGTAGGGCGCGAGCAGCGCTCCCTAACTTCCCCCACCACATTGCGTTCTGGTCCTTCTCCAAAAAGCGCGACGCCGATCAGTGGGCGGCGAAGCTCGCAGCGAAAGCCCAAGGGCTCGAGGTCTGGGACAAGACGGGGGACGCCCTATGATCGCCCCGATGCTTCTCGGCGTCAGCCTTGTCCTTGCCTCCCCTGCCAGCGGCCCGCCTGCCCCAGACCCGGAGGAGACAGCGCAGATGTTCTCCGTGCTCGGGGCCTATAGAACCCTCTGCCGAGACCGCACGCAGGTCAGCGCGGTGGCGCTCCTGATGGCGCGGATGGTGCTCGGGGCGATTGATCCGGTCGCCGTTGCTGAGGGGGAGCGCGACGCGCCAGAGCGGGTCAAGCGGCTGCGCGAGGCTGGCGAGGAAGAGATCGCTGACTTCTGCAACCGCGTGGAGCCCGCCGTCCAGCACATAAACGAGGGCGGGCGATGACTGATGACGAGCGCCACAAGGAGAGCAGCGTGAGCGAGAATTGCATGCAGTGCCCAGCTTCAATGTGCCCGCTGATCGCAAAGGACGGGTCGCCGTGGACCGGGCAATATGGAGCGCCGTGCCCCGGCCATGACGACCTAAAGACGGACGGTTGCCCGTGGTGGTCGATGGCTTGCTCGACCGGGGGAATACAGCATCAGGTCGAGCAGGCTGCCGCAGAGGGCGGGGCGATGGTTGTGGTAGGCCCTAACCAGCCGCGCCGGCTTGCTGGTGAGGCCCGTAGCTTCGATTGCCCGAAGGCATCGATCTGCCGCTGGCAGGAGCAGGCTGAGGTCGCTGGCCTCAAGTTGTGCCCGCCCCGCGACGCGCTTGAGCGCGGGCTCGACCCCCGCGTGTGCCTGTTTTGATGGCCCGGCTGCGCCCGGAAACAGGCCCTGAAACGCAAAAAGAGCCCCGAGGGGTTTTCCCTCGGGGCTCGTAAACGTGAAGACTGGTCGGGCTATTCTTTTGGCAGCAACGCCGCCACGGTCTCTACAGCGCCGCGCGTCAGGATAGAGAGCGCGGAACGGTCAAGACTGATTGTGATGTGGCCGTCCTGATCGACCGGCAGCCCGCGAACGTCAACCACAAGCTCGGCGATGCCGCGCCTGCCGCGCGCTAGGCGGATGACTGGATAGCGCTGGGCACTCACGCGCCGTCACCCTCGATAGGTGCCGCGCCGGGCTCGCCCGCAATGAGAACGGCGTCTAGCGCTGGCTTGGCTTCCACGGGCGCGATGGGCGGGCAGCGGACGTATCCCAGAGAGACAGCGCCAAGGATCGCGCGATGCTCACGGATTAGCTGGCGGAACGCATGGGGCTCTCCCACGCCTTGCGAGCGGGCCTGCGCCTCATGTTCCACGGACGGGTCGAACGGCATTTAGGCCCCTGTGTGCTGGTTTAGGTTGTGCCGCAGATGCAAAGTCAGACTTAGTTTTTGCGGGCTAGGCCGCTGCCATACGGGCGGGGATAGTGACCCTCGGCTTGGCTGGCGCGGATGGCGCTTCGAGCTGGATCGGCGCGCGCTCGCGCAGACCCCATTTTGAGTGCATCAGGAATAGCCACTGCTGCGGCGGCTCGACCGCCGCTCGCAGCGTCGCGCCGAACTCTGAATAGCCGGGGACCGAGCCGTTCGCAAGAATGCCCCCCGGATTAGACGAGGTGTGATAGTGCCCGCAAAGAACAAGATCGGGGCGACGCCCGACGCTGGACTGCTGCAAGGCGACCTTGTGGCCTCCCCTGACGATAGGGAGGTTCGGCCCGGCAAAGCCCATGCCCCCTTTCGTTCCCATGGCGTCGCCGTGGGTCAGGAATACAGACCGCCCGAGGATAGGCGTTGTCTGGTCTCGCGCGGCGCTAAACTGAAACGTCACGTTGGGCTCGCCACGCAAGCGATCAGCAAGCCACTTGGCGACCAGCATGTCATAGGACAGGCGGGCGGCGAGCTTGGCTGTTGGTTTTACGGTTGTGCGTCCATGATTTCCGGGGACGGCAGGAATGTGGACTCGCCCGTAGGCTTTGAGCAGAAGCTTGATGCCAGCCTCGACCTCCTCAACGACCGCCGCGACTTGCTCGTGCGCGGTCAGTTCATTGGTGATCCGGAGCTCCTCGTGAATGTCGCCTGATACCAGATCGCCGCCGAGCGCAAGGTATGCGCCCTGACATTCCGTGTCGGAAGCCCAGCGAGTTCCGACCTCCACGAACGCTTGGAAGTAGCGCCGGAGACGCTGACGGGCGATCTCGACGTTGAACGCATTGATGCCGTCGATCTCGTCCGGGGCAATGACCTCGCCCATGTGAATGTCGGATAGGAGCCCGCAGACCACAGACCGGCCCGGTGCGCCTGAGCTTATGACCCATTCGGGGACCGTGATCGGCGTTGCCCGGACGCCAGCCAGCGCTTCCGCGATGTGCTCGGCTTCCGTGCGCGCGATCTTTTCCTCGTTAGCGCGGGCTCGCCAGAAAGAGGCGTCCCTGACCTCGCGTGCTGCATGAGCCGGCATAGGCTCATCAGACATGGCAGCGATGGCGTCGGCGACCCTTGGCCCGCTCGTGACGCCGTGGGGCTGCTTAGGCAGCCCGGCTGCATCCCTATAGGCCCGGACGGTTTGAGGTGCCGCATTGAAGCGGATGCATATTTCGCGGACCGTTTCGCCAGCCCTCAGCGCGGCCAAAATCTCGCGCTTCTCTGCATCTGTACGGTGCCTCATTCGTCGGTCCTCATGGCGAATGCTGTTCGCGATGGCGAGCGCCATCCGATTTCAAGGATCAGTTTTGTGCGCAGGGCAGAGGAGAAGTCTCCCATGTCGCGCGCCTCGATCAGAAACGCGCCCGGCCCGCCGATCACGTCTTCGCGGTAATGCTGCACAACGTCCGGTTCGTTGGGGTTTCGGATGGCGTTGGCGATAGGCAAGCCGTTGATGACAGCGCCAAGGGCAACCGCCCGATCACGCGCAACGCTGGACGATGGTCCGGCGTTTGTTGGCCCATCTCCGGATACATCAATAACTGCCCGGCCCATTTCGCCCGGAAAATCGAGCAACAGCCCTACCGCGTAATTGATCGCAGCGCCAACGGCAGTCGAGCCGCCCGCGCTGCTAGGTGCCACGCGCAGCTTAGCCGCTGCTCTCGCTGCGTCGTCTGGCGTCGAAATAATGATCCACGGCAAGACCGGGCGCTGATCGTGCGGGTCTGAGAACTCGAAATAAGCTAGCCCGATCCTGCCAAGAGGACCGCTTCTGATAGCGCCTATAAGCGCCGGGTCTTCAAGCGCGGCGGCGTACGCCTCGCGCTGCATCTTGAGATGTTCCAAAGACATCGACGCGGACACGTCAGCCGCGAGGACGAGAGCCGTGTCGACCTGCAATCTCTCCGAAGCGCGGGGCTGCGTCATCAGTAACGCAAGCGTAACCATGACGCCGACGATCAGCCAGAGCAGACGATCAAAAGCGTCGTCGTGGTCCCCGTCTCCCGGATCAGAAGGAC
>JAIYAJ010000318.1 GCA_027489105.1 Zymomonas sp. | reverse complement strand
CCCAGATGTAGAGATTGTCTTCCTTGGCGCCCGGCGCGTCGGGAACGCCCGTACCGAAGGAAGCGCCGTTGAAATACCAGCGGCCGAGAGCCTGCTGCTTCGGCGCGTAAGCGACGCCGCCAAGCAGATTGACGGGACCGGCCGTGCCGCTGAGCTTCAGGTAGAGTTCGGCGAAATCGGTCTCGGAGGCGCCGCCCGGATACATGAACCAGGTCAGGCCGGTGTCGACGGCAACCGCGTCGGTTAGCTGGACCTTGTAGCCGGCGAACAGGTCGAGCTCCATGTTCGAGCCGCCGAAGGTGCCCCATCCCGACAGGTTCGAGCCCCAGGTGCCGGCATAGAAGCCGCTTTCGTGGTTGATGGTGATACCGCCCTGAATCGCCATTTCCTTGTCGCTCTGCGACACACCGCGGAAGCGGTAATCGGAAACGAGACCGACGCTGCCGGTCACTTTGAAGGCGGAGCTTTCCTCGTCCTGGGCGAGAGCCGGCGTTGCGGCCGCAAGAGCCAGGACTGCGGCGGTGAGTTTCGGAAAGCGCATAAAGACAATCCCCTTTTCGGTTTAGGATCGTCCCTCCTCATCGACGTGCGCCATCTCTATGCGGATCGCGTCTCCATTCGACGGTCCTATTATGAAGATGAGCTTCAGCAATACGTTTCTGGATTGTTACAAATTGTTTCTAAAAGCTAGCGTCACGCGCCTTGTTCGGGGAGCGTGACGCTGTTGCAACACCTAACGCATAGGGCAGGTTATGCTGCCATGCGACGAAGATGCTCCTCGTCGCAATCGACCCGGACCTGCGCCCCACCCGACCGATGGCGACGCACCCACTCGCCGATCATCTCGGCCATGCTGTGATCGATCGCCGGCACGTCGCGCATGTCGAGGCGAACCGGACGACCGCCCGGGATCGCTTCGAGTATCTTCGAGACCTTGGGCAAGGCTACGAAGGTCGCGGCTCCTTCAAGACGGACCTCGCTCTCGTCGGCCTTCTCGGCGGTGTCGACCTTCAGCTTGAGCTTGCGGATATGGGGCAGCAGCTCGATCATCGACAGGGCCAGACCCACCAGCACGCCCGTCAGCAGATCCGTGGCGACGACCATGACGAAGGTCGCGACCCAGATCATCGCCGGCAGCACGCCATGATGCTTGAACAGATGCTGGACATGCGAGACCGATACGAGTCGCCAGCCGGTGACGACCAGCACGCCCGCGAGCGACGCCATCGGGATCTCACGCAGCAGCCAGGGCAGCAGGGCGACGAAGGCAAGCAGCCAGCCGCCATGGAGAACCGCCGACAGACGCGTCATGGCCCCGGCCTGCACATTGGCCGAGCTGCGCACGATGACGCCCGTCATCGGCAACGCACCGGCCAGACCGCATAGGAAATTGCCGACGCCCTGCGCACGCAGTTCCTTGTCATAGTCGGTCCGCACGCCATCGTGCATGCGGTCGACGGCAGCCGCCGACAGCAGGGTTTCGGCGCTGGCGATGAAGGCGATGGCGATCGCGGTGACCACAAGCGCGGGCTGCAGGAGCTGTCCGACGAAGCCCTCACCCGGAGGGACGACGGCCGCAACGATCGACTCAGGCACGTCGACCCGCGTGATGGAGAGGCCGAAGGCCCAGGCAGCGACAGTGCCGGCGATCACGCCGATCAGCGCGCCCGGCACCAATTTCATCGACTTCGGGCGCAGCTTCTCCCAGCCGATCATCGCGACAATGGTCAGCAGGCCGATCGCGAAGGCCAGTTCGGCCGCTTCGATATTGGACGCGGACAGGCCCAGCATCCGCCCGGGCATCGCCGCCAGATTCTGAAGGCCGCTGGCCAGCGGCTTGGCGTCGAACAGGACGTGGAACTGCCCGACGACGATCAGCGCACCGATGCCGGCCAGCATGCCGTGCACGACCGCAGGCGAGATGGCGCGGAACCAGCCGCCGAGGCGGAACACGCCCGCAACGAACTGGATAGCCCCCGCCAGCACCAATATGGGACCGAGTGCGGCCAGGCCGAAATCGCGGACGATCTCGAAGACGATCACGGCCAGACCGGCAGCCGGTCCGCTGACCTGCAGCGGCGACCCCGCGAGCAGGCCGACGACGAGGCCACCGATGATCCCGGTGATCAGGCCCTTTTCGGGCGGTACGCCAGACGCGATGGCGATACCCATGCAGAGCGGCAAGGCCACGAGAAAGACGACGATCGACGCCGTGAAGTCTCGCGACAGGGTCGCCCCCGAAAAGAGGGAGGCAGGGGCGGCCTTCATTCTGCGGCTTCCTGAAGGAGGTCGGCAGCAAGGCGCTGCGCGGCGGGAAGCGCGACCGGGAGCGGCTTGTCGGCGGTCATCGGCGTGAAGCGGCCGGTCTTGCCGTCGAGACCGAGCACCTCACCAGCGTGGATGTCGACGAACCAGCCGTGCAGGGCGAGCTCACCGCGCGCGATGGCGGACGCCACCGACGGATGGGTGCGCAGATGCGACAGCTGCGTCACGACATTCTCGAGGGCAATGATGCGGACACGATCATTGTCGCCCGCTTGCGGATAGGCTTCGCTGGCGACCTTCTGCGCCGAATGCGAATGGCGCAGCCAGGCGGCAACGTTCGGCATGCCTTCGAGCGATTCAGGATTGGCGAGGGCCTTCATCGCGCCGCAGTCGGAATGGCCGCAGACGATGATGTCGCGCACGCCGAGAACCATGACCGCATATTCGACCGTCGACGAAACGCCGCCATTGGCCTGCGAATGCGGCGGGACGATGTTGCCCGCATTGCGGCATACGAACAGGTCGCCGGGGGCCGCCTGAACGATGAACTCGGGCACGACGCGCGAGTCGGCGCAGGAGATCATGAGGGCCTTGGGACTCTGTCCGTCCCGCGCCAGCTTGCCATAAAGATCGCTGTTGCTGCGGAATGTATTGGACTGGAAACTGACTACGCGCCCTAGCAGCTCGTTCATTTCTGGACTCCGAAATGTGCGCCGGTAAGACGGCGGGAGTCTCGAATATCGGGCCGTCTCTTTGCGGCGGCGCAGCGTCCCTGTAAAAAATCATTGCTGTCGACGAAACGACAGAAGACGGCGATCAGGCGAGTTTCTGCGCGCCCTTCACGGGGATGTCGATGTCGGCCTGCAGGCCGCCTTCGGGACGGTTGGTCAGACGCAATTCCCCGGCATGGGCGCCCACGATCCGCTCGACGATGGCAAGCCCCAGACCCAGCCCCTCGGTGTTCCGCTCGCGCGCGGTGTCGAGCCTGACGAAGGGCTGCTTCGCCGCCTCCAGATCGGCCTCTGGAATGCCGGGGCCGTCGTCGACCACGCGCAGGATCACGCGCTCGTCGATCGGGATGAGCGATACCGTAACCGTCTGCGCATGGCGCAGCGCGTTCGTCACCAGATTGTCGAGCGCGCGCTTGAGATCATAGAGGCGAACGAAGGCATCGAAATGTTCGGGCCCCTCATAACGCACGTCATGCCCATGGTCGGTCGCATCGTCGACGACGGTCGCGGCCATCACCGCGATATCGGACCGGACGCGGGGCTGATCATTCTCGTCGCCGCCGAGAAAGGCGAGCAGTGAGGCGATCATCGTTTCCATCTCGATCGCATCGCGCTGCATCGCGTCGCGCGCGGCGCTGTCGCCGACCATGTCGATGCGCAGCCGCAGGCGTGAAATCGGGGTGCGGAGATCATGCCCCACCGCCGCCAGCGCCTGGGTCCGGTCCTGGATCAGGCGCTGGATACGGTCCTGCATGGCGTTGAACGCCTTGACGACGCGCAGCACCTCGCCGCTGCCCACTTCAGGCAGGATGATCCGGTCGCCATAGCCATAGCGTTCGGCCGCCTGGGCCAGCATCCGGATCGGCTTCAGCGTGTTGCTGATCAGCAGACTGCCGATCACGAGCAACGCCATTGCGGGGACCAGCGCCAATATCACCCTGCCCAGGGCAAGGTCCCAGCCGCTCTCGACGTCGCGCGTGCCGAAGGTGATCCAGCTGCCATCGGGCAAGGTCATCCCGCCGACGACCATCGAGTTCAACCCGGGCGACTTGAGCTGCAGCCGCATTTCGGAATCGGCCAGCGCCGGCTCCCAGCTGACGATCTGGTCGCGCATCTCGCGCAGTTCGGGGGCCATGCGCGGCGGCTCGGGCAGGGACTCGCCCCAGCGCACATCATAGCGATCGGTGGTCAGCAAGGATGCCATGGCCGGCCGTTCGCGCGGGGGACGTTCGGCGATCAGCTTGCGGGTGATGACGAGATGCTCGGCCAGGCGATGCGCCTCGTCCTCGCGCAAGGAAAACTCACTCGCCCGTTCGTACAGCAGCGTGCTGGTGCAGAACTCGACCGTCACCGTCAGGAGGAGGATGATCAGGATCCGCCCCACCAGCCCAAGCGATGGGCGCACGAGATGGATCAACTGCGCGACACCTCGGCGTTGAACATATAGCCGACGCCGCGAACCGTCGTGATCGGCGCATCCTTGCCCGCGCTCTGCAACTTGCGACGCAGACGGCTGACGAGGACGTCGATGCTCCGGTCGGAAGCGTCGCCCAGCCGCGTCCGCGACAGCTCGATCAGCCGCTCGCGCGCGATCACGCGCTGCGCATTGTGGACGAAGCTGGAGAGAAGATCGAACTCAGCGCCCGTCAGATCGATGATGGCGCCCGTCGGCGAGGTGAGCTCACGGCGCGGGAAATTGACGGTCCAGCCGTCGAACGAGGCCTCGTTGCGCCGGCTGACGTCGCTCTGCCGGTCCATGCCGCCACGCCGCAGCACGGCGCGCACCCGCGCCATCAGCTCGCGCGTGCTGAACGGCTTGGGCAGATAATCGTCGGCGCCGATTTCCAGCCCGATCACCCGATCGGTCTCGCTGCCCTTGGCGCTGATGAAGATGATCGGCACGTCGCTCTTCTGCCGGACCTGCCGGCAAAGCTCGATGCCGCTGGTGCCAGGCAGCATGATGTCGAGCAGGAT
>JAIYAJ010000281.1 GCA_027489105.1 Zymomonas sp. | reverse complement strand
GACTTCGAAGACGGGATCGTCATGGGTCGTGGCATGGCTGGTCTCGAAACAGCCGCCTTGATCGATCGCGATGTCGACCAGCACCGATCCGCGCTTCATCGTCCTGAGCATGTCGCGCGTCACCAGCTTCGGCGCCGCCGCGCCCGGCACGAGGACCGCGCCGATCACCAGATGCGCGCGGGCGACGGCGGCCGCGATCGCGGCCTTCGATGCATAGGCGGTCTTGATCTGGCTGCCGAAATGCATGTCCAGTTCGGCGAGGCGATCATTGTTGATGTCGTAGATGGTGACGTCGGCACGCTGGCCGACCGCCATCTGCGCAGCGTTGATGCCGGCGACGCCGCCGCCGAGGATGGCGACGCGCGCGGGCGCCACGCCGGGCACGCCGCCCAGCAGCACGCCGCGTCCGCCCTGTTCCTTTTCCAGATAATGGGCGCCGACCTGGATCGACATGCGGCCGGCGACTTCGGACATCGGCTTGAGCAGCGGCAGCGCGCCCGAGCGCGAGGTGACCGTCTCATAGGCGATGCAGGTCGCGCCCGATGCCATCAGCCCTTCGGCCTGCGGCTTGTCGGCGGCGAGGTGGAGATAGGTGAACAGCGTGTGGCGCGCCTCCAGCAGCGCGATCTCGGACGGTTGCGGCTCCTTGACCTTGACGATCATGTCGGCGGCGGCAAAGACCGCGCCCGCATTCGGTGCGATCCGGGCGCCTGCGGCAACATAGTCCTCGTCCTCGAAATCGATGCCGGTTCCGGCGCGCGTCTCGACGATCAGTTCGTGACCGGCGGCGGCGAGTTCGGCTACGGAGGCCGGGGTCAGACCAACCCGATATTCGTGATTCTTGATTTCCTTGGGAACACCGATCCGCATGGCTCACTCCTCTCAATGACCACCCATCATAACCCCCCGCTGACGGGAAAAAGTTGCGAAGGTCGACGCGGTTGAGCCAGCCGCGCGCAGGGGTTTGCGCGGAACCCCCTAGTCATGCCAAAAACTCCCGCATGGATCGTATCGATCGCAAGATCCTCTCACAGCTAGCCCGCGACGCGAGCCTGACCAGCGAGCAGCTGGGCGACAAGGTCGGCCTGTCGCCGTCCGCCGTCCATCGCCGCGTGAAGGCGCTCGAACAGGCCGGCATGATCCGCGGCTATCGCGCACGTCTGTCCGATGAAGCGCGGGGCAATCCCTCGACGATGTTCGTGCAGGTCACCCTGGCCGATCAGAGGCAGGCGACGATGATGGCGTTCGAGCAGGCGCTGGAGCGCACATCGCACGTCGTGGCGGCCTATCTGCTCAGCGGTGAGTCGGATTATCTGTTGAAGGTGGAGGTGGCCGAGGACGACAGCTACGAGCGCGTCCACCGCGACATATTGTCCGCACTGCCCGGCGTGTTGCGGCTGGTGACGCAGATGACGCTGCGGACCCTGCTCAAGGACGATTGACAGCGCGTCCCGCGATGGAACGGCCCTCGATGGAACGGCTGGAGCCCCACGCCGTTGCTAGCACTATCCCGCCCGTGCTAGGGCGCCGCCGCTATGCCGCTCGATCCAGGGGAAGGACGGGCGCTCGAACTGGGCACCGACATGAAGGCTGACCTCGCATGACGAATGAGGGCACGGGCGACGCTTCCGTGCAGGCGGTGCCGCACTCTGCAGCGCCCGACAATCATCTGCCGGGCGGCGGTCATGCGCAGGGCGGGATGGCCGCGCTGATGCTCGGTGCGATCGGCGTCGTTTTCGGCGACATCGGCACCAGCCCGCTTTATGCCTTTCGCGAGACGTTCGCCGGCCACCATCCGCTGCCGCCCGACGAAGTCCATATCCTGGGCGTCCTCAGCCTGATCTTCTGGTCGATGATGGTCGTCGTGACCTTCAAATATGTCGCGATCATCATGCGCGCCGACAACAAGGGCGAGGGCGGCAGTCTGGCGCTCCTCGCGCTGATCAACCGCAAGACCGAGAACAACAAGCGCTGGACCAAGGGCATCGTCCTGCTCGGCGTGTTCGCGACGGCGCTGTTCTATGGCGACAGCATGATCACGCCAGCGATCTCGGTCCTGTCGGCGGTGGAGGGCCTGACTACGGTGGAGGCCCGGTTCGCACCGCTTGTTCTGCCGCTCGCCGTGGGCATATTGATCGGCCTGTTCACGATCCAGGCGCGCGGGACGGCCAAGGTGGGCCTGCTGTTCGGCCCGATCATGCTCGTCTATTTCGCGGTGCTCGCGACGCTGGGCGTGTGGCACATCGTCGACAATCCCCATGTCCTGATTGCGCTCAATCCCTGGTACGCGGTCCGCTTCTTCCTGGAGGAGGGCTATTTCGCCTTCCTCGCCATGGGCTCGGTGGTGCTGGCGGTGACGGGGGCCGAGGCGCTCTATGCCGACATGGGCCATTTCGGGCGCAAGCCGATCGGGGTCAGCTGGCTCGTCTTCGTCCTGCCCGCGCTTATGCTCAACTATCTGGGCCAGGGCGCGATGCTGCTGTCGCAGGACATGGCGACCGCGCTGCAGACAATCCACAACCCCTTCTTCCTGCTGGCCCCGGAAATGCTGCGCCTGCCGCTGGTGATCCTGGCGACCATGGCGACGGTCATCGCAAGCCAGGCGGTGATCTCCGGCGCCTTCTCGGTCACCCAGCAGGCGATCCAGCTCGGCTTCATCCCGCGTCTGCGCATCACCCACACCAGCGCCGGCTCGATCGGGCAGATCTACATCCCGGCGATCAACTGGGGCCTGATGGTCATGGTGATCCTGCTGGTGATATCCTTCCGCACCTCGTCGAACCTCGCCGCCGCCTATGGCATCGCGGTAACCGGCGCGATGGCGATCGACACCTGCCTGATCGCAGTCGTGCTGATCCAGCTGTGGGGATGGAAGAAATGGGTGGCGGCGCCACTGATCGCGGTCTTCGCGGCGGTCGACCTCGCCTATTTCGGCGCCAACCTCACCAAGGTGCCCGATGGCGGTTGGTTCCCGCTGCTGATCGGCTTCATCGCCTTCACCCTGCTCACCACCTGGGCGCGGGGCAGGGCGCTGATGATCGACCGGCTTCGCCAGGCGTCGATGCCGGTCAAGGTGTTCGTCCAGTCGGCGGTCAATTCCGCCGTCCGCGTGCCCGGCACCGCGGTGTTCATGACCTCGCAGGCGCAGGGCATGCCCCACGCGCTGCTGCACAACCTGAAGCACAACAAATGCCTGCATGAGCGGGTGATTCTGCTGACGGTGAAGATCGCCGACGTTCCCTATGTTCGAACGACCGAACGGGTCAGCTGCGCCGATCTGGGCCAGGGCTTTTTCCGCATCGTCATCAATTACGGCTTCATGGAAGACCCCGACGTGCCGGCGGTGCTGGCGGATACGCAGACCTGCGGGCCTGCGTTCAAGATGATGGACACGAGCTTCTTCCTCGCCCGGCAGACACTGCTGCCCTCGGCGCATCCCGGCATGGCGATCTGGCGCGAGAAGCTTTTTTCCTGGATGCTCCGAAACGCCGAAAGCGCGATGGAGTTCTTCAAGCTGCCGACCAACCGCGTGGTCGAGCTGGGCAGCCAGGTCGAGATTTGACCGGCACCGCGCCGATCATCGTCACCGCATTGCTGGGCGACGAGGATCTCGCCTGGGCGGACGGCCTGCGGCGGGTGCATTTTCCGCCCGAGCGCAATGTACTGCGCGCCCATCTGACGCTGTTCCACCATTTGCCGCCGTCGGGGCTCGACGAGCTGCGCCGCCTGCTGATTCGCGAAGTGCGGACGACCATCGCCCCCGCCGCGCGCATCTCACGACTGCTGTCGCTGGGGAGGGGCGTCGCCTTCGGCGTCGATAGCCCCGGTCTCGCTGCCATCCGGTCCCGCATCGCCGAGGCGTTCGAGCCTATGCTGACCCCGCAGGATCGCGCCGGCTGGCGGCCGCATATCACCATTCAGAACAAGGTCACCCCGGCCGACGCACGCGAGTTGATGGCGGAGCTGTCGAAGGACTTCGAGGCCCGCCCGCTGCGCATCGATGGCCTGTCGGCCTATTGGTATCGCGGCGGCCCCTGGGACTCGATCGGCGACTGGCGCTTCACTCGATTTGGCCGATCCCCGCGCAGCTGAGATCGAAGGCGGCGAGCCCGGCGTCGAGATACCCCGCCAGCATCGGCATCTCCATCAACTGGTCGACGATAGGCTCGGCATCCTGCTCGCCTGCTGCCTCCAATGCCTCGTCCCATTCGCTCGCGTCGAACGTCCCGCGCCCGACCAGCGCCAGCGCCAGCACCTCGATCTGCTCGTCGTCGGCCATATCCTCGATCAGCGCGCGGACCTCTTCCTCGACGGCCTCATTGGCTTCGTCCTCAAGCACCGCCAGCGGATCGTCGCTGTCGGTCGGATCCTCGTCCTCCTCGGTCTCGATCGCAGGCACTTGGGCCTCCAGTTCGCGCGAACGCACGATCAGGCGGCAGATATCTTCCAGGGAAACCGTCAGTTCCATCGCACGATCCTCGCTTGTCCAGCCGCTATCGGCGCGCTTTCCAACGTGGACGCGCGGTCAGGGTTCCCGAGCGGTGGTGCGTCAGGCCGGAACGAGCGTCTTCAGCGGGACTTCCGTATCGGCGAGCGCGGCTTTGTCGGGCGTCAGGCCCTTGGTCACCAGCGCCTTGCCCTGCACATAATCCTTGACCGCATTGACGCAATCGAGCGCCAGCACCTTGCCGTTCTTCAGATAGATGATCGAGAAGCTCCGCGTCGCTGGATCGCCGCGCACGATCGTCTCGTCATAGCCGATCGACAGGCCCATGGTCTGCAGCCGCAGATCATATTGGTTCGACCAGAACCAGGGCACCGCATGATAGGCTTCCTCGGTACCGAGGATATGCTTGGCTGCGGTCGTCGCCTGATCATTGGCGTTCTGGACCGACTCCAGCCGGATGCGCTGCCCGTCGGCAAAGGCGTTGGCGTGCATCGCGCAGTCGCCGATCGCATAGATGTCGGGGAGGCTGGTGCGGCAATATTCGTCGACATCGACGCCGTTGCCACCGGCCGCGCCGGCCGCGATCAGCGCCTCGACCGCAGGGATGATGCCGATGCCGACGATCACCATGTCCGCCGCAATGATGCTGCCGTCGTGCATGCGCACTCCGGTCACCCGGTCCTGCTCGTCGCCCAGGATGCAGTCGACCTTGGCGTTCAGCTGCACGTCGACGCCATGCGCGCGGTGCTCGGCCTCGTAGAAGCGCGACAGCGTCTCGCCCGCCACGCGCGCCAGCACCCGATCGAGCGCTTCGAGGATCGTGACCTTCTTGCCGAACTTCGACAGCACCGCCGCCGCCTCGAGGCCGATATAGCCGCCGCCGATGACGACGACATTGCTCGTCCGCTCGAGCTCGCTCAGCATCCGGTCGGCATCGGCGCGGGTGCGCACGCCGTGGACGCCGCTCAGATGATGGCCCGAGCAGGTCAGCCGACGCGGAGAGCCGCCGGTCGCCCAGATCAGCTTACCATAGCCGATCGTCGACCCGTCGGCGAGGGTCACGCTGTGCGCGACGGCATCGACCTTCTCGACGCGACGGCCGAGCAGCATGTCGATCTTGCGGTCCTCCCAGAAGCTGGCCGGGCGAATCAGGATGCGCTCGAAGCTCTTCTCGCCCGAGAAATATTCCTTGGAGAGCGGGGGGCGCTCATAGGGCAGATCGGGTTCGTCCCCGACGATCGCGATGCTGCCCTCGAACTTGTTCTGCCGCAGCGCCACGGCCGCCTGCGCGCCGCCAT
>JAIYAJ010000070.1 GCA_027489105.1 Zymomonas sp. | reverse complement strand
GCGGCAACCCCGCCGGCACCGCTCCACAAATCCGTCGGTGCTCCAAGCTTGGCCACGACAACTATGGGCTCGACCGCTAACCCCGCACCGCCGACCGCGGTGGAGAAACTGGCGTCACCGCCGAAATCGCAGCCCGTGGCCACGGACGAACCACCCGCTCTCGCGGCGGAGGTGGCCCGAGCGCAACCGGTCGAACGGACAAAGCCCGATGCCGATCTAACGATCGATGCGCTAATCGCCGCGCGCTCACGGCAGGCGCACGACGATTCCTCCGAGGACCAGGCTTGGCTCGAGGCGGCGTCACAGAAGCTGCGATCGGCGCTGATGGGCTACAATCTGCAGGCCAAGGTCCTGGGCACGCGCCTGACCCCCAATGCTGCGCTGATTCGGTTCATGGGCAGCGATCGCCTGCGCGTCGAGGATATCGAGAACAAGCAATCCGCGCTGCTCACGACAGACGGTCTGCGCCTGATCTCAGTTTCGCCAATGCCGGGGGAGATAGTCGTCGGCGTGGCGAGACCGCAGCGACAGGTTGTATCGCTCTGGGATGTCTGGGGCCGCCGCGTGCTCAACCGCAACGCTGCCGGCGTGAACACCTCGTTCGTTCTGGGCCTCAAGGAACTCGATGGGGAGATCCTCTACCTGAACCTCGGCGGCCCCTTTGCCGGGGGCGCGCAGCACGAGCCGCATACACTGGTCGCTGGCGCAACTGGCTCGGGCAAGTCCGTCCTGATCCAGGCGCTGCTCCTCGACATCGCGGCGACCAATCCGAGCGACCTGACGCACATCTATCTAATCGACCCGAAAATGGGCGTCGACTATGCCGCCATCGAACGCTTGCCGCATCTGCAGGGTGGTGTGATTGTCGACCAGACCCGTGCCGTCGAGGTCATGGAGGCGCTCGTTGCCGAAATGGAGCGACGGTACGAGCTCTTTCGGACTCACGGCGCCCGAGATATCCGCGCGTTTAACATGAAGGTGAAACCTGGCGATCGGCTCCCTTATGTCTTCCTCATTCATGACGAGTTCGCCGAATGGATGCTAACAGAGGATTATAAGGCGGCTGTCACATCTAATGTCTCCCGTCTAGGTGTGAAGGCGCGCGCCGCCGGCATGCACCTCATCTTCGCGGCCCAGCGCCCCGACGCCAACGTCATGCCGATGCAGTTGCGCGACAATCTCGGCAACCGCCTTATCCTCAAGGTTTCGAGTGTTGGGACATCTGAGATTGCCCTGGGCGTCAAAGGTGCGGAACAGCTGCTTGGGCTTGGGCATCTCTCGGCTCGATTAAGCGGGGAGCCGGCGATCATATATGCGCAAGCCCCGTTCATGTCGGACGACGACATCGAACTTGTCGTAGACGCCGTAAAGGTAAGCGAGGCGGAAAATGCGGCCGCTGCGGAGTAGGCTGGGATGGACCAACTTTGGAAAGCTAATCGTCGGCGGCCGATGCGGATGAGTGCCGTGAGACGTACGCTACAATCCCATATATTTAGCCCGTCCACTGACGGATGTTCATGAGGTCGTGGTGGATTCGAAGTTGGTTCAACACTTAGCGCGCTGCGACGCAAGCGCACTCATCGGACAGCTCGGTGAAGACACACACGCCCTTTTAAGAAAGGTTGGTGAAGGCGCGGCTGTGCCAAGGGGGTTAGCTGAACTCACCGTCCACGTGTTTGGCGAAGAGGGCGTCCTCAAAAGCCCAGCACTTCGTCAGCTTCTTTTCGACAAGCTGAGCCTTGAAGAAGGAGAGCGTCTTTGCGGCGTCCTCAACCTTCCCAGCGCCGCTCCGGCCTTAACCCTCGGGGGCGTAACATTCGACAATGATGAGGGAAACGCCAGTCTTCTCCGGCGGTTTTTTAATGTGTCCGTTGATGAACAATCGCTCCCGCTCGAGGCGACTCAGAATGCTGCTGCATCTCATCAATTGCGGACGCACCAGGCGGATGCTTACAGAAAGTTGAGGCGCCTGATCGGAGATCCCAGCGCATCAGTATTGGTGCATATGCCTTTCGGCGCCGGCAAGCTCCGTACGGTCGCTACCGCCGTTCTGGATTTGTATCGATCCGAGCCGGATGGGCGGATCGTTGTCTGGCTCGCAGAAGGGGAGGCTCTCGCCGAAGAGGTCTTTGCGGAATTGAACAAGGTCTGGCTTCAGCTAGGATCGAGGAATGTCACCGCCTATCGACTTTTCGGCTCGCATCCCATGCCGGACTTGGCAAACATCGAGAATGGCCTTGTCGTCGCGGACATTGCTAGGATTGACGAGCACGAGCAGGGTCTAGCCGACTTGGCTCGGCGGACACGAGTTCTAGTCCTCGGTGATGCAGAATCACTGCGGTACCGCAAGGTGTCCAATCTCTTGGACATCATGCATCGAGCCGGCGAGTTCGCGCTGATAGGAATCTCCGCGTCACCGGCGGAGGCTATTCATAAACTGTCGGCACTCACGCCGATATCCGCGCGGTTCGCCGGAAACAGCATATCCGTCGAAAACGATGATCCGATCGCGCTCTTGCGCTCGGTAGGTGACATCGACGGCATCGCCGCGCGGATTGAAACCATTCCGGGGCTCAGTCCCAACGACCTCGCCCGGTCAGGCTCGGAAATCGACCCAGCCGCTCTCGCTGTGCTTAGCCAAGACGTGGGCCGCAATCATGCTATCATCGAGTTCGTCCTCGAGCAGGCGCAGTTAGTCTCCGATTCGGTCGTCGTCTTCTGTGCCAGCGCTGAGCAGGCGCGGCTATTTGCGGGCCTGTTTATGCTCCGAGGCGCTCGGGCAACGGCAATCAGCGGTGAAATGACTGAATCGCAGAAGCACATGGCGATCCAGCGCTACGTGGCCCGCTCCGACAAGATTCTATGTGTGCACGGCTGCTTCGTCATGGGTTCGGAATTTCCGCACACTTCGTTGGCCGTGATTGCCGTGCCGATCGTCTCGAGTTCCGTTTTGAACGAAGTGGTCGGGCGGCTGGCAAGCGGCCGGCACAAACCCGAAAATCCTCTCCAAGTCGTTCTGCTTGCTGATGCTGTACCCGATTATCTCGCTTTGGCGGAAGGTATCGGGAAATGGGATGCGCTTAAAATCTAGGAACTATGATGTCATTTCCGATCATTCCCCAGAACCTATCGATCACAGCGATGCGAAGCTCGGGGTACCGTGACAGCGCGCACGCGCTCGCTGAGCTCGTCGACAATGCGATCCAGGCCGGACAGGAGCTTGGAACCACGACGCAAGTCGAAGTGATCTGCATCGACGAGCTGCCGCCGCAAGGGGTGCGCAAGCGCATCTCACGGATCGCCGTGTACGACAATGCTGCGGGGATGAGTCCGACAACCTTGCGGAAAGCTCTCCAGTTTGGGAACGGTACGCGCCTCGATCCTAAAAACCAAAAGGGCATTGGCAAATTCGGAATGGGGCTGCCGAACTCGTCGATCTCGCAATGCAAGCGCGTCGATGTATGGAGCTGGCAAAGCGGCAATGTCTTTCACACCTACCTGGACATCGATGACATCCAAGCCGGAACCATGGCAGAGGTACCGGCACCAGCCGCTGACGTCATTCCCGACGAATGGCTCAAGCTCGTCGCGGGGGAGATCGCGCCTCACGGCACGCTCGTCGTTTGGAGCAAAGTAGATCGCATCAGTTGGAAGCAAAGCGCGACCTTGCTACGCAATACGGAATTCATCGCCGGCCGCGTGTATCGCAAGTTCATAAACAAGAAGACCGCCCGCATCCGTCTTGCGGCATATTCACTTGAGGGTAACACTTACACGCCGAGCTGGGAGAGCTTGGTGCGGCCGAACGATCCGCTTTATCTCATGACGGGCACCAGCGCTCCGGCCCCCTTCGATCAGCTTCCTGCGTTCGATCCGTTTGGAGAGCCGGTGGACCTGAGTGTGGGTTACAATGGCCGCGAGTATCCGGTCAGGATCCGGGCATCGATGGCCAAGAAACAGACCCGGCAGGAGGGCGGAAGCAGGGCAATCGGCCAGCACGCCAAAAAGAACCAAGGCATTTCTGTGGTCCGTGCCGATCGCGAACTCGAACTGAACCGCAGTTTCGAAAACTCCTACGATCCGCGCGAACGGTGGTGGGGCATAGAGGTCGAATTCGACCCGGCACTGGATGACGTTTTCGGGGTCACGAACAATAAGCAGGCCGCGACCAACTTCTATCTGATGGACCTGAAAGAGGATGCTGCAAACGAGGGTCTGAGCGAGAGCGAGTATCGCGAGGCGCTGAAGGCTGACCGCGACCCTCGATTACCAATGTACCGGATTAGCAGAGAGATCGACAAGCTTTTGGAGGAGATGCGCCTCAGTATCTTGAAGATGCGTCTCGGAGAGCGCACGGCGCGTCAAAAGGATTCGGATGCGAACAAGGCAGAAAAAGCGGCCACAGATGCTGTGAACCGCAGGCGAGATCGCATCGGCGATACGGGCCGAAGCGACCGATCAGAAGGTGATCCCGAGGCGGCTCGCACGGAAGCTTTGACCAAGGAGATCCTCAACGACGGCGTCGATGGCGCGACCGCGAAGCAGATCGCGGTCGACTATGTCACCAAGACGATAAAGTTCAGGTTCCGCCATTCAGACATTTCGGGCCAGACAATCTTCGACGTGAGTACGACCGGCGGCGTTATTCTGATCACGTTGAATACCAGACATCCTGTGCACCAGCGCCTTTTCGAGGCGCTTCGAAGTGACGATGAGCTGCCGGGTAATTCCTATCCCAAGGAGGTTCTCTCTCTGATCGCGGCTTGGGCGCGTTTGGAGGATGAGGCTCCCAGCGAGAAGGTTAGGGCAACGATTGAGGAGCTCCGCCTGCAATGGGGCCGCATGGCGATGGATTTCTTTGAGGCCGAAGAAGGGTGATGCTGCAAAAGCTGAAAGGTGTGTCGTAGATGAGCGGGCAAGACGCGATCCGCGGCTTTTTGGTGCAGACGCTCATCTGCCTTCTCGATGCTTTAGACCCGAAAGGTTCGAGCTGGGAGTCGGTAACGCTTGAGCCGGACATTGCGGGAGACAAGGTCGACATCTTTTGGGAGTTTTCGGGCTCGACATTGGCCCAGCAAGTCAAGTCTTCGAAGAATCAAATAGGCAAAGGCGCTGTTGAGGCGTGGTGCAAAGAGCTGAACGCCTCGCGATCAGCTGATCGGTATCAGTTGCTGCTGGCGGGACCAATAGCCGCAGCAGTGCTTGATGACGGGCCTTTCCACGGAGTTGATGTTCCAGTCCCGACTTCCATGGATACTCTTGCTCTAATTGACCAGGCGATAACCCGGCTTGATCGCTACCTTCTGTCCAAACTCTTCCCACCGATACCGCTGCCGATGCGAGAAGACATGGTCGCATTGGTTTCCGCACGCCTTCTTGACGGTTCGATACGAGCCCGCCGGCTCACTCGTGAGGAATTTGACGGTTGGCTTCGGGAATCCGTTCTTATCGCGTACCCCGGTGCTGTCGAAAAGAGAATATCCACCAACTGCGACATCCTGTGGAGTAACCTGCAGCTCTCATCGCCAGAAACACTGGGCCAACAGGCCTTCAACCTGACCCTACCGATCACCGTGATAAACTCGGGATACAGCCTGGCGGTCGTCGAGTGGTTTCTCCTGAGAATCAACGGCCAAGGTCTAAGGATGCTTTACCACCCGATTTCCTTGGTCCGCCTGGGCAATACCGCCGACACTCCCCTAGACGGGGCGGATCTGCCCTTCTCCGAGATCGCGATCAATCCCGGCAGCGCCGTCTCCGCGCACCTGAATTTCGTCCCGGTACGCAAGGACGGTTTCGACGTGGCGATGTGGACCGATGGGCAGTACGATCTCGAGCTTTGGGTAAAGTACACCGGATCTACCGAACCAAAAAAACAACGGGAGGGTTCGATCTCGATTTCGATCGACGATCGTGCAGCCGTGCAATCACGAAACCGGAGAAACATCCGCTTCAGCGGCATCGACGATTATCTGGAAAGCCTCTGAGGCGTCATGTTCTGCTGGTACGAGCCACGGCTCCGATCGGCGTTCCTACTTGTGGCAGATCACGCAGCCGCTCGAAGCTTCGTCGATGCCATAGACATCGTCGATCGTCTCCGCAGTGTTCGCCGACAGCGGGTTGAGCCGACGACTTCGAAGCAGGCGCTCCCGCCGTTTCTGATAGTCGTTCTTGATCTGGTCGACCCGCTTCGGAGCAATCAGCTCGGTGAGACTTTCGCCTTGGCTCCAGGTGAAAGGAGAGCCGTCGCGTAAGGCCGTCTTCTCATAGTCGACGGCCTCCGCGAAGCGATCGGGGTGTTCCTCGGAGAGTCGTACCCATTCAATCTTCTGCTGGAAGAAACAGAAGGTGCAGCCTGAGCGCGATCGCCATTGATAGTATGCGGGCTCGCCTACATCAGACTGGTCGAGGATCTCAAGGACGCCCGGCCGATCAATTCCGGCATCACGGAGTGGGAGATGCACACGCATGTTCGGATGCGTCGCCTGATAGCCTTCGCGGCTCGGCTCATCGGCGCGGATCGCAACATAGGAGTGGACCACGGTCCCATTGTCGAGATCCTGCCGGAGCCAATGTTCCAGCGGACGAAGCTTTAGCTGGCGAGTGCACCAGCGCGTGCGTGGGGAGGGCAGGAAATTGCCGTATTCTTCGAGCCAGAAATCGAAATCGCGATCGGGATTCAGGCGCTGGATTGGGCGACCGAGGAAGCCCTCAAGCTTGTCGAGGAATTGGTAGACCTCGGGCAGCTCCTTTCCCGTATCGGTGAAGAAATATTCAATCGGCAAGGTCGGATGATATTGGCGCATGTATACTGCCAACGCAGCACTATCACGTCCTCCGGAAATACCGAGGATATGGCGTTCCTGAATCATGCTGCCTCGATCTCGTTATCTGCTTCGGCCGCTAACAGGGCGACGGCCCGCGCAAGCGCGGCGAGCCGAACCCGCCCGCCCTTATTGCCAGCGCGCAAGCCGGCGACGACGGAGTCTGCGAGGGTCGCTGCGGCCTTCTTCTCTTTGTCGTTCAGGACGAAGCTCAGCATGAGCGGAGAGGTCTTGGGATCCAATCCGACGACAAGTGCCAGGGCTTCAGTATGCGACTTACGATCCCGCACGACGGCCAACGCCTCAAGCTCGCGGAAACGCCGACCGAACCGGGCGATCTCAGTGAGCGCTTCCTCACGATCGCGATCAGACCAGCTCCGAGCGGGTCGGTGCAGTAGGACGCTCACAAGGCTTTCGATGTCCCCCGTTTCCTGCTCGACCGCGGCGGAGCGATCCGCGAAGGCGTCGAAGGCATAGTCGTTGGTCAAGCCTTTGATCGCAGCGACGCGCTCGGTCATGCCGCCGAACGTGGCGATATCGACGCCCAAGGCACGAGCGAGTGCGTGGCGCAGTTCGACGAGGAGAAGTTCGTAGCTCGCCTCGCAGGCCAAGAGGCCGGCATGGACGAGCTCGGGCGAGAGGCGATCGCCAAAGGTTTGCGGCAGCGCTTCGAACAGCAGGGCTTCGGGATCGTCCGCTTTCAACACGATAGCGCGGAGCGCGAGCGCGTCCTTGTCCAGTCTCTGGGTGCGCTTGGCGAAAGATGACAGCGCTTCGAAGCGCTGAAACAACGCCGCCGCAACCGGCAGGGAACCGTCGCGTACTTCGACTTCGAGACGCTCTGCCAAGCCGCTCAGAAAGGCGGTCTCTCGGACTGATCGATCGACCTTACGAAGGCGAAAAGCCTCCGGCTTTTGAAGAAGCTTGTCGACGACGACATCGTTGAGCGCAGCTTGGTAGATGCCGTCGATATAGACCGCCACACTCTCGCGCTTCGCCAGCATGTAAGCGAGCGCCAGTACCGGCATGACACCGGCCTTGATGCCATAAGGGGGCGATGCCCACTGCCTGAACACTGTGTCGAGACCGTCGGCGCCCGCTTTGTCGATCAGATCCCATGCGGGCTGGAGCGACTGGCCTTCGGGGCTGTCATCCGGGTTCTCGAACCCAAAGATGCCGTTGGCATCGGCGCGGTGCAGGCCGAACGGCCTCAACACCGTCAGGTAGAGACCTAGCTCGGCCGGGAAGCCGGTGATCCCTAAGTCAGGCTTGGAGAAATCGATGACCATTGCGTGTGCGAGGTCGCGCAACGCCGCCATGGCGTTAGAGGAGGGCTTGTCGCGCTGAAGCAGCTCGCTCTTCAGGATCGGAGCGTAGGGAAAGCCAGCGTCCGCAAGCGCGCTTGCTATGACAGCGAGCGGTTCGCGCAGCACCTTGTTAGGCATCGGTGCCAGGAACCACTTCGCTGTTTCCAGCGCCGCCTCCAGCGTTCGGTGAAGTTCATTGACGCAAAGTGATTGTCGCGCGGCGATCTCTCGACGCGCAATTCGGTCGCCTTCAAGCTGGGGATGTTCGCGCACGACGCGCTCAATCGCCAGCAGCTCCGCGGAAGTGGAGCGGAGCGCGAAGCTGTCCACCGCCGCCCCCACAGCGATGGTCCGCCCCGACCGCTTGAGCTGTTTAGCCGTCGCTTTTGCAAGCGCATCGACCTCGCCTGCTGGGATCGAGCCGTCGCCGAGCGCCAGGATCAAAAGCCCGCTGCCGCGCTGCGCCCGCCCGAGCAGCGCGGTGGCAAGACCGTCCGCCGTGTCGTCCTGGCCGACGATGTGTAGCGCTATCTCAAACGTGCGCAGGGCACCGGTCATAAAGTAATGGCGCTTTGCGGCGGTGAACCCGAAGCCGGCACGCTGTGGGATTCCCTCAAGCTGCCTATTGCCGACCGGCGTGAGGGCACGACCGATCGCCTCATCCAGATCGAAATCGCTGCCGGCGAAGAGGGCATATCCGCCGAGCCTTGGCTGTCGGATCAAGATCGCCCAGTCCAACAGGTCCTGGATGGCGGCGCTTCGTTCGTTAGGAGTAGCCGAGGGAAGGGCGGCCGCAAGGAAATCGTCGGCCAAGGCGAGGCCGGAGCCATTGCGGAAGAATTCGAGCACCGCGGCTGACTTCGTCAGCGCGACATGGAGCGCACCGCCCTTGGCGCCGGCACGCTCAATCGCTTCGAACGCCAGACTGAATCGGCTGCCATCCTGGCCGCTGGCCAGCGCCATCCCGAAGTTTGATGTCAGATAGTCCCAAAGCATTGCGGGATCGTAGGTCCCTGCGCCAAGCTCGGTGGATGTGAGGAATTCCTGAAATCCGGCCGGTTCGGCCGAGCTGAGGAAGCCAAAGACACTGCGCTCGTTCTGCGCAAACCGTGCTCGGGACACCGGGCCGAGCAGAAGTGCGGTAACCGGATTCAGCGGCCAGGTGTTCGCCAGCGCTTGCGCAAGCACTGCCGTTTCGGTGGGACGGCGCTTGGCGACGGACTCAGCAACGATGCGTGCATTCTCGATCGCGGTCGACGGAGGAACGCTTGCGATGGCTCGGCCGAGCAAGGCGACGGTCTCGTCGGCGCCGCTTAGGAAGGCAATGTCCTGATAGCGGCCCTGAACCTTGGCCCATTCCTGCCGTGCGTCGCGCGCGGCACGGGCGGCGTATTGCTCGAACGATTGATGCAGTATGCCGATGACGACAAGACGACCGTCGCTACGGGATGAGCGCTCGGCCAGATCCTGGAGCAGGTGAACGTCGCCCCCTTCGAGCGCTTCGTGCTCAAGCATCTTGCCAAGCTCGTCGAGTATGACGAGGGTACCACTATCACCCTTTGCAGGAAGGAGGGCCTCGATAAGGGCGTCATCACTCGCTCCGAACCGCTCGCGCGCAGGCTCGTCCCATCCGAAGCTGGTCGCGGCGGCATCTGCGATCGCTTCGCGAAGCCGAACACGCCCGCCCGTGACGGCAACGACCTTCCAGTCGCGTCCGTTTTTTGGAAAGGCTTTGGCGTACAATCTCGCCAATGTTTCGCCGGCGAGCTCTTGCGCGATCTTCCGGTTGGCTCGCGGCCCTGCCACGAGATTGGCGAGGAGAAGCGCGGCGCTCGATTTGCCCCCACCATAAGGGCCGGTCCATGTGAAGGCGCCCTGTTGGCTTTCGATCTGACTCTCGGCCAAAATGGTAAGCGATTTGGCTACCGTCGCTTGCAGAACGTAGCCCACAAGAGGCGGCGTCCCATTGAGATCCGCGTCGAGCCGGGCGGAACGCGTAAAACGCCGATCGATGGTCACCCTTGCCGCGAGCGTCGTCATGCGGCGACCCTCCAGCCGGGGCCTCGCCGATACGCCGCTGGTGCTAGGCTCGAAAGGTCAACCTCGGCTGACCGCTGAATCTGCCGCAGCCCGGCCGTATCAACCCACTGCCATGCGCCGTTGGTGACATCATCGACTCGCATCAAGCGGGTGACGACGCTATCCTCGTCGAGCTTAAACACCCGACCCGGCGAACCCGGTGCATAGCAGACCTGTTCAGCCGTAAGGGTGGTCGCCCCCCCGCTGCGTTCCCAGAACTGGCCAAGCGCGTAAGCGAAGACAGCATCATGCAGAGTTGGCTTCGGACCTCGCACGAACTCGTACCAGCCGCCAAGGCGTGCTTCACGGATAAGGGCAAGCTCTGCCAGAAGGGGTTCGGCGGCGTCCTCCGTGAAGGATTCCGCACGCCTGACATAGCTGCGCAAAAACACCTCGATATCGCGCTTTAGCGTGCCGCGCGTCGCGCGCAGCCCCTGTGCGCTGGCCAAGCCGAACAGCTCGTCAAGGAGACTTGCTGGGTTGAATTCGAGCGCGTTAAGGACGTTGAACGCGTAGAAGGTGGTGGTCGCCTTCGACTGCGTGCTCGCGATATGCCAATGCACGAGCCAGATTGTCGCCGCCTGCTCAAGGAATGGGTCGAGACCGTTGTCGGCCAGAACGGCGTGACCGATCGCCGTTGGCTTGATTATGCGGTCTGCCTCTTCGAAAAACCCCGAGGCAACAGCCCAATATCGCATTGAAACGGCCATGTTGCGACCGACGCCAAAGCGTGCAATAGCGTCCTGTTCCTGGAATGTTCCCACAGGCGCACCCGTGCCGACGGCGTCATAGGCTTTTTTCAGCCACAGGAGCCGAAGCGGGAAGGTTTCGTGCCCCGCAAATTGCACCTTCGAATCGAACTTAATACCACCCCGAGCCATGCCATATAGCTACTGGTGAAGCTCTCCAGTAGCAAGCCGGCATCGTGCGGCTGCGTCGGAAATCAGATGAATGGCCTCTTCGACTTCAGCATCGGTGGTGTATCGATTGCAAAACAGTCGAATGACGTTTCGCGCGTCCGCATTGGAAAATCCAATCGCTTCAAGAACATGAGACTGCCTGATTTGCCCGGACGTGCAGGCGGACCCGGTCGAGATCGACACGTCCCGAGCAAGCGCTGCGCACAGCATATCTGCGTCGATACCCGGCATAGCAATCGCCACGCCGCCGGGGACGGTGTTTGCTTTGTCACCCACAATCTTGAAGCGTAGCTGTCGGAAGCACAGCCCGTCGAGCAGGCGTCCCATCTTGCGCTGACACTCCTTCGCATCTGCCTCAATCTGCGCCATAGCGATGTCAGCCGCAGCAGCGAAGCCCGCTATCAGCGGAACTGGTTCAGTCCCGGGTCGAGTCGCACCTTGCTGGCCGCCACCGAAGAATAGTGGTGCCGGCTTCGGTGCCGTGGCCGAGACGAATAGGGCGCCGATGCCCATCGGGCCGTAGCATTTGTGGCCGGAGAGGCTGAGATAGTCGACGTCGAGATCGAGGATGTTGATCGGAATTTTGCCGGCGGCCTGGGCTGCGTCGCAGTGGAACAGCCCACCCACTGAATGGACGATCTCGGCGGCTTGCTGAACCGGTTGGATGACCCCTGTTTCGTTGTTCACGAGCATCACGGATGCAAGGAGGACGTCGTCAGTCGCGAGCTCTCGCAAGTGTTCGAGATTAATTCGTCCGGAGGCCTCGACGGAGATGTGCTCGACGTTGAAACCGTGTGAGGCGAGCCACGCGGCTGGTTCGAGAACTGCTTTGTGCTCAACAGCGGAGATAAGAATTTTGCGCCGCGCAGGCTGATAATCGGCCTCGCTGTTCGCTACACCGAGGATCGCGAGATTATTGGCTTCCGTGGCCCCCGAGGTAAATAGGAGCT
>JAIYAJ010000313.1 GCA_027489105.1 Zymomonas sp. | reverse complement strand
GGCGCGGGCGGCGGCGCGCGCTGCTCAGGACCGGCTGGTGGCCCGGCGGGCGCTCGACCGGCCGTCCGAGACATTCGAAGCCGAGCGCCGCGTGCTGGACACCCAGCGTCCGCAGGTCCGCACCCGCATCATGGAGGTCTATCGTGAAGCTCCGCTGCCTGCCGATTGCGCTGTACGGCCTGACGTGCTGCGCCTGCTCGAGGATGTCCGCGCCCGGGCCAATGCCGCCCCTGCCGGCCAATCTGGCGAGCGCGTGCCGGACGGTGCCGCCGGTGCCGGCGATCGACCCCGAGCGGGCGGCCTGGGAGGCTGACCTGCTTCTTTCCTATGCCGAATGCGCAATCCGCCAGCGCGCCACTGCGGAAGCATGGCGCGCCATCGCAGAGGACAACCGATGACCGACGACAATGTCATGATGCTGCCCGCCAGACTCCGACTGCCCGATATGCATCTCGGCGGCGGGCTGGGGCTGTCCGCCGGGGGCGGACCGAGAGCGCTGCTCGACTTTGACTTCACGACGATTTCGGCGCTCGACAGCCGGATCAGCTTCACCCGCGCATCGCCCGCAACCCGGATCAACGCCAACGGGCATGTCGAGACGGTGGGCGCGCACCAGCCCCGCTTCAGCCATGATCCGGTGACGCTGCGTCCGCGCGGTCTCCTGGTCGAGGATCAGCGGACCAATGTGCTGCTGCATTCGGAGAATTTCGACGCATCCAGCTGGACGAAGACGCGCTGTTCGGTTGTCGCGACCACCGCGCTAACGCCGGGGGGAAGCGCCACCGCCGCGAGGATCGTCGAAGATGGGACGACTGGCGTCCATGGTTTCAGCCAGACCGCGACGCTGAACGCGGGCGCCTATACGCGGTCGGTCTATCTGAAGCCAGGGGGCCGAAGCTGGGCAAAGCTGGCCTGCGGCGGCCTGGCGATCGCTTATTGCAACCTTTCTGCGGGGGTGATGGGCAGTGTCTCCGGAACCGGTGCGCCGATCGCCGCGATCGAGCCCCTGGCAATGGCTGGTTCCGGGTCTCGCTGAGCTTCACCGCCACGGCCGGAGCGGTGGCGGTTTCCTTGTCCTGCGCGACGGCCGACGGAGGAGATACATATGCTGGCGATGGAGCGTCCGGACTGCATCTGTGGGGCGAACAGCTTGAGGCAGGGGGCTTTGCGACGTCCTACATTCCGACCACCAGTGGGGCGGCGACGCGGATGATGGATATTCCTATCATAGCTGCGGGCGCTGTCGGTGCGGCGCTCAATCAAGGTGCCGGGACGATTATAGTGCGGTGCGATTTTCCAAAGTACAATGACGCAGAACCAATCTGCATCGACGATGACAGCTCTGCAAACGCTATCGAGCTATATCGAAAATCTGCTACACAGCTCGCAGCATTTATTACAAAAGATTCGATTATACAGGTGGATGCAGCAGTTGTAGCGTCACCTTTAGGAGGGACAGATATTACTATTCATTTTCAGAAAAATCAAGTTTCTATAATTGATGGCGCTGGTTCATCTAATTTAGATACGTCATGCGAAATTCCATCAAATCTAAAATTCATTAGAATAGGACACTATAGGGGCTTGTCGAAGTCAATCAATGGGCACTTTGATATATTAAAGTATTTCGCAAATTTAAATAATAAATAGAATTGCTTGTCATTCATGACGAATTGAGGGTAACTTATTTATATTCCAGAGCTTTAGAATATAGCGCCTCGCGGGTATTTCGAATATTATTAGCATTACCCAAGAAAAAATAGCTGTTACTGGGAGGGTGATCGCAAGGCACGCCCAAACCGGTAGCTTTATCACTGTATGAAATAATCCCCAAACTATGGGGTGTAGTAGATACATTCCGTAGCTAATTTGTCCTAGGAAATTGCTTAAGGGAAGTCTTATTGACCAAAAAGAAAATACGAGAACAATACAAATAATTGGATAAAAAAATCCATAAAAACCAAAAACTAAATAATCATTTGTTCTGAATCCAAATAATGAAATAAAACAAAATATAGAAATCATAATTAATAAATATTTAGGCAAATTAATAAGATCGGCATACTTTGCAATGACCATGCCTCCGAAAAACAAAAAGGCAAAGTTGCCTGGGTTTATATAGAAGCTCCACCAATCGTGGCCTTTTGCATCTTCAATGCCGGCGATTCTTAGGCACAGCAGAAATACAAGCATCAGAGAGCAGGATCTAAAATTATTCGTGAAAGCTAGTAGAGTTGGGAAAAGTAAATAAAGAACAAATTCTACTCCGAGCGACCAGCATCCAGTAACGGCGCATCGATTCTGGAATAGGCCAAAAGTCATTGGTAGGTTGAAAACGGCGTCCCATCCTACAGGCCAGTTGTGGCCGACATATGTAGCTGCCATAGAGAATATATATAGAGGGGAAAGTCTAGCAATTCTTTTAATTATAAAATCGTCAAGTCTTTCAATTTTATTATAATTTACATAGAGAACGGCACCAGATATAGAGAAAAATACGCATACTCCGTATATTAGCCAGTTTTCGAATTGAGCTGTATTGGACCAATGCAATATGTGGCCAAAAGCAACTAGAATGGCGCAGATTCCTCTCAGGCTTTCAAGGCCGATTACTTTATTGGCTTTCATTCAGGTGGCCCTCGGATGCCATGACAATGAACAGCTCCACGCTTGTCCTGCGTTCATTACGTGAATCCACCGATCTAATATCGTGCTCCGCCAACGGCATAAGCGTGCCGGGTGTGCCTCAAGTGGCCCAAGCATTCCACCAGTGTGCATTAGAGTTGGCTCGCCTTGGCCCGCTGGTAGGACCACATTGCGATCGCTAATATCGAGCTAAGCAAAGCGAGGGAGTAGCAGCCAATATTCTCAAAGAGCCAGCCATGAGGGACGATCGGAATCCAAAACACGAAGAGTATATTGGCACAAATCACTCTCGGCACCGGGCTACGTAACCTACCTGCCATCACAATGAAGGCCGGGATCAAGAAGATCAGCCGGTAAGCCCAGTTGGTGAAAACCAAAAAGGTTCCCAGAAAGATGCACAAGGAAACGAGTGCTATGGTCACGGCCCTTTCATCCAGATTTCCCATATCGTCCGAGAAGCTGGCGCACGACTTGAGCTTTGACGGCAGCTTGATGATCGCGACCAGCCAGATCGCCGAATAGGCCAGTATTGCCCCATAGGACCAGTTTGCATAGGGGCCGAGATGTGGAGCGAAGCGGGCAGACATCAGCCCGTAGGCGGTCGAGAACGCCTGAGTCGTTCTTGCGACCATCTCGGGCATCTCGGTGAACGAAAACAAGATCAATGGAGCGGCAATAGCAAGGCCTTGGAGAAGGCGTCTGTCGAGCCACGGCTTTTGGGGATGCAGTAGAGCCATCAGCGAGAAGACCGGGTAAAGCTTTAATGCCGCCGACAGGCCAAAGAGGAACCCGAGAGATCGTTTTGCACCGAGCGGCAGAATGGCGAGGGGTGCAAAGGTCACAAAAAAGACGGTAGCATCGATATTCCCTCTTTCTATTGCGAGCAGCGAGATCGGGCTGAAGATCGCGAGAGGGAAGGTCAACGCCGAGTAGCGCCAGGAGAGCAGTGCAACGGTGGCCACGAACAGCAGCGCGTTGGCGGTCCAGAAGACGCGGAAAAAGGATTCCGAAAAATCGCCAAAAACGCCATAAAGACGTGGCCAAAGCGAAGGATAGTTGAGCGGTGGAATCTGTGCTTCGGGGTAGATCGACGTTACGATTGCTGCCTGCCGTGAGCAATCATTTGGGGTGGAGTAGGAAAAGCCGTGGTTGCCGCAATAGGCGGCCACCTGGATGGTTCGCGAGTCAGCGCCAGGATAAGTGATGGCAGGAACGCCGAAGCGCACATATCGCGCTTTCCAGCCTGAAGCCCATGGGTAAAGAAAGAGGAGAGCGAAGATCGAAAACGCTGCTGCCAATATGGCGCAGTTACGCAGTTTGGCGCGATCCATCGTTGCTCCTGAGGCCATCAGATCTAAGTACCCCCGGCCAGGCCGAGGTGGGTTAAAGTTGCTGGTCAATGAGAGCAAGCGATTTGAGTGCCATTCTAGCGAAGGCAATACGCGACGGGCTTCGGACATCACCTACGAACTCTGCTTGTCGAAGGTTTTAATCCCTAATTGAGACTTCGTCATAATCGCGTCTTGCGTAGCGGAAAAAAATCCCTAAACGCAGTCTCCTCGGGCGGTTAGCTCAGTTGG
>JAIYAJ010000102.1 GCA_027489105.1 Zymomonas sp. | reverse complement strand
GACTGCCAGGCACCGATCTGGCATTTGAGCCGGCCTTCGAGATCGGATGGATCGGCCTTCACGCGAGGCAGGCCCTCCGCCAGCAGGCGCAGCGCGTTATCGGCGAGGCCATCGGCGAAATCGTTCGACTGATAGGAGGCCAGCGTCTCGACCGCATGATCGACCGAACGCACGCCGGTCGACAGCCACAGCCATTGCGGCGTGTGCACAGTGATCGCCGGATCGAGTACGACCATGATCGGCGCCATGTTGCGATGCTCATAGCCCTGCTTGTGCATCGTGACTTCGTCGGTCGCACCCGACAGCGCGTTGAACTCGCCGCCCGACAGCGTCGTCGGCACGCAGATCACGCGGATATCGGGGCCGACCGTGATCGGGTTGATGACGTTGCCGGCATCGTCGACATAGGTCCGCAGCGGCTCGAACGCCTCGACGGTCCGCACGTCGTGCTTGATCAGCAGCGCAACAATCTTGGCCGCATCGGTGGCCGAACCGCCGCCGATCGAGACGATCAGATCGGCCCGTGCGTCGCGCGCGGCGTCGGCCGCCGCGAGCACGTCCTTGCGCGGGGCGTGCGGGGCGATGCCACTGTAGGTCGCCGCATGACGGTCACCCAGCGCCGCCTCGATCTGCCTGATCTCATCGGTGTCGTTGCGCAATGTCGCCGAGGCGAGCAGGAACACGCGTCGCGCACCCATCGCCTCCGCCTGCGCGAGAATGGCGTCGCGGGCGGGCTGCCCGAACGTCACCTTCTCGGTCGCGGTGAATCCCATCTGGCCTGCGGTGACGCTGCTCACCTGGTCCTCCTCCTCGCATCCACTCCGCCCGTTCGACCGGGCAGAAAAGATAGTGCCACAGGGCGAACCTACTGTATAGTATATTTTCGGACCGTTATTCATAACAAGCACTCCCGCTTGCTTGACGGCCAAAATACCCGTTGGTAGGCGATTGACTACGCGCGGCGGGCGAAAGTGATGCGCCAAGGAGGATCGGGGGCGATGACGGAGAAGGTGACGCTGGCCGGGCTGATGCAGGATCATGCCCTGACCGTCGACCGCTTCATCGATTTCGCCGCCCGCTGGCATGGGACGACGCCGGTCGTCTCGCGGACCGTAATCGGTGAGACCGAGCGCTCCAGCTATGCCGACATAGCCCATCGTGCCCGCCTGCTGTCGTCGGCGCTGCTGGGGCGCGGCATCGTCGAGGGCGACCGCGTTGCCACATTGGCGATGAACCATGCGCGCCATGTCGAGGCCTGGTATGGTGTCATGGGCATCGGCGCCGTCTGCCACACGGTCAATCCGCGCCTGTTCGACGAACAGATCGTCTATATTATCAACCATGCCGCCGACCGTATTCTGCTGGCCGACGCCGCCTTCATCCCGCTGCTTGCCCGGGTGCTTCCGTACTGTCCGTCGATCGAACAGGTCGTGCTGTTCCCCGACGGCTCGGCCGAGGACGCCCCCTTCCCCACGATCGGCTATGAGGCCTTCCTGGGCGAAGCTGCTTCTCCAGCCAACTGGGCCGGGATCGACGAGCGGGCGGCCTGCGGCCTCTGCTACACCTCGGGCACGACCGGACAGCCGAAGGGCGTGCTCTATTCGCACCGTTCCAACTATCTCCATGCGCTGGCGACGCTGCAGCACGACTTCATGAATTTCTCGGCACGTGACGTCGTCCTGCCGGTCGTGCCGATGTTCCACGCCAATGCCTGGGGCATTGCCTTCTCGGCGCCGGCCTCGGGCGCGAAGCTGGTGATGCCGGGCGCCCGTCTCGATGGTGCCTCGCTCGAAAGCCTTATCCACGAGGAGGGCGTGACCTTCGCCGCCGGCGTACCCACGGTGTGGCAGGGACTGCTCCAGCATCTGGCGCGCAGCGGTGGCTCGCTGGGCACGCTCAAGCGTGTCCTGATCGGCGGCTCCGCCTGTCCGCCAGCGCTGTTGCAGGCATTGGAAGATGACCATGGCGTGGAAGTCGTCCATGCCTGGGGCATGACCGAGACCTCGCCGGTCGCGACGGCAGCCAGCCCCACCGTCGCCACGGCCGCGTTGCCCGCCGAACAGCGCCGCGCGCAGGCGCTTAAGCAGAGCCGGCCGATGTTCGACGTCGACCTGTGACTGAAGGGCGAGGATGGCGAAATCGTCCCGCACGACCGGGTGACACCGGGGCATCTGATGGTGCGCGGCTCGACGGTCGCGGGCGCCTATTTCCGGCACGACGCCGACATAGTGGACGCCGATGGCTGGTTCGACACCGGCGATGTCGCCACGATCGACGAACATGGCTTCGTTCGCATCACCGACCGGTCTAAGGATCTGATCAAGTCGGGCGGCGAGTGGATTTCGTCGATCGAGATCGAGAATATGGTGATGAGCCACCCGGCCGTGGCCAATGCCGCCGTAGTGGGCCAGCCGCACGAACGCTGGGGCGAGCGCCCGTTGCTGATCGTCGAACCGCGCGAGGGAGCCACCGCCACGTCCGGGGAGTTGAGCGCCCATCTCGAAGGCCGCATCGCCAAATGGTGGATGCCCGACGAGGTTCGTTTCGTCGATCGCATCCCGCTGGGTGCGACCGGCAAGATCGACAAGAAGAGGATCAGGGCCGAGATGATCGGACAGCCCGCATGACCGGACCGCTGGCGGGCATTCGCGTCGTCGAGTTTGCAGGCCTTGGCCCCACCCCGTTCGTCTGCATGATGCTGGCCGACATGGGCGCCGAGGTGCTGCGCATCGACCGGCGCGGCGCCCAGGCCTTTGGCGGGGGCGACGAAAGGCACAATTATCTCAACCGCAGCCGTCCCTCGATCGAGCTCGACCTGAAGTCGGCCGAGGATCTCGCTCTGGCGCTGGAACTGGTCGGCAAGGCCGATGTGCTTGTCGAGGGTTTTCGCCCCGGCGCGATGGAACGGCTCGATCTCGGCCCCGACCGGCTGACCAGCCTCAACCAGCGGCTGATCTACGCGCGCATGACCGGCTGGGGCCAGACCGGCCCGCTGGCGCACAAGGCAGGCCATGACATCAACTATCTCTCCCTGACCGGCGGGCTCTATCTGATGGGGCCGCATGACGGCCCGCCCGTGCCGCCGATCAACCTCGCCGCCAATTTCGGCGGCGGCGGCATGATGATGCTGTCGGGGATATTGGCGGCGCTGGTCGAGCGGTCGACCAGCGGACGCGGCCAGGTGGTCGATGCGGCGATGCTGGACGGGGCCTCGCTGCTGCTGACGCAGATCTTCGCCTGGTCGCGCATGGGCCGCTGGCATGAAGGGCGCGGCGGCAATGTGCTCGACGGCAGTGCCTATTTCTACCGCTGCTACGAGACCGCCGATGGTGGTTTCATCGCGGTCGGCGCGCTCGAACCCCAATTTCACGCGGCCTTCGTGACCGGGCTAGGCTTCGACCCTGCCGAGTTCGGCGACCATCTGAATCCCTCGCATTGGGCCGAACGTGCCGCGCGGATCGAACCCATCGTGCGTGCGCGTAGCCGCGATCAGTGGGTAGCGCATTTCGACGGGCTCGATGCTTGCGTGACCCCCGTGTTGAGCCCCGAAGAAGCGCTGGAGCACCCGGCCAATGTCGAGCGGCAGGTGCATGTCGCGGTCGACGGCGAGTTGCAGCCGGCACCCGCCCCCCGCCTCAGCCGCACGCCGGCGGAGATTTCCTCGGCACCGGGACTTCCCGGCGAAGGAGGAGAAGACCGGCTGAAGGCTTGGGGTGTGGATCGCGATCGCGCGACCGGATTGGCCCGCGCGTCCTGACCGGCGGGCGCGTCACGCGCCCGCGTACGACAAGGCTATCGCAGCAGGCCGGTGAAGACCGGTCGGAAGCCTTTGCCGTCCCGAACGACGCGCGCCGCATGGGCGCCCGCGAAATGCGCCGGCACCAGCAGCGCTTCCTCGCGCGCGGCTTCCTCCAGCAGGGTCCGCCGCGTCTCGCGCGCCTGGTCCTGGTCCTCGCAGAAGATGCTGTTCCAGTCGGGGCGATAGACCTGCGCGGGATGGTGCACGATGTCGCCGACGAACATCGCCTTCTCGCCATCGGAGGCGACGTGCAGCGACATGCTGCCGGGCGTGTGGCCGGGGCGACAGCGCAGCGTCATGCCGGGCACGACCTCGCAACCCTCGTCGGCCCATTCGGCGCGTCCGGCATCGAGGATCGGCCGCACGCTGTCCTCGAACATATTGGCATTGACCAGCGCGCCGATGCCCTGCGGTCCGGCGCCGTCGATCAGCGGATCCCAATAGTCGCGGTCGCGGATCGGCAGGACATAGCGGGCATTGCGGAAGGTCGGCTCCCAGCGCCCGTCGACGAGCCGGGTGTTCCAGCCGACATGGTCGACATGGATGTGCGAGCAGACGACGATGTCGATATCCTCGGGCTGATAGCCCGCCCGTGCGAGGCGCCCCAGGAAATCGGTCTGGAGATTGCCGAAGATCGGGAGATTGGGGCGATCCTTGTCGTTCCCCGCCCCGGTATCGAACAATATGCGGACGCTGCCCGTGTCGATCACCCAGCTCTGCAGGCAGCCGAAGACCTTGCCGCTGTCGGCGTCGTAATAATCGGGGGTGAACTCGGGCCGCTGGCGTTCCCAGCTCGCTTCCTCAAAGCCCGCGAACAGCTCGGACGGCGGCGCGAAGGGGCCCGCCCATTCCTCGATCCGGTGCACCTGGATCTTGCCGATCGCGAAGCTGTCCATCCTGCCGCCCGTTCTCTTCCGTAAGAAAAAGGGGCGGACCCTTCGATCCGCCCCCCTGGTTCAGAAGTTGAAGCCCAGTGTCGCACCATAGGTGCGCGGGGGCATCAGCGATCCGACCCGCGGATAGGCATAGGTCGCCGCCGCGATGATGTTGTTGGCGATGATGAACTTGTTGGTCAGGTTCCTCACCCAGCCGGTCAGCGTCCACTGGTCGTTCGGTGAATGATAGGCGGCGCTGGCGTTGAACAGGACATAGGAGCCCTGCACCGCGTCGCGGTTGTTGAATTCGCTGAAGAACACCTTCGACTGGTACTTCATGTCGCCGCCGAGACTGATCTTGGCCTCACCCATCGGGATATCCCAGTTGAACCCGCCGCCGAACGAATAGCGCGGCGCGTTGGGGAGACGGTTTCCGCTGAGGTCGACCAGGCCGGCCTGGCCGGGGCACGGCGCATAGGAGATGCCCGGACGCGCCGGGAAGGCCGCGCCATAATAAGCGTTGCAGAACTTGGTGAACTTGGCGTTGAGGTAGGAGGCGTTGGCGTTGACCGAGAATTGCGGCGTGACCTTCGCTTCCAGTTCGAGCTCGCCGCCATAGTTGCGCGCGGTCGCGGCGTTGATCGTCTGGACGATGCTGTTCGCGTTGACGAAGCTGACCTGCAGGTTGCTGTAGTCATAATAGAAGATCGCACCGCTCAGCATCACGCGATTGCCCGCGAAGCGCTGCTTGAAGCCGCCTTCATAGCTCCAGACCGTTTCCGGGTTGATCGCGGGATCGGCGCTGCCGACATTGATCACGCCCGACTTGAAGCCCTTGGTCACGCTGGCATAGAGCATCGTGGTGTCGGTCGGGCGATATTCCAGCAGCAGCTTCGGCGTGAGCGCCGACCAGCCCTTGGTTTCGTCGGTCGGGATGTTGATGCCGATCGCGTCGAAGCGGAAGAAGCCGTCGCCCTTGCGCCGCTCATAATTATAGCGGGCGCCGGCGGTCAGCTTCAGGGTCGGGCTCAGATCGACCGCGCCCTGGAGATAGACGCCAACGGCATCGATCTTGACGACACCATTCTGCTCATAGGCGCCATTGTCGAAAGTGTTGGCCGGCAGGCCGAACAGGACACCCAGATTGGTGGTCGGCACGAGCACCGAGCCCGTCAGTTTCTCATGCAGGTACATCGCGCCGCCAAGCAGCGTGAAGCCATTGCCCTGATAGTTGACCGTGAACTCCTGGCTGAAGGAGCGGCTCTTCTCGACATAGTCGTTGCGTCCGGCGAGGTTGACCTGCGAACTGTCGAGATCGTCACGCTGGAAGCGGTCGAAGCTGCGATAGGCGGTCGTCGACTTGACCGTCGCCGCGCCCAGATCCCAGTCGAGCAGGCCGGTGAAGCCGTAGCCGTCACGCTTGTTGATCGCTTCCTGGTCGGAATAGATGTTGCGCAGGTTCACCTTCTCGCCGCGCGCCTGATAAAATTCGATGATCGTCTGACCACCGATCAGCTTGTGCGGCAGGCCGGCCTCGGGAACGACCGATGGGCCGAAATAGTGGAAGGCATAGTTGTTGTCGTCTTCCTTGAAATGGTCGACGATGACCGTGCCGGTGACCGTCTCCGAGAATTTCGCGATCACGGTACCGCGCAGCGAATAGGCGTCGCGGTCGTCGACCTCGGCGCCGGTGAAGATGTTCTTGCCGTAGCCGTCGCGTTTCTCATATTTGCCGGCCACGCGGACGAGCAGCTTGTCGCCCGACAGGCCGCCGCCGACCGCGCCTTCGAGGATCTTGGCGTTGTAATTGCCATAGGTCGCCCGGATATAGCCTTCCAGATCCTCCTTCGGGCGCGCGGTCACCATGTTGATCGCGCCGGCGGTCGCGCCGCGACCGTAGAGGATCGACTGCGGACCGCGCAGGACTTCGATCTGCTCAAGATCGAAGAAGCCGCTGAGCTGCTGCGCCGGACGCGGCAGGATCGCGCCATTCTGCAGGAACGCCACGGCACCTTCGCCGCCGACGTCGAAATTGTTCAGGCCGACGCCGCGAATGAAGGTCCGGTTCACGCCGAACTGGTCGCCGATCGAGACGTTGGGGACGACGACCTGCAGATCGCCGATATTCTGCACGCCCCCCGGCGCGATGTCGGCGGCGCGGACCGCGCTGACGGCGGCGGCCACGCGGCTGAGCGCGGTGTTCTGGCGCGTCGCGGTGACGATGATCTCGGCGGCATCCGCCACGGCGTCCTCGGCCGGCGCCTTGGCGGCCGACTGGGCGCTGACGATCGCTGGCCACATGACCAGCATGGCCAGCGACGCATTGCGGACGGTACGAAGATGGATTTTCATCTGGCCTCCCCTAATCGGATGAACCGCTGCCTTACTCTTCAGCGCTGATTCATACTGGTGGGTATATATTCCTTTCACTTGGTACTCAAGCGCTTTTGCCGTGCTGGTGCGGCCACAATCGCAGCCCGGAAATCCGCCATCTCCGACGCTCGCTCGCCCGGCCCACAGGAGCCGACAATGCCCAAGGGGCTGCCTGGCGGAGCATCCCGTTTCCGATAAACGGACGGAGTCCGCGTTGCGCTTGAAGCCCCGCCTCGCCCGCCTATGATCGCAGCGATCAAGGAACGGGACACCATGACAGCGACCACCACAGCGGCCGTGCTCGACCGGAGCGGCGGCCATGACACGCCTCTCGCGACCTCGCGTCCATTGCATATCGAAAGCCTCTCGCTGAGCCCGCCCCGTCCCGGCGAGTTGCTCGTCCGGATCGAGGCGGCGGGGCTCTGCCATTCGGACCTGTCGGTCATCAATGGCGACCGCCCGCGACCGATGCCGATGGCGCTGGGCCACGAAGCCTGCGCGACCGTTATCGGCGTAGGTGACGAGACCGACCACGATTTCCGAACGGGCGACCGGGTGGTGCTCGTCTTCCTGCCGGCCTGCGGCGCCTGCGAGGAATGCGCGTCGGGGCGCGGCTATCTGTGCCCGCGCGGGGCGGCGGCCAATGGGCGGGGCGAGTTGTTGCAGGGCGGCAGCCGACTGTCGCGCGAGGGCGAGCGCGTGCACCATCATCTGGGCGTCTCGGCCTTCGCCAGCCATGCGGTGGTCGATCACCGCTCGGCGGTGAAGATCGACGGCGACATCCCGCCCGAGATCGCCGCGCTGTTCGGCTGTGCGGTGCTGACCGGGGTCGGCGCGGTGTGGAACAGCGCGCGGCTCGCGCCCGGCGAGACGGTGACGATCTGGGGCCTGGGCGGGGTCGGCCTCGCGGCGCTGCTGGGCGCTGTGGCTGCCGGCGCGATCGACATCTGCGTCGTCGATCCGTCGCCGGATAAGCGGGCGCTCGCGCTGGACCTCGGCGCCGCCCGCGCCTTCGCGCCCGACGATATCGACGCCCTCCCCCGCTCGCAGGTCGTGATCGAAACGGTCGGCAAGGCTGCGGTGCTGGCGCAGGCCTATGCCGGGGCCGCGCGCGGCGGGCGCATCGCGACGGTCGGCCTGCCCAACCCGAGCGAGATGCTGTCGATCCCGGCGATCTCGCTGGTGGCCGAGGGCAAGACGCTGATCGGCAGCTATATGGGCGACGCCATTCCGGCGCGCGACATTCCCCGCTACATCGCGCTGTGGCGCGCCGGGCGCCTGCCGGTGGAGCGACTGCTCACATCGGTGAGCCCGCTTGCCGATATCAACATGCTGATGGACCGGCTGGCGGCGGGCGAGGCCATTCGCCAGATCGTCCTGCCCGGCGCATCGATCGAGGAGAAATAATGGACCGCACGCCGCTCTCGCCGCGTCCTGCCTATCGCCACTGGACCTCCATCCAGACGCTGTGGGCGGACAATGACGTCTATGGCCATGTCAACAACGCCGTCCATTATCGCTGGTTCGACACGGCGGTGAACGCCTGGCTGATCGAGCGCGGACTGCTCGACATCGAAAAGGGCAATCCGATCGGCCTCGTGGTCGAGACCGCCTGTCGCTACGCGGCCTCGCTCGCTTATCCCGAGATCGTCGAGATCGGCCTGGCGGTGGAGAAGATCGGGACGTCGAGCGTCACCTATCGGCTCGGGGCCTTCGGTGCCGGCAAGGACGAAGCGGCCGCGCAGGGCCGCTTCACCCATGTCTATGTCGACCGCGCCTCGCGCCGGCCGGTGCCGCTGCCCGAGGATTGGCGCGCTGCGTTCGGGGAGTTGCTGCTCGACTGACAGGCAGGCGGGGCCGACGCTGCCTAACGCCGGCCCACCCGCTCAGAGCATTTCGGCGGGCACGTCCAGGATCGGATCGGCGCCCTCGCGGATCGCGGCCGCCAGGCCCAGCGCCTGCGGCAGGACACGGCGGACATAATAGGCGCCGACGCCGCGCTTCGCGGCATGGAGCGGTTCGTCGCCGCGCGCGGCATCG